>JBKOUY010000040.1:0-45178 GCA_046723645.1 Actinomycetota bacterium | reverse complement strand
CTGTGGGCCTGGCCAGGGAGGACCCGCCTGGGCGCGTGTGGGCGGCCCGCCGCCGGCGCCGGGGCGTCGAACGCGGCTCCCGCCGGCGCGGGGGCTCGGGCGGGAGCGCGCGCCGGACGCGCGGATGTCGTGGTTCGGTCCTCCAGCCATGCCGAGGGCAGAAGACTACCGGGACCGAACCTGGCCGGCCACGTCACTCAGCCGGCGGCGCGCCGAAGTCTCAACCGCCGCCGACCTGGAAGGCGCGGCTGAGGTGGTTCCAGGCGCACTCCGGACACACCTCCACCACGTAGCAGGTGAAGGTGGCGGAGCCCCGGGAGAGCTTGGCCATCTCCCGCGCCGTCGTTATGCAGCGCCCGCCGGCCGGCAGCCGCGGCCCGAAGGCGTAGGTGACGAGCACCACCTGCGCCTCCTCACAGATCGGGCACGCCTCGTCGGTGGGCCGGCTGGCCATGGTCGCCGCCCTGCGCAGCTCCGGATGGGCGTCGCACACGTCCAGGCGCGACAGGCGGCCCTTGCGGTACTGCTGCACCACGGACTGCCGCGTCAGCCGGTAGTCGACGACGGCGCCGTTGCTGCTCGCTCCTCGGATGGCCTCCGGTCGGAAGCTCATGCCCCGCAACGCTAGTGGACCCTCGCGGAAGTCACCGTGGGGTCTCGCCGGCCACTGCCGGCGCGGCCGCCGCCCCGCCGCCGGAGGTGCCGCGCTCGCTCAGGGACCTGATGACCGGAGGTTGACGTTCCGGCGAATGGCGGGCAGACTGGACCGTCGTTATATCGATCCGATATAGCGATTCGTTCTACGACGATCCGTTCCACGACCGACGGGCAGGAAATGTTCGACCTCGCCATCCTCGGGCTCCTCGACGAGACCGACCTGCACGGTTACGAGCTGCGCAAGCGGCTGGGCGACCTGCCGGGCATGGGCCTGGCCGTGTCGTTCGGATCGCTGTATCCGGCGCTGGCGCGCCTCGAGAAGGCGGGTCACGTCAAGGCCGTCACCAGCCGCCCGGCGTCCCCCGCGCCCACCGCGCCGATGAGCGGATCGCTCGTCGGCGAGCTGGCGGCCTTCAGGGCCCAGCTCCGACAGGCCGGCAACGCCGTGCGGGAAGCCGGCCGGGGGTCCCGGGGCAAAAAGGTCTACGGCATCACCGACGCGGGGCGACGACGGCTCCACCAGCTCCTCGTCGATGCCGACGTCACCGACGACCGCACCTTCGCCCTGCGGGTCGCGTTCTGCCGCAATCTCGGCCCCGCCGAGCGCCTCGAGCTGTTCGAGCGCCGGCGCACCGAGCTGATCCGCCGCCGTGACCTGCGGCGCAACCCGACCCGAGCCGACGGCCGGGTCAACACCTACCTGCGCTCGCTGGTCGAGCGCGACACCGCCGCCATCGCCGCCGACCTGGCCTGGCTGGACCGCCTCATCGCCGAGGAGCGGGCAACGGTGCCCGCAGCAGGTTCAGGCGCGGATACCCAATCCGGAGGAAACCCATGAGCACGATCCGTCTCGCCATAGCCGGCGTGGGCAACTGTGCCAGCTCGCTGGTTCAGGGCATCGAGTACTACAGGGACGCCGATCCCGCGGACCAGGTGCCGGGGCTGATGCACGTCGACCTCGGCGGCTATCACGTCCGTGACATCGACGTCGTGGCCGCGTTCGACGTCGACGCCGACAAGGTGGGCGTGGACGTCTCCAAGGCCATCTTCGCGGGCCGCAACAACACCGTCCGCTTCGCCGACGTCCACGACCTGGGTGTCCGGGTCCTGCGCGGCCCGACGCTCGACGGGTTCGGCGAGTTCTACCGCCAGGAATGCGAGGAGTCGCCGGAGGAACCGGTGGACGTGGCGCAGGCGCTCCGGGATGCCCGGGCCGACGTGCTGGTCGCGTACCTGCCGGTCGGGTCCGAGTTTGCCCAGAAGCACTATGCGCAGGCGTGCCTCGACGCCGGCGTCGGCTTCGTCAACGCCATCCCGGTCTTCATCGCGTCCGACCCGGAGTGGTCGGCGCGCTTCCGCGAGGCGGGGGTGCCGATCGTCGGCGACGACATCAAGTCCCAAGTGGGCGCAACCATCGTCCACCGCACCCTGGCGCGGCTGTTCGAGGACCGGGGCACCACCATCGACCACACCTACCAGCTGAACTTCGGCGGGAACATGGACTTCATGAACATGCTGGAGCGGTCGCGGCTGAAGTCGAAGAAGGTGTCCAAGACGCAGTCGGTCACGAGCCAGATCGAGGCGGGCATCAGCGACCACGACGTGCACATCGGTCCTTCGGATCACGTGCCGTGGCTCGACGACCGCAAGTGGGCGTTCATCCGCCTCGAGGGCCGCAACTTCGGGGACGTGCCCCTCACGGTCGAGCTCAAGCTCGAGGTCCACGACTCGCCCAACTCGGCGGGCGTGATCATCGACGCCGTCCGCTGCGCCAAGCTGGCGCTCGACCGCGGGATCGGCGGACCGGTCCTGCCGGCGTGCCAGTACTTCATGAAGTCGCCGCCGTCTCAGGTGCACGACGACGTGGCCCGCGACTCGCTCGAGGCGTTCATCACCAGGGCCTGACCGATCCCCGCATCGCCGTGGCCGGCCCGACGGCCCCGCCACCCGGCGGGGCCGTCAAGTTTTTTCCGGGAAGTGACATCCGCGCGGGCCCCTGGCTCCGAATACCGCACACAGGGTGCTGTCGGGCGCTGATGTGCGGGATCACGTGTCGCGGCAGCACCCACCAAAGACGTCCGAGCCCGAGACCCGGCCGCTGCCCGGCGGCCGCGGCGAACGGCCCGCACAAGTCACATCCCTCTCCCCCCTGTCCCGGGGCCGGTCCTCCCGCTGTCCAGGCATCCCGGCCCCGGGACGGTCGCGCTTCGTGGCAGAGGCCCGCGAACCGTCGCATGCCAGGTACGGTTTCGGCGCCGGGGAGGAAAGGCGTGTACGAGAGCATCTCCCAATCGAGCGATGCGAGCCTCGTCATCGCCGTTGGCCGCAACAGCATGGCGGCGCTGGAGGAGCTGTTCCGGCGGCACGGCGGCGCAGTGCTGGCGCTGGCCCGGCGGGTGACCCGGGATCCCCACCGGGCCGAAGAGGTCTGCCAGACGGTGTTCACCGACCTGTGGCGGTCGCCCGAGCGCTACGACCCCGAACGCGGCGGCCTCCGCGCGTGGCTGCTGGCGCTGACCCATCGCCGGGGCGTCGACGTGGTCCGCTCGGAGTCCGCCCGGCGCCGCCGGCAGGAGCACGAAGCGGCGCTGTCACCGGTGGCGGTTGATGAGGTGGAGTCGGTAGTGCACACCGCTGCCCTGGCCGACGAGGTGCGCCGGGCCGTGCACCGGCTGCCCGCACCCGAACGGGAGCCCATCCTGCTCGCCTACTTCGGCGACCGGTCGTACCGGGACACGGCTCAGATGCTGGGCCTGCCCGAGGGGACCGTGAAGAGCCGCATCCGTTCCGGCCTTTCGAGCCTGCGCCGGGCGCTGGACGTCGAGGGGGTGCGGCCGTGAGCAGTACGGAACAGCAGCATCCGTTCGACGAGATCGCGGTCTACGCGCTCGACGGCCTCGAGCCGGACGAGCGGGCGGCCGTCGAGGCGCACCTCGCCGGGTGCCTCGTGTGCCAGGCCGAGCTGGACGGCCACCTCGCCACGCTCGCCCGGCTCACGCCGGACGAGCCGGCGTCCCCGGCCCTGTGGGCGCGCATCTCCGAGTCGATCATCGCCGAGGGCGACGAGGTCCTGGATCGACCGCGGCTCGAGGCGGTCCCCCATCCGGGCGCTCCCCCGGCGGCCGAGCCGCGCCGGCGGCGCGCGGGTGCGCCCTCCGGCCCGCGGCACCTCGCCAGGCGGCGGCCGGCGTGGGAGAGGATCGCAGGTTTGGCCGCCGCGGCGGTGGTCCTGGTGGCGGCCGCGCTGGGCATCGGCTACGTGCTCGGCGACCGGGGCGACGGGCCGAGCAACCTGGCCGGCGACGCCCAGGATGCGATCGACGCCGGTGATCCGGTCGCCACGCTGGCGACTCCCGACGGCGCGGCGGTCGCACGGGTGGTGGTCACCGACAGGGGCACCGGGTACTTCCTCGCCGACGACCTGCCCACCCTGGAGGAGGGGCGCACCTACCAGCTCTGGCAGCTCGACGGCGCCCAGCCGATCTCGCTGGGGACCGTCGGAAACGGCACGACGCCCGTCACCTCCGTGGCCGTCCCCGCCGGCACCACCACGATGGCGATCTCCGCCGAGGCGGCCGGCGGCGCCGTCTCGCCGACACCCGACCAGATCGTCGCCCAGGGCCAGGCCACCTGACCCTCATCCGGGCCCGCCCGCGGCTCCGAACCGGGGACATGCGAGTGGATGTCGACCGTTACCGCGACCGGGCCGCACCCGTCGATCTCTCCGGCATCGACTTCGACGCCTTCCGGGATCGGCCGCTGCCGGCGGGCGCGATCCGCTGCCTGCGCTACATGCACGACATCGAGCACCACACGGTCTGCTACCTGCGCGACCTGCTGGTGACGCCGGCGCACCGTGACCCGGACATCACCACGTTCCTCACCGTCTGGAGCTACGAGGAGATGTGGCACGGGCAGGCCATCGGCCGCGTGCTCGCCGCCCACGACGAGACCCACGGTGCGGGGCGCATCGCCGATCTGCGGCGTCGTCTCGGCGTCCGCGACCGGCTCTCACCCATGCTCCACGCCCTGGGGTCAACGCTGGCCGGCGAGGCGTTCCCCGCCGTGCACATGGCCTGGGGGGCCGTCAACGAGTGGACGACCCAGGCCGGCTACGCCCGGCTGATCGACCGGGCGCGGCATCCCGTCCTCACCGACCTCCTGTCGAGGATCATGCGCCAGGAGGGCCGGCACATCGCCTTCTACGCCGCCGAGGCCGAGCGCCGCCTGTCGGGTAGCCGCCGGGCCCGGCACCTGTGCCGGACCGCCCTACGCCGGCTCTGGCGGCCCGTGGGTGCCGGCGTCATGCCGCGCAGCGAGGTTGCGTTCATGGTGCGCGAGCTGTTCGGCGACGACGGTGGCCGGGCCATCGCCCAGCGGATCGACCGGCGCATCGACGGCCTCCCCGGCCTCGACGGGCTGCGGCTGGTGGAGCGGGCGGTCGACCGCTACGCCGCCGGTGCCACCGCGGCCCAGGGGCTGGGGCCGGCGCCGGCTACCTCGGCGCCGCTCGCAGCGTGAGGACGGCCATGTCGTCGGTGGGGTCATCGTCGACGAACGCCAGCGCCTCCGACTCGATGAGCTCGGCGAGCTGGGTGGCGGACATCCCCTTGCCCTGGTAGATCGCCTTCACGACGCCCTCCTCACCGAACGCCCTCGAGCGGGCGCGGCGGCGATCGATGAGCCCGTCCGTGTAGCACACGAGGGCCTCCCCGGGATCGAGGTGGACCACGGTGTCGGTGAGGTTGACCTCGTCGGTCACCCCCAGGAGGGTCCCGGGCACGCCCACGGGCTCGACCCGCCCGATGGACCGTCCGACCAGCGGCAGCGGATGGCCCCCCGAGCAGACGATCAGGTCGACGCCACGCGCGGTCGGCTGCGCGGTCCCCACCAGCACCGTGCAGAACCGCGGGCTGATCGGCACGGGGTTGTCGTTGGTGTTGGCCCACTCCGCGGTGTGGCGCAGCAGCATCTGGTTGAGGCGGGCCAGGATCGCGGACGGCATCACCCCGGCCATCGCCGACGAGCGGATGGTGTGCCGCACCAGTCCGGTCGTCGCCGCGGCCTCGACGCCGTGCCCGCACACGTCACCCACCGCGAAGATCCACCAGTTGGCGTCGGCCTGGAAGGCGTCGTAGAAGTCGCCGCCCACATCGAGTCCCCGACCGGCTGCCCGATACCGGGCGCCCAGCTCGATTCCGGGGATCTCGGGGAGGCTGCCGGGCAGCAGGCTGTCCTGCAGGGCCCGGGCCACCACCGACTGCTCGTCGAACATGCGGGCGTTGTCGACGATCACCGCGGCGCGCGCCGCCACCGACTCCGCGAGCTCGAGCTCGTCGCCGGCGAACACGCGCCCCAAGCGGTTGCCGAACGCGATGGCCCCCAGCAACCGGCCCCGCGCCCGCAGGGGAAAAATCGCCAGGCCGTCGATGCCCAGCTCGTCGAGTGCCTCGCGGCCGTCGTTGTCGACGAACATCGGTCGCAGCACCTGCGCGGCCTGCGAGCCGCGGATCAGTGGCCTACCGGCCTTGAGCGCGTCGCCCAGATGGTCGACGTGCTCGAGGTCGCCGGGTATCCGCTCGGCCAGGCTGCGCAGGGCGTCGGCCTGCGCAGGGTCGACGTGTGCGGCGCCGACGACCGGTCTCGGGTTGGTGGTCGACTTGACCAGACGGACGACGCACCAGTCGGCGATCTCCGGCACGGCGAACCCGGCGAGCTCGGTCAGCGTGGCGTCCAGCCGCAGCGTGCTCGACAGCGTCCCGCTGAGACGATCGAGGAACCGCAGTCGCTCCTGGTCGCGCTCCGCCGCCACCGCCAGGCGCGCCCGGTCGAGCGCAAGCGCACACTGGGCCGCGACGTCCTGGAGCAGCTGGGCATCGTGGCGGCACAGCCGGCGCTCGTCCTCGAAGCCCACGCCCAGCGCCCCGAACGGCCGCCCCTCAGCGTCGCTGAACGGAACCACCGTGAAGGCGTGGGAGTAGAACGGCTCGGGGGCGTCGAGCTGCGGGTAGCGGTGCCGGCGGTCCGCCGGGCTGACCACAGTGATCGACCGGCCCGTCCGCACGACCTCGGCGGCGGGCAGCGGGGAGCCGCGGGCGATGCGCCCGAACCGCGCGTGCAGCACGTCCTCGGCGATGCCCGAGACCCCCGCGACCACGAGGTCGTCCTCGTCGGAGAGCACGTACACGACGCCCGTGGACCCCCCGAGCAGCGGGATCCCCTCGTCCAACATGGCCCGCACGATCTCGTCGGGATGCCGCAACCGGTTGAACCCCTCGACGAGCCGGGCGGTCCGCGCCGCGGCGCCGACCGACCGGGTCGCGTCGACCAGTACCCCTGACGCGCCGGTGATCCCCTGCGGCCCGCCGGCCGCCTGGACGCGCAGCACGGCCCACCGGTCCCCCGTCCGCAGCCGCACCGGCTCCTCACGTGCGCCTCCGGTGGCCTCGCCCGCCAGGACCATGCGTAGGGCCTCGGCGGCGGTGGGCCGATCACCGGGATGGACCAGGTCCAGCCAGCCGTCGTCCAGCATCGCGGAATGGACCGACCCGGACCCCGACGGGTGACCCAGGCGCGCCTGGCGGCACCGGCCCGCCCGGTCCCATGTGAGCAGGACGGCCAGCGCGCCCGAGGGCAGGGTGCCGCTCGCGGGACCGTCAATGGCATCCGGCTCGACGCCGAGCGCCATCAGTTCGGACGCCTCGGCCGATAGGGCGACGCCGGTCTCGGGCGGAGCGGGAGGTTTGGGCCGGACAGTCATGCGGTGGTCGAAGTTTCCCACCGCTGGCAAGCCCCGGCACCAGTTGACGTCGGCGCGCGACGGGCGACCGCATCGCGCGACCGAGGGCGCCAGCACGACCGCCCGGGGTACGCCACACTGGCCCGATGGCGCCGACCCGCTTCTCGCCCGGGGGATCGGACGGCGCGGCGTTGGCGTCCGACGTCCTCCAGTACGGCCCCGGCCTGCCACCGGAGAGCGAGCTCAAGCTGCTCGGACACGTCGACGGCCGACGGATACTCGACCTCGGGTGCGCCGCCGGTGCCGGCTCGGTCGCGCTGGCCAAAGCGGGCGCCAGGGTCATCGCCGTCGACGAGGATGCCGCCAACGTCGCCACGACTCGGGACAACGCCAACCGCGAGGGCGTGAGGGTCGAGACCCACCACGGCCCGCTGCCCGAGCTGGCCTTCGTCCGGGCCGACACGATCGACGCCGCCGTGTCGGTCTATGGCCTGGCGGCCGCCGACGACCTCGACCGGATCTTCCGGCAGGTCCACCGCGTGCTCCGGCCCGAGCGGCCCCTGGTGTTCTCGCTGCCCCACCCCGCGTTCACGCTCCTCGACCCCGATGGCGGCGAGCCGATGCTGCGCCGGACGTGGTGGGACCCCAGCCCGGTGGCCTGGTCGGTCGCCGCGGGCGCCACCGAGCCCGACCGGGCCCGCACGCTCAGCGGGCTGTTCGCGAGCCTCGGGCGTGCCAACTTCCGCGTGGACGCGCTGGCCGAGCCCGAGCCGGACCGGGCCGCCTGCCCGGACGACAGCTGGTCCGACGCCATGCGCTGGGTGCCCCCGACGTTGATCGTCCGCGCCCGCAAGGTGGCCTAGGGCTCGGCCTTGGGCCCGCCCCGGCGCTCGGCCCACCAGGCCAGCAGCCGGCGCTCCGCCTCGGCCTCGCCCAGCGGGCCCTCGTCGAGGCGCGCCTCGAGCAGCATCGACAGGGCCTGGCCGACGATCGGGCCCGGCTTGATGCCGAGCAGCTCCATCACCCGGTTGCCGTCGATGTCCGGCCGGATGCGCTCGAGCTCCTCGCGCTGCCGGAGCTCGGCGATTCGGGCCTCCAGGTCGTCCATGCGCTTCGCCAGCATGCGGGCGCGCCGGTCGTTGCGCGTGGTGCAGTCGGACCGGGTCAGCTCGTTGAGGTCGTCGACCAGCGGGCCGGCGTCCCGCGCGTAGCGCCGCACCGCGGCGTCGGTCCACACGTCGTCGCGGTAGCCGTGGAACCGCAGGTGCAGGAAGACCAACCGCGAGACGTCCTCGACGATCTCGTTCGGGTACCGCAGCGCCCGCAGGCGGTCGCGGGCCATCCGCGCGCCGACGACCTCGTGGTGGTGGAAGCTGACGCCCCGGGGGCCGATCGAGCGCGTCTTGGGCTTGCCGATGTCGTGGAGGAGTGCAGCGAGGCGCACGACCAGCCGGGGCGACGTCCTGGACACGACCGCGATGGTGTGCGTCAGCACGTCCTTGTGGCGATGGATCGGGTCCTGCTCCAGCCGGAGCGCCCGGAGCTCGGGCAGGAACTCGTCCGCCAGCTCGGTGTCGACCAGGAACCACAGGCCTGCGCTCGGATCGGTGACCACGAGGAGCTTCGAAAGCTCGTCACGCACCCGTTCGGCCGACACGATCTCCATCCGGTGGCGCAGGTTCCGGACGGCGGCGACCAGCGCGGGGTTCGGCGCCAGCCCGTAGCCGGCGATGAACCGGCCGGCGCGCATCATCCGCAGCGGGTCATCGGAGAAGGACACCTCGGGCGCCAGCGGCGTCCGCAGGACGCCCTCGGCCAGATCGGCGACGCCGCCGAACGGATCGATCAGCTCGACGTCCGGCAGGCGCAGAGCCATGGCGTTGACGCTGAAGTCGCGGCGGGACAGGTCGGCCTCGATGTCGTCCGCGTAGACGACGTGCGGCTTGCGCGAGTCCTCGCGGTAGGCCTCGGCGCGGTGGGTGGTGACCTCGAACGTCACGCCCCCCTTTCGGGCCCCGATGGTGCCGAACGCCCGGCCCTGCGTCCATGTCGCATCGGCCCAGCCCTCGAGCAGCGCGAGCGTCTGCTCCGGCCGCGCGTCGGTGGTCAGATCGAGGTCGGCGCCCTCGTAGACGCGACCGAGGACGAGGTCACGCACGATCCCACCCACCAGGTAGACCCGGTGGCCCGCGGCGGCAAAACGCTCGGCCAGGGGCCGCACGTCGTCGAGGATGGGCTGCAGCCGCTCCGGGATCACGTGGCGCGAGGGTAGGCGGTGGCTACGTCGCGTCGGCCCTATCTTGCCGCGCCCTCGAGTGAACGAGCGCGGCGGCATCCACCACGTCGCGCCCGGGACCACCCGCGGATGGCGCCTCGGGACGCAGCCGGTCGCCGGCGAGCGCCACGAGGACCGCTGCGGTCGAGTCGCGCAGTGCAGCGAGGTCGTAGCCGCCCTCCAGGAACACCAGCCGGCGTCCGGGAGGCGCCAGCGCCAACAGGTCCGTGGTGACGTCGGCGTAGTCCCCCGACGTCAGCTCGAGGTTGGTGAGCGGGTCGGCCCGGTGCGCATCGAAGCCGGCGGACAGCAGGAGCCACGTGGGCCGAAAGTCCTCGGCGAGCGGCGCCACGACCTCGGCCACCGCATCCCGGAAGACGTCGCCCGTGGCGCCCGGCGGCACCGGCACGTTGGCGGTAGTGCCCTGACCCTCTCCCGACCCCGTCTCCAGCACCGATCCGGTGCCCGGATAGAGCGGGTGCTGATGGACGGAGACGTACGCGACGCGCGGATCGTCGTAGAACGTCGCCTGGGTGCCGTTGCCGTGATGGGCGTCGTAGTCGACGACGAGCACGCGCTCCCCCCGCCCCGCCAGCGCTGCGGCCGCCACGGCGACGTTGTTGAACAGGCAGAATCCCATCGCCCGGTTCGTCAGCGCATGGTGGCCGGGCGGCCGAACGGCGCAGAACGCAGCCGTGAAGTCGCCGGCGTCCAGGGACTCGATGACGCTGGGCCCGGCGCCGGCGGCGAGCAGCGCCGCATCCCACGAGGCGGCCCCGGCCCGGGTGTCGGGGTCGAGCCGCCCACCCCCGCTGCGGCAGAACCGCTCGAGTGCCTCGACGTAGCCGTCGTCGTGGACCAGCTCGACCTCGGCCCTGGTGGCCGGCCGCGGCGCAACGGTCGCCAGCTCGTCGCCGAGCCCGGCGAGGACGATGCCGTCGTGCACGGCGCGCAGGCGCTCGGGTCGTTCGGGGTGACCGGGCCCGGCATCGTGGGCCAAGCACTGCGGATGGGTGACGAAGGCGATCGGCATCCACCGATGACGGTAACGGGTATCGCCGTGTTGCCTACCCTTTGGGGGATATGAGTGTCTTGCGGGCACCCGCAACCGGCTCGGCGCGGCTGCGCGTCCGGACCTGGCACGCGGACCACCGGGTTGCCCACGTCACGCCCCCCGTCGACCGGTCCGGGCCCCTCACGACCGAGGAGATCCGGCGCTGCATCGACCGACTCCGCCGCGAGGGGTACCGGGGCGCAGTCACGGCCGCCATCGGGCGGGCGGACCAGGCGCCGTTCCTCGAGGCGGGCTTCGTGCCCGCCGAGCGCCTGCACCTGCTGCTTCACCCGCTCGACCAGCTTCCGAACCCGGTGCTGCCCGCGCCGGCGCACCTCCGCCGGGGACGCCGGCGCGAGCTCGACGACCTGCTGGCGGTCGACCACGCGGCGTTCAGCGCGCCCTGGCGGCTGGACCGGATCGGGCTCGAGGAGGCCCTGAGCGCGACACCTGCCGTCCACCTCCGGAGTGCCCGCGACGGCGCCGCTACGGTGGGCTATGCGATCTGCGGGCGCGCCGCACATCGCGGCTACGTCCAGCGACTCGCCGTCCATCCGCGCGTCCAGGGCCGCGGCCTGGGCGGCGCGCTCCTCCTCGACGGCCTGCGCTGGCTGCGGCGCTGGGGCGCCGAGGACGCGCTCGTCAACACGCAGGAGGGCAACGACCGGTCCTTGCGGCTCTACCAGCGCGTCGGCTTCGTGCTGCAGCCCGAGGGACTCACCGTCCTCCGGCTCGACCTCGGCGACATCCGGTGACACGGCGTCCCGCCGACCGGTTCCGCGGCGTCGCCGCAGTCGTCGCGTCGATCGCCGCGGCCCTGATCCTCACCGTCTCCGTCTTCTCCGTCGGGGCCCGGCCAGCGGGCGCCGCAGCGCGCCAGGTGGCGGCCTCGATCGAGGTCGTCGACCAGACGACCTGGGTGCACCGCGGCGAGCGGTTCGACGTCGACGTGCGGGTCACGGGCGCCCCCGCCGGCGCCGCAGTGCGGCTTGTGGTGCACGATCGACTCGAGTCGCGATCCGAGTTCCGCGACACGCTCGACGGCGACCTGGGGGGCGTCGAGGAAGCGCTGCCAGCGGAGCCGGTCGCGACGTCGGGCGCCGGGGCCCGGACCTTTTCCACGGGATTCGTCGTCGGCGGCGACGGCCAACAGCTCGAGGGTCGCGGTGTCTATCCCGTCGAGGTGCAGCTGGTCGACGCCGGGGACAACCTCCTGGCCGCCCCGGTGGCGACGTACCTCATGTACCTGTTCTCCCCCGACGGTCCGTCGTTCGCACCGCTGGCGGTCGCCGTCGTCGTCGACGTCGGCGGTCCGCCGATCCTGCAGGCCGACGGCACCTTCCGGCCCACCGCCACCACCGTCGACCGGGCACAGGAGCGCGCGAACCTCCTGGCCGCCGCAGGGGACGTCCCGGTCACGCTCGCACCGCAACCCGAGACGCTCGACGGTCTGGTCGCCGCCGGCGGCGCCGCCGGGGCGGCGGTGACATCGCTGGTCGAGTCCAGCGGCGACAGACCGGTGCTGGCCCGGCCCTACACCGACGTCGACCTCGAGGCGCTGCAGGACAGCGGGCTGGCCAGCGAGGCGGACGAACAGGTCGACGCCGGCGCCGCCACCCTCCGCAAGCTCTTCGGGCGCGCGCCGGTTCCGGGGATCTGGCTGTCGGGCCCCACCCTCGGCGACGACGCCATGGACGACGCCGTGGACCTCGGGATGGACCGGGCGGTCGTTCCTCCCAGCGCCGTAGAGGGGGGCGACGTCCCGGCGGCGCCGGTCACGCTGGACGACGGTGGCCCGCGCGTCATGGTGAGCGATTCCGAGCTGGCCACCCACCTACGGGGCGACGACGGCGCCGTCGATGCCCAGCGATTCCTGGCAGAGCTGACGATCACGTGGTTCGAACGGCCCGCCGACCCCCGCGCCGTCGTGGTGCGCATCCCCGATGACACCGACATCGTTCCCTCCACGGTGGCCCGCGCACTCAACGGCCTCACCGACGGTCAGGCCGTCCAGGCCGTGCCGCTCGATCAGGTCTTCGACGTGCCGCCCGACGCCAGCGGGCCATCGACGATCTCCCTGGCCCGCCACGAGGTGACCGACGACCTCACCGGCATTGCCGCACCGCTCCGCCGGGCCCGCCGGGGCGTGAGCGGCGTCGCCGGGACCGTCGCCTCCAACGGCGGGTCACTGACAGGCTCACTGTTGGTCGCGACCGGCACGGCCACGCCCGATGCCCAGCGCCCCGCCTATGTCGAGCGAGTCAACGCCGCGCTGGGCTCGCTCAGCGGAGCCGTGACCCTGCCCGACCAGTTCCGCATCACTCTCACCTCCCGGACCAGCACGATCCCCGTCAACATCACCAACAACTCCGACCAGCCGCTGAAGGTGCGGATCGAGTTCGACAGCGGCCAGCTCGAGTTCCTCGACGGGGACATCGTCACCCGCGAGCTACCGCCCGGTGTCACGCGGCTTGACGTCCGCGTTCGCGCGCTGACGTCGGGGGCGTTCCCCATGGGCATCACGGTGAGGAGCCCGGACAGCTCCATCGAGCTCGACCGCACCACGTTCGACATCCGGTCGACCGCGGTCACCGGCGTGGGACTCGTCCTCTCCATCGGCGCAGGCCTGTTCCTGGCCGTGTGGTGGGCCCGCAACTGGCGTAGCTCCCGCCGGTCGCGCCACCTGGTGCCCGCGGGCGCGGCCGGGGCGCCACCCGGCAGGCCGGGCGAAGGCCTAGCCCAGTCGGGCGCCGGAATCGACGGCTCCGAGCCGGCCGACGACCCCGGGGGCTACCGGCCCGCACACCTCGCGGGCGGCCGATCCCGGCGCGCCTGACGTGACCGGGCACGGAGGCCGCCGCCGCGCATTAGGGTCGCCCGCCATGAGCGAGCGTCCGCAATGCCGCGAGTGGAGCCCCAACGGCCCACTGCGGAGCAGTAGAGGCGGGAAATAATGCCTGTGCGCATCGTCACCGACTCGGCCGCCGACCTCGAGGCCGCCGAGGCGAAGGAGCTGGGGGTCGAGGTCGTCCCGCTGACCATCCGCTTCGGGTCGGTCGAGTACACCGACGGCGTCGACCTCTCGGTGGAGCAGTTCTACGACAAGCTGGCGTCCTCGAACGAGCTGCCCGAAACGGCCGCCCCGTCGCCCGGGGCCTTCGAGTCCGCGTTCCGCCGCCAGGCCGAGGCCGGCGCCGACGCGATCGTTTGCATCAACCTGTCCTCCGGCCTGTCGGCCACGATGCAGGCGGCGCAGAACGGCGCCAAGGCGCTGGAGGACGACGTCGACGTCCGCGTCGTCGACTCCCGCTCGATCACGTCGGGCCTCGCCGCCCAGGTGCGCCGCGCCGCCCAGGCCGCGGCCGACGGGGCCGACGCCGACGCGGTCGAAGCGCTGGTCCGCGACCTGTCCGCCCGCACCCACGTCATCGGCGCGCTCGACACCCTGGACAACCTCCGCAAGGGCGGCCGCATCGGCGGCGCCCAGGCCCTGCTCGGCTCCCTCCTGTCCATCAAGCCCCTCCTCGACATCTCCACCGGTGAGGTGGAAGAGGCGGGCAGGGCCCGGACGCGCCGCAAGGCGCTGCAGGCGCTCCGCGACAAGGTCTTCGAGCGCCCGGCCGTCGAGGAGCTCACCCTCGCGCACGGCATGGCCCCCGACGTCGACGAGATGCGCGAGCTGCTCAGGCCCCGCTATCCGGACGATCGGATCCGGGTGAACGTGATCGGTGCCACGATCGGCACCCACGCGGGCCCCCGGGTCATGGGGGTCACGTGGCTGGACCCCGGGTGATGGGGGCCTTGGTGTGTGCGTCACCGGGGTTCAAGCCGGCGTCCGCCTGACACGCCGGCGCGACCCGCCCGTCCGGGCCGACATCGGTCGAGAGCCGACGCAGATGCATGGGATCTCCTTGACTACGGTGGGAACACCGTGGCACTGACCCCTCCCCCGACCGGCCCGTCCCCCGCCGCCGGCCTGGTAGCAGGCGCGCTCCTGGGCGGCCGCTACCGCCTGGACGACCAGCTCGCGTCGGGTGGGATGGCGCAGGTGTGGCTGGGCACCGACGAGGTGCTGCGACGTGCCATCGCCGTCAAGGTCCTCCACCAGCACCTGGCCGAAGACGAGACGTTCGTCGCGCGGTTCCGTCACGAGGCGATCGCGGTGGCCCGCCTGTCGCATCCGGCCATCGTCGCCGTCTACGACACCTGTAGCGACAACGGCGTCGAGGCCATCGTCATGGAGCTCGTGCGGGGCCGCACCTTGCGGCAGCGACTCGACGAGGGCCCGGTCGACCCCTGGCTGGCTGCCAACATCGCGGCCCAGGTCTGCGGTGCGCTGGCCGTGGCCCACGCCGCCGGGCTGGTGCACCGCGACATCAAGCCCGCCAACATCCTCCTGTCCGAGGACGGCCGCGTGAAGGTCGGCGACTTCGGCATCGCCAAGGCGGCCGAGTCGGCCGACCTCACCCAGGAGGGCTCGTTCCTGGGGACGGCAAAGTACCTGGCCCCCGAGCAGGTCGAGGCCGGACCGGTCGACGGCCGCACCGACCTCTACGCGCTCGGCGTCGTCCTGTACGAGATGCTCTGCGGCAGGGTGCCTTTCGAGGGCGACTCGTCCTCGTCCACGGCGCTGGCCCGGCTCCACAGCGACCCCCAGCGGCCGCGCCTGGTCAAGCCCGGCATCCCCCGCGAGCTCGAGGCGGTCACCATGCGCCTGCTGGCGCGCTCGCCCGACGCTCGCTACGCGACCGCCACCGAGGCGCGTGCGGCGCTCCTGGGTGCCGGCGCCGACGACAACCCCACGAGCGACGACGCGACGGTGGTCGAGTCGGGGCCGGGCCCGACGCGATCGGTCGCGACGGCCGGAGCCGCGGGACAGCTGCCCCCACCGCCCCTGGGCCCACCCACGCCGCTCGGCACAGCCGCCGTACAGGGCCCCGGTGCGCCGGTGCGGTTCGCGGAGACCGAGCGCCGCTGGTTGGTCCCCACGTTGTTGGTCGTCCTGGTGGCGGTGGCGCTCGGCGTGGCCGGCCTGCTCATCCGGGGGTCCGGCACCAACCTGTTCGGCGGTCGCGACGAGCCGGACACCACCGAGGCGGCGTCGCCCGCCGACGAGTTCGTCCCCATCGGCCGAACCGTCGACTTCGACCCGGCTGGCGGCGACGGGGAGCACACCGACGAGGCCGAGCGTGGGGATGCCATCGACGGCGACCAGAACACGTCGTGGAGCACCGAGGACTACACGTCGCCTGATTGGGGCCGCCTGGGCAAGCCGGGCGTCGGCCTGATCCTCGAGCTGAACCAGCCGACCGAGATCCAGGCGCTCGAGTTCGACACGCCGTCCGTGGGATGGCAGGCCGAGGTGTACGTGGCCGACAGCGATCCCGGGAACCTCGAGGGCTGGGGCGAGCCCGTCGCCACGTTCGAGGAGAGCGACGCCGGCACCAACAGCGTCACCTTCGACCGGACGGGTGGCGCCGTGCTGCTCTGGTTCACCCGCGCCGGCGACGATGGACAGGTCACGGTCACCGAGGTGCGCCTGCAGCGCTGATCTACTGTTCCGGCATCGCGCGTGACCATTCCGCACCCGACGACCGTTCGCTCGTGGCGGCGGCACAGGCGGGCGACCGCGAGGCCCTCGAGGCCCTGCTGCGCCGCCATCACGACCGCCTGTGGGCGCTCTGCCGGCGGCTCACCGGGAACCACGCCGATGCCGAGGATGCGCTGCAGGATGCCCTGATCGCCGTCGCCCGCGGGATCCGTCGCTACGACGGCCGCGCCGCGTTCACGACCTGGTCGTACCGGGTGGCCACGAACGCGTGCCTCGACGAGCTGCGGCGGCGGCGCCGGCGTCCCGTCGCCGACGTTCCCGAGACGGTCGGTGTCGGGGCGGCGCCGGAGAGCGCCGGCGGTGCCGCGTCCGCGCCGCCGGCGGCGACGGCGGTGGAGGCCGTTGCCGACCGACTGGACATCGACGCGGCGCTGGCACTGCTGCCCCGGGAGTTTCGTGCCGCCGTCGTGCTGCGCGACCTGTGTGACCTCGACTACGCCGAGATCGGGCGCGTGCTCGGCATACCGCCCGGGACGGTCAGGTCGCGGATCGCCCGGGGCCGCAGCCAGCTGGCCGGCCTGCTCGGGAACCCCAGCGACGCGACGGACCGTCCAAGCACGAGACCATGACCGATCCCCGCGACCCCGACGACCTCGCATCCGCACTCCTCGACGGCCTGCTCCCCGACGACGAGGCGGCCGTGGCGCGGCGTGATCCCGCGGTGGCAGCGCGGCTCGCCGAGCTGGCGGCGGTGCGAGACGCAGTGCGCCGGCCGCCTCACGCCCCGGATCCGGCCGTCCGCGAGCGGGCCCTGGCGGCCGCGCTCGCCGCCTACGACTCCCCCGACGAGGCCGACCAGCCCGGCGGTACGGCGGTCGGCCCGCTGCGCGGCGAGCGGGCGGCGCGGCCCACAGCGCCACACCCCGACACCGCCTGGCGGCCCCACGGCAGTGCGCACCGCCGCTGGCTCGCGGCCGCCGCGGTCGTGCTGGTGGTTGTCGGCGCCGGCATCGTCGCCCGCAACTGGGACACGGGTGGTGGCGACGACGCGGCCACTGCGGCCAGGGAGAGCACGAGCGAGGGTGACGAGTCCAGTTCGGCTGCGGACGCCGGCGGCGGCACCGACCTGTCCGCGCCTCCGGGTGACGGCGTTCAGCTCGCGATCGTCGACCTCGGCGACGTCGACTCCCCAGCGGCGCTGGCCGAACGCGCTCGTGTGGTCCTGGCCGGGAGGTCCTCCGACGCGCCGACGACGGCGCCGGGCGGCGAGGCCGAGTCGGAAGAGGGACAGTCGGCGGCGGACGCCCGGCCGGCCGCCTGCGCGGACGATGCGCAAGCGGAACGGCTCGCGGCCGGCGGTGAGTCGGTCGTGCTCCGAGGTCGCGCCACGCTCGATGGCCAGCCGGTGGACGTCTGGGTCGTCGGCGCGGGCGGCGACCAGCGCGTGGTCGCCGTCGACGCCTCCTGTGCGGTCGTCGTCGACCAGTCGCTCCGGGACTGAGCCACCCGCGCCGGCCACCGGGGTGCCGGCCACCGGGTGCGGGCGCGGCGTCCCTGAGCGATCCGCCCGGGCGCCGCAAGTAGGCTTCGCGCATGGCTCAGGTCGGCACACCGGTCCGGTACAACCGCGACGCCGCTCCCCCGGCCCAGCCGGCGGGCGACTGGGCGGCACAGGCGGCAGACACGATCGAGCGAGCGGTCGGGACCGTCCGGGACCGGACCACTGGGCCCGCGCTCACGGTGGCCCGGGCCGTGGTGTACGGGACCTTCGCGGTGATCGTCGGGTTGGCCGCCCTGGTGCTGGGAACGATCGGTGCGGTCCGCCTGATCGACAACTACCTGCCGAACGCCGCCTTCGGGGAGGACCACGTATGGGCGGCGTACCTCATCATCGGCCTGGTGTTCGTGGTGGCCGGCGTGGTGCTGTGGCTCCGCCGGTACGGCCCGGGCCCGGAAGATCGACCCGCCTGACGGCGTTAACCGAGCCGAGGCTCACTCCGAGCCGACATCGCGCTTCCACCGAGGACACATGAGCACCCGAAAGGTCATCGTCGTCGGATCCGGCCCCGCCGGGCTGACTGCCGCCGTCTACGCCGCCCGCGCCAACCTTCAGCCGCTGGTGCTGGAGGGCGAACCATCGTCCACCAGCGATCAGCCGGGTGGTCAGCTCATGCTCACCACCGAGGTCGAGAACTACCCCGGCTTTCCCGAGGGGATCATGGGTCCCGAGCTCATGGTCCGGTTCCGGGAGCAGTCGGCACGCTTCGGCGCCGACATCCGCACGCAGAGGGCGAGCCGCGTCGACCTGTCGTCCCGCCCGTTCGGCGTCTGGGTCGGCGATCCCGACTCCGCCGAGCCCACCTACCAGGCCGAGGCGCTGATCATCGCCACCGGCGCCCAATCGCTGATGCTCGGGCTCGACCGCGAGGCCGAGTTGGTGGGCCACGGCGTCTCGACGTGCGCCACCTGCGACGGCTTCTTCTTCCGCGGTGATGACATCGCGGTCGTGGGCGGCGGCGACTCCGCGCTGGAAGAGGCCATCTTCCTCACCAAGTTCGCCCGGTCGGTGACCGTCATCCACCGCCGGGACGAGTTGCGGGCGTCGAAGATCATGCAGGAACGTGCGTTCGCCAACGAGAAGATCGAGTTCCTGTGGAACCACGTCGTCGACGGCATCGAGGGCGACACCAGGCTCTCGGCCGTCAACGTGCGCAACGTGCTCACCGACGACGTGACATCGCTGCCCGTCACCGGGCTGTTCGTGGCGATCGGGCACAAGCCCAATACCGACCTGTTCAAGGGCCAGCTCGAGATGGAGGAGTCGGGCTATCTGGTGACCGGGTTGGGCCAGGGATCGACGTCGACCAACGTGGAGGGGGTGTTCGCCGCCGGCGACGTCCAGGACCACGTCTACCGCCAGGCCATCACCGCGGCCGGTACGGGCTGTGAGGCCGCCATCGACACGGAGCGCTGGCTCGAAGCGCAGGGTGCCTAGCCCGCCGACGTGCAGGTGGGGGGAGGGAACAACGCTGGCGGAAGTGCTGTTCACGTCCTTGGTTCGTTCATATCTACAGCCACACTGAAGGAAGGTCACTCAGACATGGTTCAAGGGATCACCACGCTCACCGACGCCACGTTCGACGAAACGATCGGCGCCTCGGCCGAGACCGTGGTCGTCGACTTCTGGGCCGAGTGGTGCGGGCCTTGCAAGATGATCGCCCCGATCCTCGACGAGATCGCGGACGAACACCCGGGCAAGCTCACCATCGCCAAGCTCAACGTCGACGAAAATCCAGACGTCGCCCGGCGTTACGACGTGATGAGCATCCCCACGCTCATCGTCTTCAAGGACGGGGCGCCGCAAAAGCGCCTGGTGGGGGCCAAGGGTAAGGGTCAGCTGCTGGCTGAGCTGGGTGAATTTCTGCCCTGAACCTACACAAGAGACGTAATCCACAACCTGTGCGCAAGGTTGTGGATTGACTCGACCCCGACTTGAGGACCTCCGATCCTCAGGTTGGGGTTGAGTGTTTTTCGGGCACTTTGCGCGTCACTGGGAACCCGCCATGACCCGATAGATGCGCTCGAGGTCTTCGAGGTCGGCGAACTCGATGACGACCCGGCCGCGCTTGGGCCCGACGTTGATCGACACGCGGGTGTCGAGCTGTTCGGCTAACAGTTCCTCCAGCTCGAGCAAGCCGGGGGCTCGCAGCTTCGACCGCGTGCCCGGTGAGCCCGGAGACCCGCCGGGTGAACCGGCCAGGCCGTTCCGTTGGCGAACGGCTTCCTCGGTCTCGCGGACGGACAGCCCATCCGTGGCGACACGGCGGGCCAGCGACTCCTGGAAGGCGCGATCCGGAGTCCCCAGCAGCGCCTTGGCATGGCCGGCCGACACGCGGCCCTCGGCCACCAGCCTCTGGACCTGGGGCGGCAACTGGAAGAGGCGGAGGAGGTTGGCCACTGCCGAGCGGCTCTTGCCGACCTTCTGCGCCACCTCCTCCTGGGTCAGGTCGAAGTCCTCCACCAGTTGCTGGTAGGCCGCCGCCTCCTCGAGTGGGTTCAGGTCGTCCCTGTGCAGGTTCTCGACCAGCGCGTGCTGGAGGGTGAGCTCGTCGTTCACCTGGCGCACGATGACGGGGATGAACTGGAGCCCGGCCCGCTTGGCGGCTCGCCAGCGACGTTCGCCGGCGATGATGGCGTAGCGATCCTCGCTCATCTGACGGACCAGGATCGGCTGCAGCACGCCCAGCTCGCGGATCGAGGCGGTGAGCCCGGCTAGCGACTCCTCGTCGAAGTTGTTGCGCGGCTGGTAGGGGTTGGGGTCGATCTGATTGATCGGGATCTCTTCGATGCCCGGACGGGCCGCGAGGCCAGCGGCCGACGACCGTGCGACATCCGATGGGATCAGCGCGCCGAGGCCCTTACCCAGTCCGCCGCGCCGCTCCACCGCTGACCTCCGTCGCCAAGTTCCGGTATGCGATCGAGCCCCGCGAGGTGGGATCGAACGTGATGATCGGCTGGCCGAACGAGGGGGCCTCGCTCAGGCGGACCGTTCGGGGGACGATGCTGTGGCAGACCTTCTCGCCGAAGTGGTCGCGAACCTCGCGCACCACCTGGTCGGCCAACTTGGTCCGGGCGTCGTACATGACCAGGACCATGGCACTCAGCTCGAGGCCGGGGTTGAGATTCCGTTGGACGAGCTGGATGTTCCGCAGCAACTGGCCGAGGCCCTCCAGCGCGTAGTACTCGCACTGGATGGGGACGACAACCTCGCTGGCCGCCGCCAATCCGTTGACCGTGAGCAGACCGAGGGACGGTGGGCAGTCGATCAGCATGTAGTCGTAGTCGTTCCGCACTGCGTCCAGCGCCCGGCGCAGCCGCATCTCACGGCTGAACGCCGGCACCAGCTCGATCTCGGCACCGGCGAGGTCGAGCGCCGCTGGGGCGACGAACAGGTTGCGAACGGCGGTCCCCTCCACGCAGTCCTCGAGTGGAAGGTCATTCAACATGACGTCGTACATCGAGGACTGTAGGTCACGGATGTTGATGCCAAGCCCGGTGCTGGCGTTGCCCTGTGGATCGAGGTCCACGACCAGGGCGCGGTAGCCGAGCTCGGCCAAGCACGCACCGAGGTTGACCGCGGTCGTGGTCTTGCCGACGCCGCCCTTCTGGTTCGCGATCGCGATCGTGCGGGGGAGTGGTCGTTCGAACGGCGTCGACGGCCCCAGCCCCTCCGCAGCTTCAGCATCGGGCGCCCCGAGACCATCCGACTCATCGAACCGGGTCTCCAGCACCGCCGAGGGCGGGGTGCCACCGAGGCCGCTGTCTTGGGTACTCATCGCCGATGCTCCCAGCCGTCGATGCCGGGGCAGGCTCGACCCGGCAAGCTGAACGCGGATGTGGTCCGTGAGGGCCTAGGTGACCGCCGCCCGATCGGCGCCAGCTCGAGGCGGACCGGCCACCGGCACATACTTTCGGGCCGCCGAGTCTCGGTCAAGCCTGGTCTTTCGGTCCCGGGTGGGACTCGAGACCGCTGACGCTGCGCGTGTTCCACGTGGAACGCTCGGGCCCGGTCGGCGGCAGTTCGAACGGCTCGCGGGGCGACCGTCGCCGGCCGGCAAACCGTCGCGGACGACGGCCCGCTCCCACTGGGGTGGTAATTCGAACCATTGGTGGGCAACTGGGGGCGCACCAACGCGCCGTCGGGCACGGATCCGTCCCTTTGGCGCTACGGCCGCCCGGCGCGGCGGTCGGGGCGTCGGCCAGCGGCCCACGCGGCGGCGACGCCAGGTGGCCGTGGAACTGCAGGCACCACCTCGGCGCCCGGCGGCCCGGGGCCAATCGAGCGGCCCGGTTTCGTCGGCCGTCGCCGCGCCTGTTCCACGTGGAACACGGTGCACACGATGCGATCGCCTCGCGTCCGTCGGCCATGAATGCGGGCGTTCCACGTGGAACACCCGAGCCGCGTGCCTGCCCCCGGACGTTCGCCCGTGTGGGCGCGTTCCACGTGGAACTCCCGGGGCTGCTCCAGGTCACCCCGCGCATCCCGCCAATGTTCCACGTGGAACTCTGGAGCGCTCAGAACAGCGGGCGCTTCGCGGGGATCCCGGGCTTTCGCGGGTACCGCGACGGACACGGCTCGACCAACTCCAGCGCCTGGTACCGATACCGCTCGACCCACGATCGGCCCACCGCCAGGCCCAGGCGGGCGAGCCCATCGGGTGGCCAGCGCTCCGCTCCCGCGGTGGCTCCCAACCCGCAGTCGTCCTGCGGTGGCTCGCTGACCACCAGCGTCGCACCCACGTGCAGGAATGGGGCTCCGCACTCGGCCGTCACCGCCGGCGGCCCGAAGGCGCGGGCCGTCACCAGATCGAACCGGCCCCGCAGGTCCGCACGGCGCGCGCCCTCCTCCGCCCGTCCGCATTCGACGGCCACCCGGTCGGCCATGCCGAGCGTGCGCACGGCATCCGTCAGGAAGTCACAGCGACGCTCTCGGGAGTCGAGCAGCACTACCCGGCTCCCGGGCCAGCGCTGGGCAAGGACGAGCCCTGGGACGCCACCTCCGCTTCCCAGGTCCAGGAAGCGTCCCGGTGCAGCGACGCCCGCAGCGAATCCCGCAGCGTGGTCGACATGGACGCGGACGGAGCCGGGACCAAGAAATCCCAGGCCCCGGCTCCGCTCCAGCACCTCGAGCAGGCGGCTGTCGTCCACCGAGCGTCAGGCGGGGCGTATCACCACCCGGCGAGCCGCGTCCTCGCCTTCGGAGGCCGTGCTCACCCCATCGATCTCGTTGACGGCGTCGTGCACGACCTTGCGGTCGGCCGAGCCCATCGGATCCAGCGCCTTGGCCACGCCGCTGGCCCTGACCGACTCGGCCACCTCGCGGGCAAACCGCTCCAGTGCCACCTTTCGCCGGGCGCGGTAGCCGGCGACGTCGAGGCGAACCCGCGCGTGGGTCTGACCCACGAAGCGGCGCTGCACCATGCTGCGGACCAGCTCCTGTATCGCCAGCAGGGTCACGCCCTTCTGGCCGACCAGCAGGCCCAGTTCGGGACCGTCCACCGACGCCTCGATCGCGTCGTCCTCGCCCAAGGCCACCGTCACGGTGGCATCGGACCGCCCGAATGCCGCCAGCAGATCCGTGAGGAAGGACTCGACGGTTTGTCGTTGACCCTCGATGTCGAATGCCGCCGGCGCCGGCGTCCCTGTTGGCTGCGTACTCTCGCTCACCGCATTTGCTCCCTCTGCTTCCCGGCCACCTCGGCGGCGACGAGAGCGCGGCGACGCGCCTCGGTGTCCTTGCACCGATGCCGGTCCATCGGCGCCATCGGCCGCGGGCCGTTCCACCGCCACACTGCCATCCCTCGTCCGGTCTCCATCTCCCTGCGTCCCGGTCGCGTCCCGATGCTGCCCGCGGCCACGGCCGTTCCCCTCCGCACCATCGCTACGGGCCCCAGACCTGGCCTTGCCGCGACCGCGGTCACCGTCCCGTCGCCGATCACCGCGGCGGCGGTCCCGCCGATCGACCTTCGGCCGGGGCGCGGTCGGGCGCACCCGCGCTTTGACCTGGGCTTCTGCCCGGAGGCGTCCGAACAGACCCTTCTGCGGCTCCTGAACGATCTCGACCTCCGCGTCGTGCTCGTCGACGCCCAGCTTGTCGAGGGCCGACTCCACGGCCTCGGCGACCGTCCGACCGGTCGTCACGACCCATTCCACGGCGCTACTTCCTCTTCCTCTTCTTCCGCGACCGCGGGTGGGGCTTCGGCGCCGGCGCGCCGCCTCCGCTCGACGACTTGGCGGCACCTCCGGCGCCACTCCGTGCCTTGGGCCTCTGCTGACCCGGCTTCTGCTGGCCTGCGTCCTGCTGGTCACGGATCCGGCCATTGCCGCTCGCGGAAGCGGACGCCTTCTTCGCGGGCGCGCGGCCACCCCTGGCGCCGTTGCCCTCCGCCTTGCGCGACTCGCGCAGCTCTGCCATGGCTCGCTGCGCCTGGCGGCCGACCGACTCCTCGCCTCGATACAGCGACCGCGTGATGAAGGCTTGCTGACCCACACGCCACAGGGTCGAGACCAGGAAGTAGATGCCGATGGCGAGCGGGCTCACAAGGGCGAAGAACACATAGAGCAGCGGGCCGATCCGCATCATCAGCCGCTGCTGCTGGGTCACCTCGACTCCGGCCGTCCGCCCCATGATCTGCTTCTGCTGGTACCAGCTCAGGAACGCGATGACGGCGATGAGCGCCAGATACGGCAGGGCCGTGAAGAATCCCTGGCTCAGTGCCTGGGCGGGCGAGATGGCGAGGTCGATGCCCAACCAGTTCATCTCGTGTTTGCCCAGCAGCGACTGGTAGAGCTCGTCGTTGTGGTCGAGGTACTTGGGCTGGAACCCGTCGGTGACCCTGGTGGTCAGGCCGAGCTGTTGGGTGTACTCCTGCAGGCCGACGAACTTCGCCTGCTGGGTCAGCCCCCGCACGACGTAGAAGAGGATCGAGAACACCGGCGCCTGGATGAGGAGCGGAAGGCACCCGCCCACCGGGTTGATCTGGTGCTCCCGGTAGAAGCGCATGAGCTCTTCGTTGAGCTTCTGCCGGTCGTCCTTGTACTGGACCTGCAGGCGGCGGATCTCGGGTTGCAGCCGCTGCATCTCGATCATCGAGCGGGTGCCCTTCAGCGTGAGCGGCGTCGTCACGATCATCACCACGCAGGTCAGGAGGGCGATCGCCACCGCATAGCCGCCGGGCACGTTGGCATAGAAGAAGTTGAGCAAACCCGAGATGAGCTCAAAGAGGCCGTCTAACATCAGTGGTGCTTTCCTTCAGGAACGGGATCCCACCCGTGTCCCCCCCAGGGGTGGCAGCGAGCGAGGCGGCGCAGGGTCAATACCGAGCCCCGAACCGCGCCGTGCCGTTCGAGGGCATCCAGCGCGTAGTTCGAGCAGCTGGGAACGAATCGGCACGGTGACGGCCGCCATGCGGTCACCATTTGGTAGAGCCTTACGAACCAACGGAGCAGCCGGGCCATGGGGCTCATCGGTCCGAGCCCCGACTTGCCTCGTAGCACGCGGCGCCCAGCGAGCGCCGAAGCTCGGCATACGGCAGGGTTCGTGCTCCGGGATGGGCCAGAACCACGTAGGCACCGGCGTCCAACCCGCCGCACTCGCGGTCGACCTCGCGCAGTGCCGCACGCAGGCGCCGGCGAACCCGATTCCGGGCGACGGCCGTGCCGACCCGTCGTCCGACGCTGTACGCGACCCGGACGTCTCTCCCCGCGGCCGGTCCCGCCGGCGCCCCGGCGGGGAGGTAGACCACGGTCACCGAATCCCGCCGAGCGCGCCGTCCGTCACGCCGGAGCGCGTCGAACGTCGCACGGTCGCTGATCCGTCCGATCAGGCCGACAGCCGAGCGCGGCCCCTCCGGCGCCTGGACCGCACGATGGCCCGGCCGGCGCGGGTCCGCATGCGCAGCCGAAAGCCGTGCCGCTTGGCTCGCCTCCGGTTGTTGGGTTGGTACGTGCGCTTCACCTTCTGCCTCCTCGAGCACGCGGCCTCCTCGCAGCGTCAGCGGGGCCTGCGGCGGGATGTTGAACTCGTCCGCGACGCGCGAGGTCGATCGTGCGCCACTTCGGTGCGCGGACAACGGTAGAGCCCGATCCCTCGAATGCGCCAACCTGAAGGGACGGAACGTCCCGATTTCCCTCTGCGGACGTCTGGTGAGTGGCCGTCGACGGTGCTAACTTTCGCCAACCCGCTCTCCTCACGGGGGAGTCAGACGGCGGAACTGGCGCCTGGTCCGCTACCTGACAACGGGTAGTTGTGCGGTCATCCACATGTGTGGATTGCTTGTGGACGACTTCGGCTGCCAGCAGGAAGGCTCGGGACCGTGATCAGCGACGCGCACCACCTGTGGACAACGTGCGCAGCACTGCTCCGGGCCCAGGTCTCCGACCTGGTCTGGCACACCGCCTTCGACGGCGTCCGCGCCGTCGACTTCGACGGCGATGTGCTCACCCTCGGCGTCCCGAGCCCCCTGGCGAAGGAGCGCATCGAGGGCCGCTACCTCGGACTGGTGCGGGACGCGATGGCCGAGGCCGGTGCCTCCCACGCCGAGCTGCGGCTCCGGATCGAGCCTGCGGAGCCGCCGCCGCTCTGGACGGTTCCCGCGCCCATCGACCCGCTCCTGACCCAGGTTCCCGACCTGTCGGACCCCGCCTCGACCGGCGACGGCAAGGTCGGCGCCCAAGCGCCCAACGGGCCCCTGCGGCCCGTCGACGAGCTCGGCGACGGCGAGCTGAACCCCCGCTACACATTCGAGAACTTCGTCATCGGCGGGTCCAACAGCTTCGCCCACGCTGCGGCCCTGTCGGTGGCCGAGACGCCCGCCCGAAAGTTCAACCCCCTGTTCATCTACGGGCACGCAGGCCTCGGCAAGACCCACCTGCTCCAGGCGATCGCCAGCTACGTGAGCCGGAACTACCCGGCCTACCGGGTGCGCTACGTCACGTCCGAGACCTTCCTCAACGAGTTCATCGACTCGATGCACTCCGACAGCCGGGACGCGTTCAAGCGCCGGTATCGCGACATCGACGTGCTCCTGGTCGACGACGTCCAGTTCTTCGAGGGGAAGCAGGAGACACTGGAGGAGTTCTTCCACACCTTCAATCACCTGCACCAGACCAATCGGCAGATCGTCCTGTCCTCCGACCGTCCCCCCGACCAGATCGGGATCGAGGACCGCATGCGCAGCCGGTTCCAACAGGGGCTAATGACCGACATCCAGCCGCCGGCGCTGGAGACCCGGATGGCGATCCTCCTGAAGAAGGCGGAGCTCGAGTCCAGCCGCATCCCCAACGACGTCCTCGAGTTGATCGCAACCAACATCAAGGACAACATCCGCGTCCTCGAGGGGGCGCTGATCCGGGTCTCGGCCTTCGCCAGCCTCACGCACGAGCCCCTCACGGTCGAACGCGCGACACAGGTGTTGGCCGACCTCCTGAGCGAGAACCAGCCCCGCCCGATCACGCCACAGCTGATCCTCGAGGAGACGGCGAAGCAGTTCGGCTTCACGGTCGACGAGATCACCAGCAAGCACCGGCAGCGACCACTGGTCACGGCGCGGCAGATCGCCATGTATGTCATGCGGGAGCTGACCGACCTGTCGTACCCGAACATCGCTCGGGAGTTCGGCGGCCGCGACCACACCACCGTGATCCACGCGGTCGAGAAGATCGGCGCGCTCATGTCCAAGGACCGCCAGATCTACGACCAGGTCACGCGCCTGATGAAGGCCGTCCGTCAAGGTGACTGACGGGCGCTACGCAGCCGCCCGTGGAGAACCCTCGGGACACGCTGTGGATCGGCATCCGCGGTCGGTGGACGCGACGGTGCGTATCCCCAGGGGGTACGCGCGCACGGCCCCCGACCTGTGGGAGCCTGGGGACACAACGGGGACGGCAAACGTGGCGCTGACCTGCGACAACGAGTCACGGTCCACAATCCACAGCCCCTACTACAACTACTGATACGGGTACTACTACGAAGGCAGAGAAAGCGAGCGACGGCGTGAAGTTCCGATGTGAGCGAGACGTTCTCGTCGAAGCCCTCGGCACGGCCGGCCGGGCGACCGCCAGCCGCGGTGGAGCGCTCCCGGTGCTGTCGGGCATCCGCACCGAGCTGCAGGGCGACACCCTCACCCTGACGGGGCACGACCTCGAGCTGACCATCGCCGTCGTCATCGGCGGTGGCGTCAAGGGCACCACCGACGGCGTCGCCATCCTGCCGGCCCGCCTGACGTCCGACGTCGTGCGATCGCTCCCGCCTGGCGCGGTGGAGATCGACGTCGACGGAGAGCAGGCCCGGATCACCGCTGGCCGCTCCGAGTTCACGCTCCGGGTCTTCCCGGTGGACGAGTTCCCCCGGCTGCCGGAGGCGACCGGCGAGGCGGTGACGCTCGACGCCACCGAGCTGGCGGCGGCGTTGCGGCAGGTGGTGCCCGCGGCGTCGAGCGACGATGCCCGCCCGATCCTGACCGGCGTGTTGCTCTCTGCCGAGCAGGGGGGCCTACGGCTCGTGGCCACCGACTCGTTCCGGCTGGCGGTGCGTGATCTGCCGGGTCAGACCGTGCTTGCCGAGGGCCAGTCGGTGCTGGTGCCGTCCCGGGCCCTCAACGACCTGACCAAGGTGCTTGGTGGCGTCGGCGAGCTCACCGTCCGCCTGGGCGAGCGTGACGCAGGGTTCGAGGCGGGGGACGTCCGGCTCACGACGATGCTGATCGAGGGCGACTTCCCCAACTACCGGGGCCTCATCCCCTCGTCACCGCCGCCCAACCGGCTGGTCGTGAGCCGCGAGGGGCTGCTGGAGGGGCTTCGCCGTGTGAAGCTGCTGGCGCGGGAGGCCACCCCCGTCCGGCTGGCGATGTCCCCCGAGGGACTCGACCTCGTGGCCGTCACCCAAGACGTGGGCCAAGCGCACGAATCGCTCGACGCCAAGTACGAGGGCACTGAGCTGACCGTGGCATTCAACCCCGACTACCTGTTGCAGGGCGTCGAGGTCCTCGAGGGCGACGAGGTGTTGATCGAGACCGTGGACTCGCTCAAGCCGGCGCTGGTGCGCAGCCCGGAGCACGACAACTTCCTGTATCTGCTCATGCCCGTGCGTGTGAGCTGACGGGGCTGGGGCACTCGGGCGTGCAGGTACGCACGCTGTGGCTCACCGACTTCCGCAGCTACACATCGATCCAGGTCGACCTGGCGCCGGGGCTCACCTTGGTCGTCGGCGCCAACGGGGAGGGCAAGACCAACCTGCTCGAAGCACTGGCCTGGCTGGCCACGTTGTCGTCCTTTCGGGGCGCTCCCGCGGAGGCGCTGGTGCGCGAGGGCGCGCCGTTCGCCGTGGTCCGCGCCCTCGCGGAGCGTGACGGGCGCGAGCTCCTGCTCGAGGCGCAGCTGCAGCCGGTAGGCCGCAACCGGGTGCTCGTCAATCGCCAGCCGCTGCGCCGTTCGCGGGACCTGCTGGGGTCGCTGCGGGTCACGGTCTTCACGCCCGACGATTTGGACATCGTCAAAGACGGCCCCGGGGAACGGCGGCGGTTCCTCGACGATGCGCTCGTGGCGCTGCACCCCCGCAACGACGCCCTGCGGGCGGACGTGGACAAGGTCCTACGGCAGCGCAATGCGCTCCTGCGGCAGACCGGGGGGCGGCTCGACGAGGCGGCCGCGTTCACCCTCGACGTGTGGGACGCCAAGCTCGTGCAGGCGGGCGAGGCGTTGGCCGCGGCACGGGTCGAGTTGGTGGAGCGCCTGGTGCCCGTGCTGTCCTCGACGTACGACGCGTTGGCACGGCGACCCGCGGAGGTGACGGTGAGCTATGACGCGGCCTGGCGCGAGCAGGGTCTGGCCGCGGCGCTGGCGGCCGCCCGCCAAGACGACCTGCGGCGAAGTGTGTCCACGGTCGGGCCCCACCGGGACGAGATGGTCCTGACGATCGGTGGCAGCCCCGCGCGGACGCAAGCCAGCCAGGGTGAGCAACGAACGCTCGCGCTCTCGTTGCGGTTGGCCGTGCACCACGTCGTGACGGCGGCGACCGGGAGCCCGCCGGTCCTGCTGCTCGACGACGTGTTCAGCGAGCTCGATCCGGAGCGGAGCCGCGCCCTGGTCGCGAACCTGCCGGTCGGGCAGACGGTCCTCACCACCGCCGGCGAGGTCCCGCCCGACGCCCACCCGGACGTCGTGTTGCGGCTCGGGGACGGGGCGGTGGCCGCTGTCGGCGGCACGACGGACACCGCGCCGCGCCCTCCGGCGAATGGTTGACTGTGCGCATGGGCTGGAAACCGCTCCCGGGCACGCCGTCGCCGCCGGTGCGGCTGGCCGACACCCTCGATCGGGTCCTCGGGCGGCTCGGTGCCCCCAGCCGTGCGGGCATCGAGGTGGTGTTCGACCGTTGGCCCGAGGTCGTCGGGGAGGCGATGGCCGGCCGCACGCGGCCCGTCGCGATCGACGGCGAGGCACTCGTCGTGGCGTGCGACGAGCCGGCGTTGGCGACCCATGTGCGGTTCCTCGAGGCACAGCTGGTGACCCGGGTCACGGAGCTCGCGGGGTCTCGTCAGATCGCACGGATCGAAGTCCGTGTGGACCGCGGCCGGCGCGGAGCCCGGCCGCCGCGGCGCTTCCCCAGGCCGGGGTGACGACGGTCACGAGGGGTCCGTTCGGGGTGCCGCGCGGGGCCATCCGGGACCGCTGGGATGAGCGGCAATGTCACACCCCTCTGGTAGACTTCCCTTGTTGTGATTTGCGGCGCTGACCAGGCAAAAGGCCTCTGGGTGCCGGTCATCCGCCCCTAAGAATCGACCTCGCCGAAAGGGCGCGCCTTGCCGCAGGGAAGCACCTCCTACGGAGCCAAAGACATGCAGGTCCTGGAGGGCCTCGATCCGGTCCGCAAGCGGCCGGGCATGTACATCGGCTCGACCGGTCCGTCCGGCCTCCACCACTTGGTGTGGGAGGTCGTCGACAACTCCGTGGACGAGGCGATGGCCGGCGAAGCCGACCGGATCGACATCACGCTGCTGGCCGACGGCGGCTGCCGCGTGGTGGACAACGGGCGGGGAATCCCCACCGACGTCCACCCGATCCACAAGATCTCCGGCGTCGAGATCGCCCTCACCAAGCTCCACGGCGGGGGGAAGTTCGGCGGCGACGGCTACAAGGTCTCGGGCGGGCTCCACGGCGTCGGAGTTTCGGTCGTCAACGCCCTGTCGCGCCGGCTTGTCGTCGAGGTCGACCGAAACGGCAAGCGTTACACGCAGACGTTCGTCAACGGCGGCCAGCCGCAGGGGAAGCTCAGGGTCACCGGCGACGCGCCGCGCAACGGCCGTTCCGGCCCCCGCCGCGGCACGACCGTCACGTTCTGGCCCGACCCTGCGGTCTTCGAGACCGTCGAGTTCTCGGCGCGGACGATCCTCGAGCGGCTGCAGATGATGGCGTTCCTCAACAAGGGACTCGAGATCCGCTTCCGCGACGAGCGCGAGGGCCACGAGCACGAGCCGGTCGTCTACAAGTACACGGGCGGCATCGTCGACTTCGTCAAGCACGTCAACAAGACCAAGGAAAGCCTGTTCTCCAAGGTCGGCTACTACGCCGACGCCGACCAGACGTCCGAGGTCGAGGTCGCGTTCCAGTGGAACACCGGGTTCAACACCGACGGCATCCACAGCTTCGCCAACGGCATCAACACGATCGAGGGCGGCACCCACGAAGAGGGCTTCAAGGCGGCGCTCACGACCGCGGTGAACAAGTACGCCCGGTCGAAGCAGCAGCTCAAGGAGAAGGACCCCAACCTCGCCGGTGAGGACATCCGCGAGGGCATCACCGCCATCATCTCGGTGCGGCTGCGCGATCCCCAGTTCGAGGGTCAGACGAAGGCCAAGCTCGGCAACACGGCCATGAAGACGCTCGTGCAGCGCGCCACCAACGAGAAGCTGGGCGACTGGCTCGAGGAAAATCCGACCGAGGCCAACAAGATCGTCCGCAAGGGCATAGCCGCGGCGCAGGCGCGGGCGGCCGCCAAGAAGGCGCGCGACGTCGTCCGCAACAAGACGCTGCTCGACGGCGCCGGCATGCCCGACAAACTCAAGGACTGCTCTTCCAAGAACCGGGAGGAGCGCGAGCTGTTCATCGTCGAGGGCGACTCGGCGGGCGGCCCCGCGGTGCAGGCCCGCAACCCCGCCACGCAAGCGGTCCTGCCCATCCGGGGCAAGATCCTCAACGTCGAGCGGGCCCGCGTCGACAAGATGCTGCGCAACGCCGAGATCCAGACGCTCATCTCGGCCATCGGGGCGGGCATCGCCGACGAGTTCGACATCGACAAGCGGCGCTACGACAAGGTCTGCATCCTCACCGACGCCGACGTCGACGGCGCCCACATCCGCACCTTGCTGCTCACGTTCTTCTTCCGGCAGATGAGGCCGCTGGTCGAGCAGGGCCACATCTACGTGTGCGAGCCGCCGCTGTACTCGACCGAGGTGGGCAAGGAGAAGATCTACCTCAAGGACGATCCAGCGAAGGCTCGCTTCCTGGCGGAGAACCCCAACCACCGCAAGGAGTTCCAGCGGCTCAAGGGGCTCGGCGAGATGGACTGGGAGGAGCTCAAGGTCACGACCATGGACCCCGCCCACCGCACCCTGTTGCAGATCAGTGTCGAGCAGGCGGCCCTCGCTGATGAGGTGCTCTCCATCCTCATGGGCGAAGACGTGGAGATGCGCAAGCAGTTCATCCAGACCAACGCCAAAGACGTCCGTTTCATCGACATCTGATCATCCATGCCTGACGACCCGACCCCTCCCATCGACGACAGCAACGGCTCCGGCGACGGCGACGCTCCCGGCGGCCGCCTGGCCGTCGAGCCCATCGAGATCCAGGAGGAGATGGAGCGCTCCTTCCTGGACTACGCCATGTCGGTCATCACGGCGCGGGCCCTGCCCGACGTCCGCGACGGCCTCAAGCCGGTGCATCGCCGCATCCTCTGGGGGATGTACGACATCGGCGCCCGCCCCGACCGCAGCTGGATGAAGTGCGCGCGCATCACCGGCGACGTGATGGGTCGCTATCACCCGCACGGGGAGGGGGCCATCTACGACGCACTGGTGCGCATGGCGCAGGACTTCTCCCTGCGCCACCGGCTGATCGCCGGCCATGGCAACTTCGGCACGCCCGACTTCGGACCCGCGGCCTCGAGGTACACCGAGTGCCGACTCGACCCGCTGTCGATGGACGTCATGCTGGCCGGCATCGACGAGCAGACGGTCGACATGGTCGACAACTACTCCGGCGAGTTCGAGGAACCGCTCGTCCTACCGGCCCGGTTCCCCAACCTGCTGGTCAACGGGAGCCAGGGCATCGCCGTCGGCATGGCCACGAACATCCCGCCCCACAACCTGGGCGAGGCGATCGACGCCGTGCTGCACTTGCTCGACCATCCGGACGCCACGCCCGACGACCTGATGCAGTTCGTCACCGGCCCCGATTTTCCGACCGGCGGGTTGATCATGGGCCGCGCCGGCATCCTCGATGCCTATCGCACGGGCAAGGGCTCCATCCGCCTCCGGGCGCGCACCGAGATCGTCGAAGGCAGCGGCCGCCAGCGAGATCGCATCGTGGTCACCGAGATGCCGTACCAGGCCTCGATCGTGGCGACCGCCACCAAGATCAAGGAGCTGGTGGAGAACCGGCAGATCGAGGGGATCGCCGACGTCAACGACGAGTCGGCCGGCGGCGAAACCCGCCTGGTCATCGAGCTCAAGAAGGACGCGCCGGCGCTCGTCATCCTCAACAACCTCTTCAAGCACACGCCGCTGCAGACCAACTTCGCCGTCAACACCGTGGCCCTCGTCGACGGCGTTCCCCGGACGCTCAACCTCGTGCAGCTCCTCCAGGCGTACATCGACCATCAGGTCGAGGTCATCCGGAGGCGCAGCGAGTTCCGGCTCGACAAGGCGCGGCGGCGTGCCCACCTGGTCGATGGCCTGCTCAAGGCGATCAACGTCATCGACGACGTGATCGCCCTCATCCGGGCATCCGAAGACCGGGCCGCGGCCCGCCAGGGGCTGATGGCCGAGCCGTTCCAGTTCTCCATCGAGCAGGCCGAGCACATCCTCGACATGCGCCTCGGGCAGCTCACCCGCCTGGCGCGCATCGATCTCGAGACCGAGGCGGCGAACCTGCGCGAGACGATCGCCGGCCTCGAGGCGATCCTCGGCGACGACGCCAAGCTCCGGTCCGTGATCAGGGACGAGCTGGTGGCGGTCAAGGAGCGGTTCGCCACACCCCGCCGCTCCGAGATCACGTTCGACGTCGGCGACATCGACATCGAGGACCTCATCGACGACGAAGAGCTCGTGGTCACGATGTCGTCGCGGGGTTACGTCAAGACCGTGCCGGCCGACACCTTCCGGGCCCAGGGCCGCGGTGGCCGCGGCGTCGCGGGCGCCAGCCTCCGCGACGACGACTACGTCAGCCACATCCTCACGACGACCGCGCACGCCTACCTGCTGTTCTTCTCCAACCGCGGGCGCGTCTACCGGCTCAAGGCGCACGAGATCCCGCGCAAGGACCGCACGGCGCGGGGCACGGCGATCGTGAACCTCCTGCCGCTCCAGCCCGGCGAGCACATCCAGGCCGTCATCGACACCCGCGACTACGAGACCAACCGGTTCCTGTTCTTCGCCACCAAGCAGGGCCAGGTCAAGAAGACCAAGTTCAACGAGTACGACTCCTCGTTGCGCAGTGGGCTCATCGCGATCAACCTGCGCGACGGCGACGAGCTGGTGAAGGTGATCCCCACCAACGGTGGCGACGACATCTTCATGGTGGCGCGCTCCGGCATGACGATCAGGTTCGGTGAGGACGACGTGCGTGCGATGGGCCGAGCGGCAGCCGGCGTGAGGGGCATGAAGCTCCGGCGCGGCGACGAGGTCGTGTCGTGCGACGTCGCCCGTGACGACGTGTCCCTGCTGATCGTCACCGATGCCGGCTACGGCAAGCGCACCCAGCTCGACAGGTTCAACCCCCAGGGTCGCGGTGGGCAGGGGGTGCGGGGCATCAAGCTCACCGCCAAGAAGGGCTTCGTCGTCGCCGCGTTCATGGTGGGCATCGACGGCGAGATCTTCGTGATCTCGTCGGCCGGCACCATCATCCGCACGGCGGTGCGCGACGTGTCGTCGCAGGGTCGTGACGCGACCGGCGTCCGGGTGATGAACCTCGATCCCGGACAGAGCGTGGCGGCGGTTGCGCCGGTGCTGGGCGCCGACTTCCCCGCCTGACCGGACGGGCCGTCCGGCCCCACGCCTGGCCCCGGCTGTCACGTGCCGCAGGCCGTAGGGCGCTGACTTCCCTCGCTGACTTCCCCCTCACGACGGCGACGCCGCGCGCCCATGGGGCGTAGCGGGGGGAGTGTGCAGCATGTGCGGGTTGGGCAGGCGAACGAATCTCGGGCGGTGCCGACGCCACCCCGGTGACGGCGGGCAGGTCGTTCCGCTGGCCGCGGCGATGGTGGCGTTGTGCTGCGTAGCTCTGCTGGCGCTCGTGCCGGTAGCGGGCGCGCTCGACGATCGTGCCAGGGCGCGGACCGCCGCCGACGCCGCCGCGCTCGCCGGTGCCGCGGATGGTGAGCGCGCGGCGCGTGAGGTGGCCGCGGCGAACGGCGCCGATCTCCTCGAGATCGAGCGGAGGGGCGACGAGATCGTCGTGCGGGTGCGGGTCGGCGACCTGGACGCGTACGCGCGTGCCCGCGCCGTCCCGCGCCCGGCAGACAGCGGCACCGGCGGCACGGCGGTTGGCACCGGCGGGCGGCGAGCGGGCCTGGCGCCCGCCATGCTGGCCGCACTGGCGCGTGCAGATGGCCTCCTGGGCCACCCGGTCACCGTGGTGTCGGGCCTGCGCACGCGATCGCAGCAGGAGGCGCTGTGGCAGAGGCGGGCGACCAATCCGTATCCCGTCGCACCGCCCGGCACGTCCGACCACGAGCGAGGGTTGGCCATTGACGTGCCGCGGCCGGAGGTCGCCGCGTTGCGTCGGGTGGCACCCGCGGCCGGCCTGTGCCAGCCGTTGCCCGCGACCGATCCGGTCCACTTCATCGTCTGTGGCACGTGACCGCGCTTCGTGGCCGGCGTATCATGAAAAAGACCTGGTGGGGCCGCTAGGGCGCGGAGTTCGTCGTGCCGTAGACTCCCCGCGATGCCGGTTGACCCGTCCGGAGTGACGACCGACGATCACGGCCAAGGCGGAGGCGGTGCGCAGCAGCAACCCGAGAAACCGACCATCGGCAACGGTCCAGCCGCTGACGCACGCGCCGGGCTGCCTCCGGTCGCGGGCACCGGCACCCCGAGCGGCGACTCCAACGGTCACGACGAGGCGGGCCTCCCGCCGACGGGCCGCGCGGGAATGACCGACCGTTTGGGCGGTGACACGAGGGGCAGCGATCCCGGCGTGGCCGACACCGACGCGCGCGCCCAGGAATGGCGGAGGGGCGCCGATCCCGGGGTCGAGGGCGGCGCGCAGCGCTTTGGCGAGGTCCCGCCCGGCCAGCCACAGTCACTGTGGTCGACCTTCACACCGGTGGCCCCTTCGCCCGCCGGTCCCGCGACCGAGGGCGCATCCGAGGGTGGGCCGGCAGGGGCCGCCACCGTACCGGCACCGGCCGTCGACCCCGACTTCGACGCCGACGGCACCGAGCACTTCGGAGATGGGGCCCACGAGCCCGTGAACCCCCGGCGACTCGCCAGGCGTGTCCGTCCACGGCGGGCCCACAAGCCCAAGGCGAGGCGAGGGCTCCGGGTGCGCCAGCGGCTCTGGTCAATCGACCCGTGGTCCGTCTTCAAGCTGTCGGTGCTCTTCTACGTCTGCGTGTGCCTCATCGTCGTGGTGGCGGGCACGCTCCTCTGGAACGTGGGCCGGTCGGCGGGGACGATCGACGACGTCGAGAGCTTCATCACCCGCATGGGGGCGTACGGCACCTGCACTCTCAAGGCCGAGGTGCCGGCGGGGACCGAGTTCGAGGAGGACGACGACTGCGCCGAAGGCGAGGTCCTCGTGGGTGGCTTCAAGGTCGACGACGGCACGCTGTTCCGCGTCGCCGCAATCGGCGGGGGGATCCTGGTCGTGGCCGGATCGATCGGCAACGTGCTGATGGTCGTGCTGCTCAACCTCCTCAACGAGCTGACCGGCGGGCTGCGCTACACGATCGTGAAGGAGCCGATCCCGCGACCGGCGGCCGCCCGGCAGCGCGCCGTCCGCGCCCCTGGCCAGCGCGCAGCCGGGGGGCCTGGCGGGCCACGTCACGCCGCCAAGCAACGCAGTCCGGCGCTGCCAGCGGCGGTCGACGGCGACGGCGGCGACCGCGAACAGAGCGTCCGCGTGCCGGCCGTAGAGGGTTCGACCGATCGCGACACCCAGGGCTAGCCTGGTGCGCTCGCACCGGGGCTATAGCTCAGTCGGTTAGAGCGCACCCCTGATAAGGGTGAGGTCGCTGGTTCGATTCCAGCTAGCCCCACGGCGCGCTTAAGGTGCCCGCATGGCTCTCCTCCGACGTGCGCTCGCGGCCGTGGGCATCGCTGGCATCATCGCCGTGGTGCTGCGGGTCCGGGGCTCAGGTGGCACGCCGCCACAGTCGGGCGGCTGGCGGGAGCTCAGCGGGCCCGGGCTCCGTTGACCGGTAGCCCGGGGCGACCGTGAGGGTCCTCGTCTGTGGTGCCGGCGCGGTGGGTGCACGCGCGGCCCGCCACCTGATCGCAGAGGGCAACACCGAGGCCGTGCTGATCGCCGACGCCGACCGGAAGCGGCGTTCGGCGGTGGTGAGCTCCCTCGGATCACGGGCCTCGGCGGCCGACGAGGTCGACCCCGCCGCCGTCGACCTGGTCGTGGTCGCCGCGCCGGCGGCCCGCCACGTCGAGATCGCCAAGCGCGCGGTGACGGCCGGGAAGCACGTGGTGTCCGTCGCCGACAGCGTCGCCGCCGTCGAGGGCCTGCTCGACCTCAACGCCGAGGCGCGGGAGCGGCGGGTGGTCGTGGCCGTGGGTGCCGGATTCGGTCCCGGGCTGTCGTGCGTGCTGGCGCGCCACGCCAGCGACGACTTCGACACCGTCGACGAGGTGCACGTCGCCCACCACGGCACCGGGGGACCCGCGTGCGCTCGGCAGCACCATGCCGCGCTACGCGGGGTCGGGCTCGACTGGCGGGACCATGCCTGGCGTCGGCGACCGCCGGGCTCGGGCCGTGAGCTGTCGTTCTTCCCCGACCCGATCGGGGGAGCCGACTGCTACCGCGCCGGGCTGCCCGACGCCCTGCTCCTCGTGCCCGCGTTCCCCGGAGTCGGGCGGGTGACGGCCCGGCTCGCGGCGACCCGGCGTGACCGCATGACCGCCGGGCTGCCGATGCTCCGGCGGCCCCACGCCGAGGGCCGCATCGGCGGCTTGCGGGTCGAGGTCCGCGGCCGGCGGGGCCGGGTGCGCGACACCGTGGTCCTCGGGGCCGTCGACCGGCCCGCCGTTGCCGCCGGCACCGTGGCGGGGGTGGCCGCCCGCTGGATCGCGGCCGAGCGGACCCTGATGACCGGCGCCGCCGGCCTGGCGTCGCTGGTCGAGCCGCTGCCGTTCCTCCACGAGCTGGCGCGAGCCGGGGTGCGGGCCGCGGTGTTCCAAGGCTCGTGAGCGCACGAGCCCGCACGGTCAGCGGCAGGGAGGCCTGAGCGGCACGGCGGCGTCTGCCCTCGGTCAGACCTTCACGGACTCGCGCCACGACTCGAGCAGGCCCGCGTCGCCGAACACCTCGCAGCTGTCGGGTGGGACGCGGTTCCACAGCAGCAACAGCAGGTTCGACACGGTGCCGCGCACGGCCACGTCGCCCTTGGCGTGCACGTGCTCGACGGACAGGCCCTCGGGCGCAAGCGTCACAAGCCACTCACCCTGGCCGGGTTCGTTGCCGACGTCGGTGGCGTGGAGGTGCATGGTCTTGCCCTCGTTCTCACTGCCCATCTCGGCCGTTCCCCGCCACGGCAGGATCACGTCGAACAACTCGTCCACGGCATCGAGCGCCAGGTCGGTGCCGACCGGCCGGCCCTCGCCCGCAGCGACCTGGGCGTCCCACCGGTGCACCGCGGTCTCGATGGCCATGCGCCGGGGCCAGAAGATGGGCGGCTGGTCGCCGGCCCACGTCTTCACGGGCTCATCGGGATCGTCCCGGCCGGCGGCCCCCTCGATCGCGGCGATCAGCTCGGCCAGGCCGGCGCGGGTCCACTCGATCACCGCCTCGCCCGCCGGCGGCCGGGGGAGCTCGCGCATCCCGTCGCCACCCTCGACCCAGCCCGCTGTCCATCGGTACGTCCGCCCGAGGTGGCCGACCAGCCGTTCCATCCTCCAGCCCGGGCAGGTCGGAACGTCGGCGTCGAGGTGGCCGGCGGCGGTCGCCAGCAGGTCGGCGGCGTCGCCGCGGAGCGAGTCGAGGTACGAAGCGCGGTCCATCCACCCATCTTGCGCCAGAATCACGCCGGTGATCATCGATTGCGCCGTCTACAGCAAGGGCCTGCGCCGGCCCGGCCGGCTCGACCTGAACGATGCGCTCGAGTCCGGACGCAGCAGCGACGACAGCTTTGCGTGGATCGGCCTGTACGAGCCGACCGAGGAGGAGTTCGACGCGGTCGCTCGCGAGTTCGAGCTCCACCCACTGGCGGTGGAGGATGCCGTCCACGCCCACCAGCGCCCCAAGCTGGAGACCTATGGCGAGTGCGAGTTCCTCGTCCTCAAGACGGCCCACTACAACGACACGGCCGAGACCATCGAGTTTGCCGAGATCCAACTGCTCGCCGGCGACAGCTTCATCGTGACCGTCCGCCACGGCGAGGGCAGCGCGCTGGGCCCCGTGCGGCAACAACTCGAGTCCGACCCGCAGCGCCTGGCCCTCGGGCCGATCGCGGTGGTCCACGCCATCGTCGACCGGATCGTCGACGACTACCAGCCCGTGCTCGAGGGTCTCGACAACGACATCGCCGAAATCGAATCCGAGGTCTTCTCGCTTGATCGCACCAACCCTGCGGTGCGGATCTACAAGCTGAAGCGCCAGGTCCTCGACCTCTACCGCGCCGTCCAGCCGCTGGCGGAGCCGCTCGAGCACCTGCAGGAGGGCAAGCACCAGTTAGGGGACGTCGACCTCGGCCATTACTTCCGCGACGTCAACGACCACGTGCGCAAGGCGGTGGCCCGGATCGAGATCCAGCGGGAGCTGCTCTCGGAGGTCCTGGACGTGAACCTCACGCACGTCTCGGTGCAGCAGAACGAGGACATGCGGACGATCGCCGGGTGGGCGGCCATGGCGGCGGTGCCCACCATGCTCGCGGGCGTGTGGGGCATGAACTTCGCGCACATGCCCGAGCTAGATCAGTGGTGGGGCTATCCGATGGCGCTCGGGCTGATGGGCGTCGGGCTGGTCGTGTTGTACCGCACGCTGCACCGGCGGGGCTGGATCTGACGACCCGCGCACCCACGCCATCCGGGCGCTACGTGGCGAGGAGGCCGAGCAGCTCGTGGTGCACGCGGCCGTTGGTGGCGACGCCGCTGCCGCCGTCCGCTTCCTCGCGGCCGTCGACCGAGGTGAACCGGCCGCCGGCCTCGGTCAGGATCACCGGCATCGCGGCCACGTCGTACAGGTCCACTGCCGGGTCGACCATCGCGTCGACGCGGCCGGTGGCCACCAACGCGTAGCCGTACCCGTCACCCCACGTGCGCAGGTGGCATCCGGCGTGCTTGACCGCCAGCAGCGCCTGGTCGGGCCAGTGGCCGTAGCCGCTGGACGTGAGATAGGCGCCGTCGAGCGTCGCCGCGTCGCTGACCCGGGCAGGCCGCCCATCGCTCCAGCAGCCCAGCCCCCGGCCGGCGTAGACGGCCTGCCCGAGTGCGGGGAGGCCAATTACGCCGAGGGCGGCGCCGTCCGCGTCGTGCAGGGCCAGCAGCGTCGAGTACAGCGGGACCCCCCGGGTGAACGCCTTCGTCCCGTCGATGGGGTCGACGATCCAGCGCCGCCCCGAGCGTCCGGGTCGTTCGGGCTCCTCCTCACCCAGCACGCCGTCCTCGGGGAACCGGTCGGCGATGCGCTCTCGCATCAGGCGTTCGGCGGCCCGGTCGGCCTCGGTCACGGGGGTGCCGTCGGCCTTGGTGTCGACGGACAGGTCGGCGGATCGGAACCACCGGAGCGTGGACTCGCCGGCGGTGGCGACGACGTCGACGGCGAAGTCGAGCAGCTCGCGCTCGATGGGATGCGACATGGCCGCCATGGTGGCAGCTGCGTGGCGTCAGCGGGCGCCGTTGGAGCCCTCGGGCGGCGCAAGGACGAAGAACAGGCGGGCCTTGCACGCCGCCTTGCCGTCGACCGTGGCCGTGCCCTGGCCCCAGCCGCCGCGGGCCGAGAGCCGGTCCATGGCCACCTCGAGCACCAGCTCGTCGCCGGGCCGGACCAGCCGGCGCCAGCGCACGTTCTCCACGCCCCCGAACAGGGGCAGGGAGCCTGCATAGCGGTCGTCCGACAGCAGCGCCACGGCGCCCGCCTGCGCCAACGCCTCGAGCTGGATGACCCCCGGCAGGATCGGGTTCCCGGGGAAGTGGCCGGCCAGGAACGCCTCCGCGCCCGTGACCCGGTAGCGGGCCCGCACGCGCTCACCGGGCACCAGTTCGTCGACCACGTCGACGAACCGGAATGGTGGGCGGTGGGGGAGGAGGTCGACGGGGTCGCCGCCGGCGCTCATTCCTCCGGCTCCGGCGCCGCCTCTCCCGCGGCCAGGGCCACCGCATGGGCACCGCCGTCGACGTGGACGATCTCGCCGGTCGTGGCCGGGAACCAGTCGGACAGGAGCGCGACGCAGGCCCTGGCCACGGGCTCGGGGTCGCGCACGTCCCAACCCAACGGCGCCCGCTGGCCCCATGCGGCCTCCATGGCCCCGAAGCCGGGGATCGACCGGGCGGCCAGGGTCCGCAGGGGGCCGGCCGCCACCAGGTTGACCCGCACGCCCCGGCCGCCGACGTCACGCGCGAGGTAACGGCAGGTGGCCTCGAGGGCCGCCTTGGCCACCCCCATCCAGTCGTACGCCGGCCATGCCTGCGCGGCATCGAAGTCGAGGGCGACCACCGACCCGCCTGGGGGCATGAGCGGCAACAACGTCTCGGTCAGCGATTTGAGCGAATACGCCGACACGTGCAGCGCGGTGGCGACGTCGTCCCAGCCGGCCGCCAGCAGCCCCTCGTCCTGGCCCAGGCAGGCCTCGGGCGCGAAGCCGATGGCGTGGAGCGCGCCGTCGACCTTGCCCCAGCGCCGACCCAGCTCGTCGGCCAGCGCCGCGTGGTGCGCGGGGTCGGTCACGTCGAGCTCCACGACGTCGGGCGGCGTGGGCAGCGTGCGCGCCACCCGCTCCGTGAGCCGCATGCCGCGCCCGAACGACGTCAGCACCAGCTCGGCGCCCTGCTCCTGGGCGAGCCGGGCCACCGCCGCCGCGATCGAGTCCTTGGTGAGCACGCCGGTGATGAGGAGCTTGCGGCCGTCGAGCAGCATGGGCGTCCGTCCTCGCGTCACAGAGGGATGTTGTCGTGGCGGCGGGGCCGGAGGCGCTCGCGCTTGGCTGCGAGCGCCACCAGCGCGCCCGCCACCGCGCCGCGGGTGCCCGCCGGGTCGATGATCTCGTCGACGTAGCCCCGCTCGAGGGCTGCGGCAGGCGAGAGGTGGACCGACTCGTAGTCGGCCTCGAACTGGCGCCGCCGGGCGTCGCGCTCGCCGTCGCTGGTGGCGCCGTTGAGCTCGCGACGGTGGAGGATCTCCACCGCGCCCTTGGCCCCCATCACCGCGATCTCGGCGCTCGGCCAGGCGAGCGCGCAGTCGTTGCCCATCGACTTGCAGTCCATGACGATGTACGCCCCGCCATAGGCCTTGCGCAGCACCACGCACACCCGGGGGACCGTGGCCTCGGCGTAGGCGAAGGCGAGCTTCGCACCATGGCGGATCATGCCGCGCCACTCCTGGTCGCGCCCGGGGCGGAAGCCGGGCGTGTCGACGAGCGTGACGATCGGCAGGTTGAAGGCGTCGCAGAAGCGGATGAAGCGGGCCCCCTTCTGCGATCCCTCGATGTCCAACGCCCCTGCGATCTGGCTGGGCTGGTTGGAGAGGACGCCAACCGGGATGCCCGCCACGCGCGCCAGGCCGGTCACGACGCTGGTGCCGAACCGCGGCCGCAACTCCAGGAACTCCCGGTCGTCGACCACGTCGGCGATGACCCGACGCACGTCGTACGACGCCCGGCTGTCGCCCGGGACGGCGCTGGCGGCGTCGCGGGTGGGCCGGTCGGCCGGGTCGCTGGCGGCGACCGCCGGCGGGGTCTCGTGGTTGTTCGGAGGCAGGTGGTCGAGCAGGTCGGCGACGAGGTTGAAGGCCTCGTCGACGTCGTCCACCACGAGGTCGGCGACCCCGGTGCGGGCGCTGTGGACCCACGAGCCCCCGAGCAGTTCGGCGTCGAGGGTGGCCGACCCGGTGATGCGGGCCGAGGCCTGGGGCCCGTTGACGAATGCGGTGGCCTGGGCCGTCATCACGACCACGTCGGCCAGCCCCAGGACGAGCGCGGTGCCGCCCAGGCACGGGCCGTCGACCACGAGCACCACGGGCACGAGTCCGGACGCCCCCGCCAACGCCCGGGCCAGTGCCCCCCACCCGTGGAGCGACGCCAACCCCGCAGTGGCATCGACACCCACGCCGGCGAGCACGCCGACGACCGGAACGCCGGCGTCGACACCGACGGCGACCGTGCGGGCGATCACCTCGGTGTCGGCCTGGGTCGGCGCGCCCCGGAACCAGGCGACGGGTCCGTCGACCGGCAACCACGGGGCGTGGCCCACGCCGGCGTCCACCGTCCCGGGTCGGCCGCGGCCGACGGGAAGCCGGGCCGACACCGAGGGGGCGGCGACCGCCGTGACCGTAGCCACCTACGCCGCCGTCACGCCGGGCCGAGGACCAGGGCGGCGTTGTGGCCGCCGAACGCGAACGACGTCGACACGGCCGGTGCCACCTCGATGGCGCGGGGCTCGCCCGCCACGACGTCGACGGGGAGGTCGGTGTGCCGGTGGTTGGCCGTGGGGGGGACGATCCCCAGCCTCGCCGCCAGCAGCGCGGCGACCGCCTCGACGGCGCCGGCGGCCCCGATGAGGTGGCCGGTGACCCCCTTGGTCGACGTGACCGGGACGGCCCCCGCCCCGAACACCTTCGCGATCGCGGCCGCCTCGGCCGCGTCGTTCTGGGGCGTCGACGTGCCGTGGGCGTTGACGTGCCCGATGGCCCCGGCGGCGATGCCGGCGTCGGCCAGCGCCATCTCGATCGCCGCCACCGCACCCGAGCCGTCGTCGATCGGCGCGGTGATGTGGTGCGCGTCGCAGGTGAGCCCGTAGCCGAGTACCTCGCCGTGGATGCGGGCGCCGCGGGACACCGCCCGGTCGTACGGCTCCAGCACCACGAACGCGGCGCCCTCGCCCATGACGAAGCCATCGCGGTCGTCGTCGAACGGGCGGGAGGCGCCCGCCGGGTCGGGGTTCCTGCTGAGGGCCCCCATGCGGGCGAAGGCGGCCATGGCCACCGGGCTCACGCTCGCCTCGGTGCCGCCGCAGACGACCACATCGGCCATGCCGTCGCGCAGGAGGCGGGCACCCTCGCCGATCGCGTGGGCGCCGGTGGCGCAGGCGGTGGCGATCGCCAGGTTGGGGCCGGTGAAGCCGTGGCGGATGGCGACCAGCGCCGCCGCGGCGTTGGGCATCATCATCGGCACCAGGAACGGCCCGACCCTGCTGGGGCCGCGCTCGGCGTAGCCGATGACCTGGTCCTCGAGCGTGCGGATCCCGCCGATGCCGGACCCGGCTACTACTGCGCAGCGCACGGGATCGGCGCCGAGATCGTCGGGGGAGGGGGCCGGCAGGAGCTCGCTCGCCGTCGGGTTCATGCCGACGGCCGTGGCGTCGCCCAGCGCGTCGGCGGCGGCCGCCACGGCCAGCAGGGCCGCCCGGTCCGTGCGGCGCACCTCCTTGGGGCCCACGTAGGGCACGGCGTCGAAGTTGCGCACCTCGCACGCGAAGGGCACCGAGTGGCCGGAGGCGTCGTACAGGGTGATGGGCGCCGCCGCGGGGCGGGCCTCCACCAGCGTGTCCCACAGCTCGTCGACCGTCTGGCCGGCGGGGGTCTTGACCCCGATGCCGGTGACGGCGACGCGCTGTCGTCCGCGGTGGTCGGTCGGCGCCGCGGCGTCCGTCGCCGTCACGCCTTGGCGGCGCTGGCCGCCAGGATCAGGTCCAGGGCGTCGCCGACCGTGCGAACGTCGGCGAGGTCGTCCTCGGGGATGGTCACGTCCAGGCT
>JBKOUY010000092.1:0-16426 GCA_046723645.1 Actinomycetota bacterium | reverse complement strand
CCCTGTCCCTGCAACCGCGGCAGCAGGTCGATGTGGAGGTGGGAGGGGTACGCGGCCACCACCTCCGCGCGCGTGCGGGCGGGAGAATGCATGCGCGCAATGAGCACGTCGTCGAGGACGGCGTCGCCATTGGTTCGGTTGGCCGGGTATCGCCGGCGAAGGGCGGGCCACCACTCGCGCTCGAGGCGATCCTCGAACGCGGCGGTGTTGGCGGCGCCCAGGATGTACCCGCCCACGCCGTCGCCGTCCTCGACCACGAAGGCGAGCTCGGGGGCGAGCGCCAGGTACGGACCGGCGTAGACGTGCCCCAGGAGGGACGGGTCGCGGAGCAGGTGGGTGGCGTCCTCGCCGGCCGCCCCGGTGCGGGCGCAGACCTCGTAGACGGCGTCCTGGTCGGCGGCGCGGTAGGGCCTGAGTCGGGGCACGAGGCCCAAGTTTGCCGGGTGGCAAGCCTGACTCGCGGGGTTGCTAACCTGCCGCGCCGTCCCCTGCGGATCCTTGATTTGCCCGGGGCCAGACCGTGTCCGGTAGATTGGGAATCAATTCACAAGGTCCTGAGCGCAAGTCGCGTGGGGGTCCGCGATGCAAGGAGCGAGGGTGGCCGATCAGTCCGCCAGGCGTGAGCTGAACCGAGCGGGCGGCGACGCACTGTCGACGGCGTTCGAGCTGTCCGTCACGCCGGTGGTGATGGGCCTGATCGGTTGGGGTCTCGACGCTTGGATCGGGACCTTCCCCCTGTTCCTCCTGCTCCTCTTCCTCTTCACGGTCTGTTACGAGATCTGGAAGCATTTCACCATCTACGACGCGCGGATGCGTGAGCAGCAGGCGAAGATCGTGGGGCTGCGCCCACGCACCGAGTCGAGGGAGGCGGGGGAGTGAGGCTCACCGCCTCCGACCTCCAGGCGCCCGTGCCCGACGCTCCCGCCGTCGAGCGGGAGCTGGCGTTCGACATGCTCAAGCGGGGCGTCTGGTTCGCCCCCATCGTGCTGATCGCGGCCACCGCCATCTGGGGAACCGCCGGGGCGGCGTCGGCCGGCGTGGCGATCGCGCTCGTCTTGCTGAATCTGGTGCTGGCCGCCGCGGCCCTGTCCTGGGCGGCGCGGCGGTCGCTGAACATGCTCATGGTCGTCGCCCTCGGGGGCTTCGCGGTGCGGATGGGGCTGGTCACCGTCGTGTTGCTGCTCGTCAAGGACGAGCCCTGGATCGACCTGGTCGCCCTCGGTGTCACCGTGCTCGTCACCCACCTCGGGCTTCTGTTCTGGGAGCTGCGCTACGTGTCGGCGTCACTCGCCTTTCCGGCCCTCAAGCCCAAGGAGGCAGCGCACCAGTGATCCTCGGCTTGGAGTTCCCCCCGATCAGCCACCTCGTCGAGTGGCCCACGCTCTTCGGTGGCGACGCCTTCGGCGTCAACAAGGTCGTGCTGCTGATGTGGATCTCGGTGGGCTTGGTCTTCGCCCTGTTCTATTTCGGCACGCGTCGGCCGAAGCTGGTGCCCACCGGCGTTCAGAACGTGGCCGAGAGCACCGTGGAGTTCGTGGACGAGCAGATCGTCCTGCAGACGATCGGGCCCGACGGCCGCGGCTACCTGCCGTTCCTGCTCACGCTCTTCACCTTCGTGTTCATCTGCAACCTCTGGGAGCTGATCCCGCTGGTGCAGATGCCGGTGAACGCCCGGATCGCCCTCCCGATGTTCATGGCGATCGTGGTGTGGTTCGTCTACATCATCGTCGGCATCAGGCACCAGGGCCTGATCGGCTACCTGAAGAGCTCGACGATCCCGCCCGGCGTCCCCAAGGCGATCCTGCCGCTTGTGGCGTTCATCGAGCTGATCGGGATCCTCATCACGCGGCCCTTCTCGCTCGCGATCCGGCTCTTCGCCAACATGCTCGCCGGCCACCTGCTGCTGGTGACGTTCGCGATCATCACCCAGGCCCTGTTCACATCGACCATCATCGGCGGCGCGCTGCCCCTGGCGCTGCTCATCTTCCTGATGGGGTTCGAGCTGCTGGTGTCGTTCCTGCAGGCGTACATCTTCACCATCCTCGCTGCCGTGTACATCGACAGCTCCATGCACCCCGAGCACTGAGCACAACCAAGGAGACGAACCCGTGCTTCACGTCCTTGCCCAACAGGATCCGGGCGAACTCGAGGCGGGCCTCACCGCCGTCGGCCGAGGCATCGTCTACGGCGGCGCCGCCATCGGCCCCGGCATCGGCATCGGCCTGGTGGTGGGCAACGCGATCACCGCGATGGCCCGCCAGCCCGAGGCGGCCGGCATGGTGCGCACCACCATGTTCCTCGGCATCGCCTTCACCGAGGCCCTGGCCCTGTTCGGCTTCGTCCTCTCGTTCATCATCTCCGGCTGAGGAGGCCGTCGTGCGCACCCGCACACTCTTGGCAACCCTGCTGCTGGCGCTGGGCGGGCTGCTGGTCTGGGCATCCCCGGCGGGCGCGCAGGAGGGGGACGAGCCGCAGCTCTCCGAGGACACCGAGGAGTGCATCCACCTGGCCGAGGAGGCCGACGACCCCGAGGCCTGCCAGGAGGCGCCCAACCCGATCCTGCCGGCGACCGACGAGATCGTCTGGGGCTCCCTCAGCTTCGCAGCCCTGCTCTTCCTGCTGTACAAGTTCGGCTACCCGCAGGTGAAGAAGATGATGGACGACCGGACCGAGCGGATCCGCTCCGACCTCCAGGCCGCCGAGTCCGCCAAGTCCGAGGCCGAGACCATGCTCGACCAGTACAAGGCCCAGCTCCACGACGCCCGGGCCGAGGCCGGACGGATCATCGAGGAGGCCCGCCAGGCCGCCGACCGCATCAAGCGCGACCAGGAGACCCGGCTCCAGGCCGAGCTGGCCGAGCTTCGCAGCCGCGCCGTGGCCGACATCGAGTCGGCGAAGGCCCAGGCGGTGTCCGACCTGCGGGGCGAGGTCGCAAGGATCGCCATCGGCGCGGCCGAGACCGTGGTCCAACGCAACCTGGACGAGGCCACTCAGACGCAGCTGATCGAGGATTACATCAGCCAGGTGGCGGCGCAGCGTTCGTGAGGGCGGACGCAGCCACCCCCTCCAAAGGGCCGAGCGAGGAGACGATCATGCAGCCCACGCGTGGGAATTTGGCGACCGATCCGCCGCTCGCAGCGAGGCCTCCCGACGACACTGCACCGCAAGCCACGAGCAGCGTGACAGTCCACGCAGTTTCCTAGGAGCACATGCCCCGATGGCAGACGACCGAACGCTCGCCTACGCCGAGGCCCTCTTCGCGGTGGCCCGCGCCGAGGGCACCCTCGACGCGGTGGAGGACGAGCTGTTCCGCTTCTCGCAGACCCTCCAGGGCAACGACGAGCTGCGGAACGCGCTCACCGACGCGAACATTCCGGCCGCCCGTCGCCAGCAGATCGTCGAGGACCTGTTGGGCGGGAAGGCGTCGCCGACCGCTGTGGCGCTGGTGTCGATGGTGGTCGGCACGGGCCGGGCGCGGCAGTTGCCGTCGATCATCGAGCGGCTGGTGGAGATGAGCGCCGCCGAGGCCAACAAGGAGGTCGCGGAGGTGCGGAGCGCCGTTCCGCTCACCGACAATCAGCGCGACCGGCTGGCCAAGGCCCTCGAGGACGCCACCGGCAAGCAGGTCGAGATCAAGGTGGTGGTGGACCCGTCGGTGTTGGGCGGCATCGTGGCCCAGGTGGGTGACACCGTCATCGACGGGTCGGTGCGGCGCCGGCTCGACCAGCTGAAGAACGCACTCTGAGACACGCGAGGACGACACCGATGGCAGAGCTGACCATCAACACCGAAGACATTGCCGAGGCGCTCCGCAGGAACCTCGAGGACTTCAAGCCCGGCCTCGAGACGGCCCAGGTTGGCCGCGTCGAGGAGGTCGGCGACGGCATCGCGACGGTGTCCGGGCTGCCCAACGCCGCCGTGAACGAGCTCCTCGAGTTCGAGAGCGGGACCGTGGGTCTGGCCCTCAACCTCGACGAGGAGTCGATCGGCTGCGTCGTGCTCGGCGAGGCCGCCGAGGTCGGCGAGGGCCAAACGGTCAAGGCCACCGGCCGCATCCTGTCGGTGCCGGTCGGCGACGGCCTCATCGGGCGCGTGGTCGGCGCCCTCGGGAACCCCATCGACGGCAAGGGTGCGCTGGTGGGCGTGGAGGACCGGCGCATGGAGATCCAGGCACCCGGGATCATGGGACGCCAGCCCGTGCACGAGCCGCTGCAGACCGGCATCAAGGCGATCGACGCCATGACGCCGATCGGGCGTGGCCAGCGTGAGCTGATCATCGGCGACCGCAAGACTGGCAAGACCACCGTCGCCGTCGACACGATCATCAACCAGCGCGGCCAGGGCGTGAAGTGCATCTACGTGGCGATCGGCCAGAAGGAGTCGACGGTGGCGAACACCGTGTCGACCCTCGAGGACCGCGGCGCCCTCGACTACACGGTCGTGGTCGTGGCGGGTGCGTCCGACCCGTCGCCGTTCAAGTACCTGGCGCCCTACGCCGGCTGCGCCATGGGCCAGCACTGGATGGAGAACGGCGAGCACGCCCTCGTGGTCTACGACGACCTCTCGAAGCAGGCCGAGGCCTACCGCCAGATCTCGCTGCTGCTGCGCCGCCCGCCGGGCCGCGAGGCCTACCCCGGCGACGTCTTCTACCTGCACAGCCGGCTGCTCGAGCGGGCCGCCAAGCTGTCCGAGGAGAACGGCGCCGGATCGCTGACCGCGCTGCCGGTCATCGAGACCAAGGCCGGCGACATCTCGGCCTACATCCCCACCAACGTGATCTCCATCACCGACGGCCAGATCTACCTGCAGGACGACCTGTTCAAGTCGGGCGTGCGCCCCGCCTTCGACACCGGCCAGTCGGTGTCCCGCGTCGGCGGTGCCGCACAGATCAAGGCCATGAAGACTGCCGTGGGCACGCTCAAGGGCGACCTGTCCCAGTTCCGCGAGCTCGAGTCGTTCGCCGCCTTCGGGTCCGAGCTCGACAAGGTGTCGCAGGCCCAGCTCGACCGCGGCTACCGGCTGGTGGAGCTGCTCAAGCAGCCGCTGAACAGCCCGATGCCGGTCGAGGAGCAGGTGATCTCGCTCTACGCCGGAACCCAGGGCTACCTCGACCCGGTGCCGGTCACCGAGGTTCCCCGGTTCGAGGACGAGCTCATCGAGTGGTTCCGCAGCCGCCACGGCGAGGTGCTGGATGAGGTTCGCAAGACCGGCGACATTCCCGATGTCGAGGCGCTCGACGCCGCGATCAAGGACTTCGCCGAGCAGTTCTCGTGGGAACAGGTGGCCGACGAGGCGGGCCCCCGCGCCGCCGCCCCCTCCGTAGAGGACGAGGAGGTGCCGGCTGCCGCCTCGGGCGACGGTGCCGGCGAGGCGACCGAAGGGGCCGCGGAGGGCGGTGACTAGCCATGCCCGGTGGCCAGGAACGGGCGTTGCGCCGGCGGATCCGCTCGGTGCAGGCCACCAAGAAGATCACCAAGGCGATGGAGCTCATCGCCACCAGCCGCATCGTCAAGGCGCACCAGCGGGTGGCGGCCGCCCGTCCGTACAGCGAGCGGATCACCGAGGTGATCCGCAACCTGGCCGCCGCCGGGGCCGGCAGCGACTCGCCGCTGCTCACCGAGCGCGACGAGGTCCGCACCGTGGCCTACGTGGTGATCGCGGCGGACCGGGGACTGTGCGGCGCCTACAACAGCTCGGTGATCCGGGCCGCGGAGCGGTCGATGCAGCGCCAGCGGGCCGAGGGTCGCCAGACCCGGCTTGTGACCGTCGGCAAGAAGGCGGCGTCCTACTTCCGCTTCCGGGGCTGGGCCATCGACGCCCACTTCGAGGGCTTCGCCGACCAACCCGCCTACGAGGACGCCCGGTCGATCGCGAATCACGTCGTCGGCCACTTCGAGTCGGGTGAGTACGACCTGGTCGAGCTGGCCTATACGCAGTTCCTCTCGGTGGCCTCGCAGCGCGTGGTCATCCGGCGCTTCGTGCCGCTCGACCCCTCGATGATCGAGCAGGCGGCCCAGGGGCCGCACGCCGACTACGAGTTCGAGCCCGACCCCCAGGAGATCCTCGACCGGCTGCTGCCCCGCTACGCCGAGGCCCGTCTTTACGCGGCGCTCCTCGACGGGGCGGCGTCGTTCCTCGCCGCTCAGCAGCGGGCCATGAAGTCCGCCACCGACAACGCCGAGGACCTCATCGTGCGCTACGGCCGGGCGATGAACCGGGCCCGCCAGGACGCCATCACCACCGAGATCATGGAGATCGTCGGCGGCGCGGAGGCCATGCGCGCCGCCAAGGCGGACGGCGGTGACCTGTTGGTCGACCACGCGCTCATGTCCGCCGACATGCTGTCCGACCGCCTCGAATCCTCCCGCACGTAGGAGCACAGGAAATGACCGTCACCGACACCAGTACCGACACCGGGGCCACGCTGAAGGACGGCCGCGTCGTCGCCATCGCCGGCCCGGTCGTCGACGTCGAGTTCCCCCCCGACGCCGTGCCCGCCATCAACACCGCCCTGGAGATGACCGTCACCGTCGGCGGCGAGGACATCCCGGTCCGGGCCGAGGTGGCCCAGCAGATCGGCGAGTCGCGGGTTCGTGCCATCTGCCTCCGGCCGACCGACGGGCTCACGCGGGGCACGCCGGTGCGCAACCTGGGCTCCGGCCTGACCATGCCGGTGGGTGACGGCGTGCTCGGCCACGTGACCAACGTGATCGGGGATCCGCTCGACGTCCCAAAGCTCGACGCATCCAAGATCGAGGCCTACTGGGATATCCACCGCGAGGCGCCCGAGTTCGACGCCCTGGAGCCCCGCAAGGAGGTCTTCGAGACCGGCATCAAGGTCATCGACCTTCTCACTCCCTACCTGCGGGGCGGCAAGATCGGCCTGTTCGGCGGCGCCGGCGTGGGCAAGACAGTGCTCATCCAGGAGATGATCCGGCGCGTCGCGGAGCAGTTCGGCGGCGTGTCGGTGTTCGGCGGGGTGGGCGAGCGCACCCGCGAGGGCACCGACCTCTACCTGGAGATGAAGGAGACCGGCGTCCTCGAGAAGGCTGCGCTGGTGTTCGGCCAGATGGACGAGCCGCCGGGCGTTCGCCTACGCGTCGGCCTCTCGGCGCTCACGATCGCCGAGTACTTCCGCGACGTGAAGGGCCAGGACGTCCTGCTGTTCATCGACAACATCTTCCGCTTTGTGCAGGCCGGGTCCGAGGTCTCGACGCTGCTCGGCCGGATGCCCTCTGCCGTCGGCTACCAGCCCACGTTGGCCGACGAGATGGGCGAGCTGCAGGAGCGCATCACGTCCACCCGGGGCCGCTCGATCACGTCGCTCCAGGCCGTTTACGTGCCGGCGGACGACTACACCGACCCGGCGCCGTTCACCACGTTCACCCACCTCGACGCCACCACCGAGCTGTCCCGCGACATCGCCGCCCTCGGCATCTACCCGGCGGTGGACCCGCTGGCCTCGACGTCGACAATCCTCCAGCCCGACGTCGTGGGGGAACGGCACTACGCCGTCGCCAGGCGGGTGCAGGAGATCCTGCAGCGCTACAAGGAGCTGCAGGACATCATCGCCATCCTCGGGCTCGACGAGCTGTCCGAGGAGGACAAGGTCACGGTGGCACGGGCCCGGAAGATCCAGCGGTTCCTGTCGCAGCCGATGTTCGTGGCGCAGAACTTCACCGGCCTGGAGGGCATCTTCACCCCCGTGGAGGAGACGGTGACGTCGTTCGAGGCGCTGGTGAACGGCGACCTCGACGAGCTCCCGGAGCAGGCGTTCCTCAACGTCGGCGGCGCCGACGACGCCCGCCGCAAGGCCGACCAGCTGCGCCAGCGGGCGGGCGGCGAGTGACCGGCAAGGTGCGGCGCACGTGACGCTCCACGTCGAGCTCGTATCGCCCGAGCGCATCCTCTATTCGGGCGAGGCCGACATGGTGATCGCGCGCACGGTCGGCGGCGGCGAGCTCGCGTTCCTCACCGGGCACGCCCCCTTCGTCGGCGCGCTCGAGATCGCCACGGTGACGATCAGGTCGTCGTCGGGTGACGAGGTGGCGGCCGTGCACGGGGGGTTCGTGGAGGTGTCCAACGACCGGGTGACGATCCTGTCGGACATCGCCGAGCTGGGGAGCCAGATCGACGTCGAGCGGGCCCGGCGCTCCGCCGACGAGGCCGAGCAGCGGATCCGGCAGACCGACGACGCCGAGGCCGAGGCGACCGCCCGCCGCGCCCACGTGCGGATGGCCGCCGCCGGAGGCGCGCGCGGCGTGTAGCCGCACTGATCGAGACGTCGGCGGCGCGCCTCAGACGATGCGCGGATAGGCCCGCCGTCTCGGCGAACTGTTGTCAGTGTTGCCTGGAGGTCGAGCCCGTGAGGCCTGGGCTTGCGCTGCTAATTCCGTACGGTTCGGTGCCCACGCGCGGGCCTAGCCGCTCGACCTCTTTAGCGGCGCGTCGACGCGGTTGCCCGCCGCGACCGCCGGGAGGGGCGCGGCAGCAGATGCCGCACGAGGGCGACGGTGGCGTCCGCCGGCGCGAGCCCGAGCTCCTCGCGCAGCAGGGTGACGTGCTCGTCGAACTGGCGCAACGCGCCGCCGCGATCGCCGGCGGCGAGATAGGCGGCGATGAGCGCCTGGTGCGAGGTCTCGCACAGCGGCTCCAGCCGAACGGCGTGCAGGCCGACATCGATGGCCTCGTCCGCCCGCCCCCGCGACACCAGGCGCGGGATGAGGCTCGCGAACGTGCGCAACAGCAACTGCCGGAATCGCTCGCGCTCCGCGATGACCCAGTCGTCGTACCAGTCCGGTAGCAGCTCGAGGTCGAACGACACCCCGTTCGGGGCGCCCCTGACCCGGGCCAGAACGGCGTCGTCGGTGCGATTGCGCAGCCAGCGTGCGTCGACGTCGACGCCGGGGCTGAGGGTGAGGCCGGAGTGGTCGTCGCCGATCAACGGTGCCACCTTGCGCGTCCGCCACAGTGCCGATCGAAGGTTGGCGCCGGCCTGTCCGTCGGTCGTGGAGGGCCATAGCGCCCCGGCGAGGCGCGTGCGCTGCACGGGCCTGTCCTGCAGCGCCAGATAGGCGACCACGCGTTGGGCCGACGTCGGCAGGGCGACGTATCCGTCGGGGCCTTCCACCGCAAAGCCCCCGAGCAGCCGAAGGGACAAAGGTCTAGCCACGTGCCGGGTCATGTCTCCGCCTTGACCGGGGATGCTTCACGTCACGGCGTATTGCACCCTCCGTGGTCTCCCGAATACTGAACCGCCGATACGGAGTGTTGTCAAGCGGGCGAAATCCTGCACGCATGGTGTGGACCGTGTGCGGCGGTGCTGCGGGCGCCTTATTAGATGCGCGGATAGCTCAGTCGGTGAACCGTGGTCAGTGGTGCCCGGGGGCCGAGCTGTGAGTCCCGGGCTTGCGCTGCTAATCCCGTACGGTTCGGTGCCCACGTGCGCGCCTATCCGCTCGGCCCCTTAGTGACACAGCGCCGATCCGCTGAGCCAACCGCGAACGAGGTCGATGGCCTCGCCCACCGACGTGGCCACGCCCACGACCTCGACCTCTTCGAGCGTCGTGCTGACGGCCAGCACCCGGGCGCGGAAGGCGGGCTCGCGGCCGGGCTCGCACCACGTCCTGATAACGAGGACACCGACGTCGTCGCCCACCCACCGATGACCGCGCCGCACGCGTCACCGGCGCGTCACCGGCGCGTCTCCTTGCCCACCGCAACCGCACACCCCGAGCGAAGCGGTGACGCCGACGTGACGCGGTGGTGACGCGTGCGGAGTTCGGTGACGGGGTGCCGCCGGCGTCGTCGGTCAGCATCGCAGCCCGGGCACGACGGCGGACGTCACAACCAAAGGAGGTGATCCATCCATGTCAAGCACCCTCACTCTCGAGGAGCTCGAGGGCCACGAGGTCCAGATGCTCGAGCCTCGCGAGACGCTCCACCTGCTCAACCTTGCGAACGTCTCGGCGACGAACCTGGCACTCGCCTTCAACGCGGCCAGCTTCAACAGCTCGGCGAGCGCCTGGGCCGGTCAGGCCGTCATCGTCTTGCAAGGCTGACCGTTAGCGTCCCCGCGGCGCAACACAGAGAGAAGGCACCATGCACGAAACGTGTGCGCTCAGCTATACGGAGCTGGATGCCACCTCCGGCGAGCTGATCCCCGAGCGGGAGACCCTCGCACTGGTGAACATCGCGAACGTTGTGGGGGTCAACATCGCCCTCGCCTTCAACGTCGCGTCGATCAACAGCTCGGCGCAGGCAACGGCCGGCCAGCTCATCGCGGTCGGCCAGTTCTAGGCACCCCTCGGGGGACGGACGGAGCGGGACAGCTGCATGATGTCCCGCCCCGTCCCCCCGACCAGGGATACCACGATGTCGAACCCCCGACTAGCAGACGACGTGCGCCTGGTCGGCCGCTATCCGGGGTCCGGTTTCCGTGAGCCGCGTTACCTGATCGAACGCCGCGACCACCGGATGCTCCAGGTGTCGCGCCTGCTGTTCATCGTGGCCGCCAATCTCGACGGCCGCCATTCGCCCGACGAGGTGGCGGACCGGGTGAGCACCCAATACCGGCGGCGCCTGACCCCCGAGGGCCTCCAGTTCCTTGTCGAGGCGAAGCTCCGCCCGCTCGGCCTCCTCGAGGACGACGGAACGCCGGCCCGGCTGGCGCCTACGCCGCACGCGCCCGCGTCCGCGGCCCAACGTCCGTCGCCGACGCCGCCGGGCCGCCTGCTCGGGCTGCGCCTGCGCCTGGTGCTCCTGCCGGAGCGCGTCGTTCACATCGTGAGCGCGCTGCTGGTCGCGTTCTTCCTACCTGCAGTCGTGGTGGCGGCCCTGGTCTCACTGGTCGCCGTAGACGTCTGGTTGGTCCGCACCGCCAGCGTCAGCGACAGCCTGGCCGTGGCGTTCACCCACCCCGTCACGATCCTGGTGGTCCTAACGATCCTTGCCGCGTCGGTCGTCTTCCACGAGTTCGGGCACGCTGCCGGTTGCCGCTACGGCGGCGGCCGGCCAGGCCGGATAGGGATGGGCCTCTATCTCGTCTATCCCGCCCTCTACACCGACGTCACCGACGCCCAGCGCCTGGGCCGGGCCGCTCGCATACGCACCGACCTCGGCGGCGTCTACTTCAACGGCCTCGCCATCCTGGCGGTGGCTGCGGGATACGCCGTCACCGGGTACGAGCCACTGGTCCTGGCGATCGTGCTCATCCACGTCGAGATCCTTCAGCAGCTGATACCGATCGTCCGCCTCGACGGCTACTACATCCTGACCGACCTCGTCGGTGTGCCGGACCTGTTCGATCGGGTGGGGCCGGTCCTGACCAGCATGCTCCCCGGGAAGCGGGCCGACCGGCGCGTCACCGAGCTCCGTCCGGGCGCGCGTGCCGCCATTACCGTCTGGGTCCTGCTCGTCGTGCCACTGCTCCTCGCGGTGGCCGGCTTCATCGTGGTGCGCGCCCCGGACTTCGTCAGGGACGTCTGGCGGAGCGAGCAGCTCCAAGTGCAGAGCCTGAAAGCGGCGTGGGAGGTCGGCGACGCCGCCCTCGTGGCCATCGCGCTCCTGTCGATGGCGCTGTTGGCGCTGCCCGTGCTGGGCCTCACGCTCCTGGCGGCCGATTTCGCCCGCCGGGTCCCACGCCTCGTCGCGCGTGCCGTGCGCCGGCGCCACCGGGCGATCCCTCCCACCGTCGGCGCCGCGACGAGACCTGTCCCTCAGGAGGCACCCATGGACACCAAGGAACGGCGGGATTCGACGGCCCCCGCGCTTCCGTCGACCCCGGGGTCGGCGGGCGAGCGCGCGCCGGCGTTCGTCAACGGCAACGGTCACGGCCCCGACGCCACCGGGGTCAACGGGACGAAGCGCCGGGCGTCGATGACGAACCTGACCGCGGCCGACTTCACCGAGCAGACGATGCTGCGTCGTCGGGAGCGACGACCGACCCGAGGGTGGCAGCGCGCGGTCTTCGTCGCCACACGCGGTGCGTTGAACCCGGGGCCGGGTCGTGCCGAGCGGCGCGAGCTCGATCTGCTGAGCCGCTTGCGCACCCCGATCGCCGGCTCGCGCCGGATCGTCGTCCTGTCCCGCAAGGGCGGCGCCGGCAAGACTACGACCGCCGTGATGCTGGGCCACACTTTCGCATCGCAGCGGGGCGATCGGGTGGTGGCGCTGGACGGCAACCCGGACGCGGGGAGCCTGGCGTACCGCATCCAGCGCCAGTCGTTCGAGACCGTCACGAGCCTGCTCGCCCAACAAGAGGTCCTCGACCGGTATGCCGACATGCGCACCTACACGTCCCAGGCGTCCGACACCCGGCTCGAGGTCGTGGCGTCGGACGACGATCCCCGCATCTCCCAGGCACTCGGTGAGCGGGACTATCGCCGCGCCATCGACATCCTGGACCGCCACTACAACCTGATCATCATCGACACCGGGACGGGCATCCTGGACGGTGCCATCCAGGGCGTCCTGGGCGAGGCCGACCAGATCGTCGTGGTGATGCCGCCGGCCCTCGACGGCGGCCGGGTCGCAGCCATGACGCTCGACTGGCTCGAGGAGCACAACTACGGCGAGCTGGTGCGAGGTGCCGTCGCCGTGATCAACGGCGTCCGTGGCAACGGCCCGGTCGAGATGGACCGCATGGAGGCCCACTTCTCCGCTCGATGCGCCGGGGTGATCCGCATCCCCTGGGACGCCGAGCTCGCCGCCGGTGGCCAGACCGGCTTCGCCGAGCTGCGCCACCCCACCAGGGTCGCCTTCCTCGACCTGGCGGCGATGATCGCCGAGGGTTTCCAGTCGCGTTCACCGCGAAGGAGCAGCCCGTGACGCTCGTGCAGGGGGGGCGGTTGGGCCGGTGCGCCGTCTCGGTCGCGATAGCGCTGGCCGTGCTGTGGGGGACCGTCGCGCCTGCCGAGGCCGGCCACGGCAAGACCATCACGACCGATGTGACCGTCGAGCTTCACCGGGATGGGCAATCCAAGGCGCGGTCGGCACTGAAGCTGGCGCAAACCTTCCGGGGGGACGTGTCCGCCGTCAACCATGCGTACGCCTACGCGCAGTGCGATGACTGTCGCGCCGTGGCGGCGGCGTTCCAGGTCGTGCTCGCCAACCGTGCGCCCACCAACGTCGCGGCCGACAACGCCGCCGTCGCGTTGAACGAGAACTGCGAACGGTGCGAGACCGTCGCCATCGCCTACCAGTTCGTGGTCGTGAGCCCCCACCGGTCGCAGCTCACGCCGGCCGGCCACATACGGCTGGCCAAGGTCCGGCTCGACCTGCTTCGGCTCACACGCTCGGGCCGGCCCGCCACCGAGATCACCGCCGACGCCGAGGGCCTCGCCGCGGAGGTGGCGAGCATCCTGACGACCGAGCTGCGGACCAAGCCCACGATCCATCGCCGGGTGCGCATGGAGCGCATGGGACCGTTCCGGCGCCAGTGATCGCCGGTCAGGACCCCTCGCCAGGCGCCGTGCTCGACGAGACGTTCGAGATGCAGACGGTCGTGCCCGACGCGGTCGTGGCCGGCCACTGGATCGCGTCGCGCGTCGTGGGATCGTAGAAGCCGTCAGCCGACAGCCCGCTCTGCTCCTGTATCTGGACGAGCGCCGCTCGCGTCTCCGGCCCGAAGTTGCCGTCCACCGTGAGATCCTGCCCGTTGCATCTGACGAGGGCTTCTTGCAGGGCCCGCACCGCGTCGTCGTCGACGTCTCCCTCGCGCATGTCGCACGCGACCGACGTCGACGAGCCGGCCCGCACTGCGCCGCCCGGGACCGAGGTCGACCCGGATGCCGATTGGACGACCACGACCCCGTCGCACATGGGCTCGGCGGTGGTGTCTACGCCGGCATTGGCCTGGTCGGCCCGGTCGGCACCGTTGCCGTCGGACCCGCAGCCCGAATCCGGTGACATCGCAAGGGCGACGAGGGCGAATGCCGCCAGCACCACTGCCCCGGACGATGAAGCCAAGGCGTCTCCTTCTTCCCGAGCGCTCACGCGGCCGTGCGTCGACTCGGCCGAGCGACCGGGAAACCGTAACGTGAGGTGCACGTCGGGGCGCGGACCCGTAGTCGCCCCTCATGGAGACTGGAGCCATGACGAGAGCTGTGCGTCGATCGGTAGCCCTGCTGGTGGCCGGAGCGCTGATCGCAGCGTGCTCCGGGGGCTCCGACGGGTCCGGCGGGTCGGGCGAGGCGGGCGCCGTCGACGAATCGGCTGCCGCGGCGGGGCGCGGACCGGAGGAGTTCGACGGCGGCGACTTCTACGCCGCGCCCGACCCGGTGCCCGACGACGACCACGGCACGCTCCTGCGCTACAAGCCCGTGGACGACCTCGACGTGGGTGGGGCGACCGCCTGGCGGATCATGTACGTCTCCGAGTCGCTGGAGGGCGACCCGATCGTGGTGACCGGGACGGCGCTGGTGCCGCCCGGCGAGGCGCCGTCCGGGGGCCGTCCGGTGCTCACGATCGCCCACGGGACGAGCGGCATCGCCGACGAGTGCGCCCCGTCGAAGGACCCCGCCGCGACGGAGCTGTCGCTCATGAGGCCGTTCGTCGACGCGGGATACCTGGTGGTGCTGAGCGACTACGAAGGCCTGGGGACCCCCGGCCGGCATCCCTACCTGGTGGGCGAGAGCGAGGGCCGGGGCGTGCTCGACGCCGCGGTCGCCGCCGGCGACCTCCCCGATGCCGACGCCGGCGACCAGCTGTCGATCTTCGGGTACTCGCAGGGCGGCCACGGGGCTCTGTGGGCCGGCCAGCTCGCCGCCGCCTGGGCGCCGCACTACGAGCTCGTGGGCACCGTGGCCGGTGCTCCCGCCACCGAGCTGCCCATCATCTTCAGTGCCGCCGGGTCGCTGCCGATCGCCGGCTTCCTCTACATGATCATCGCCGGGTTCGCCGAGGCGTATCCCGAGGCCGATCCGGCGCTGGTGCTCACGCCGGCGGGGGAGGCGGAGCTCCCGCAGGTGGACGAGGGCTGCGTCGCAGACGTGATCCGCCACTTCGCGGACACGCCCAACGCCGAGCTCCTCAAGCCCGATCTCGCCTCGGTGGAGCCGTGGGCCGACCTCGAGGCCGGCAACGACCCCGGTCGGGTGGCCACCGACAGCCCGATCCTGATCGTGCATAGCGCCGCCGACGACGTGGTGCCGGCTGCGCTGAGCCAGCGGTTGGTGCAGCGCATGTGCGCCAAGGGTCAGGTGGTCGAGCGCCGCGTCTACGACAACGGACAGGGTCACGTGGAGGCGGCGCCGGACGCCGTGAGCGATGCCTTCGAGTGGCTGCAACAGCGGGCCGCCGGCGGCGCGCCCGTGTCGACCTGCTGAGGAGCAAGCGGCATGTCCCGGCGCCGGTTGGGGGCCGTACTGCTGTTGCCGGAGCCGGTGGCGACCGAGGTGGACGGCCTTCGCCGGGCCCTGGGCGACGGCACCCTGGGGCGGATCCCCGCCCATCTCACGCTCGTTCCGCCGGTGAACGTCCGGGAGGACGACATGCCGGAGGCCCTCGAGGTCCTGAGGCAGTCGGCGGCCCGGACTCGCCCGTTGGACCTGCGACTCGGCCCCGCCACCACCTTCCATCCGACGACGCCGGTGGTCTACCTGGGAGTCGACGGCAACGTCGCCGCGCTCCACGACCTGCGCAGCCGCGTCTTCCGCGCGCCGCTGGATCGCCCGCTGACCCTCCCGTTCGTCCCTCACGTCACGTTGGCCGACGAGATGGAGGTCGACCGCATCGCGGCGGCGGTGTCCGCACTCGCCGACTACGTCGCCGACGTCCGGTTCGAGGCCGTGCACCTTCTCGAGGAGGGACGCGGCCGGGTATGGCGGCCGATCGCCGATGCGAGGTTCAGCCAGCGCTGGCTGCCCGGGTGACGTCTACGCTGCGCGGCCATGTCTGCTCGCACGCCGGGACCGGCCGCCTGGCGCACCGCGCTGGTCACCGGGGCGTCCTCGGGGATCGGCGCTGCGCTCGCCCGCCAGCTCGCCGCCGAGGGCGCCGGCCTGGTCGCGGTGGCCAGGGACCGGGCCCGCCTGGACGCGCTCGCGGCCGAACTCGGAGACGCAAGCCGCGCGGGCCGGGGCGTCGCCGTCGAGGTGCTGCCGGCGGACCTAGCCGACCCGGGCTCGCTCGCCGCCGTTGAGGCGCGTGTGTCCGACGCCGACAGGGCGATCGACCTCGTGGTCAACAATGCCGGCTTCGGGACGTACGGCCCGTTCGTCGACGCCGACATCGACGCCGAGGCGCGGGAGATCGCCGTCAACGTCACTGCGCTGGTGCGGCTCACGCACGCCGCGGTCCGGGCCATGGTGCCCCGGGGCCGGGGAACGGTCGTGAACATCTCGTCGATGGCCGCGCTCCAGGCGACGCCCGGCAACGCCACGTACGGCGCTACCAAGGGCTTTGTCGCCATGTTCGGCGAGGCCCT
>JBKOUY010000055.1:0-8759 GCA_046723645.1 Actinomycetota bacterium | reverse complement strand
GGCGTCAGCACCACGTCGACCTCGTCGAACAGGCGGGCGGCGTCGGCCACCAGCGCCTCCCGACGGCGCACCGCACCGGCGTAGCGCGGGATCGGGTAGTCCTCGGTCTGCTCGAGCACGTTGCGCACGTAGCGGGTCAGGTCTTCCCGCACGCCCGGCCACATGCCGTCCTCGAGGCTGAACCACAGGTCCATGGCGCCGGCCCCCAGCCACGCACGCACCGGGTCGGTCAGATGGATCGGCTCGTCGTCGATCGCAAGTCCCGCGGCGCTCGCCAGCCGCTGCGCGGCCCGCTCGGCGATCGCCCGCACCTCCGGATCGCAGCGGGCAAAGCCGAGGTCGGGAGACCAGCGGGCGCGCAGCCCGGCCACCGGCAGCGACTCGATCGCCGCCTCGTACCCGACAGTGGCCGGCGGCAGCGAGAAGCGGTCGCGCTCGTCGGGGCCGGCGGTGACGTCGAGATGCCGAGCGCTGTCGGCCACGGTGGTCGTGAGCAGCCCGTACACCGACGTCTCCGAGCCGGTGGGCCCGGGGTGCGGGATGCGGCCGTGGCTGGGCTTGAAGCCGACCAGCCCGCAGAACGACGCGGGGATGCGGGTCGAGCCGCCGCCGTCACTGGCGGTCGCGACCGGCACCAGCCCGTCGGCCACCGCCGCGGCGCTGCCCCCGCTGGACCCGCCCGGCGTGCGTTCGGGGTTCCACGGGTTGCGGGCGACGCCGAACACCTTGGTCCGCGTGAAGTTGAGGGTGCCGAACTCGGGGGCGGCGGTCTTGCCGACCGGGACCGCCCCCGCGGCCCGCAGGCGTGCGACGTGGATCGAGTCGGCGGCCACCGGGCCCCGGGTGGCAAAGGCCAACGACCCCTTGGACGTGGGCATGCCGGCGCAGTCCTCCAGGTCCTTGACGCCGATCGGCACCCCCGCGAACGGGCCCGCGTCCCGCCCGGCGGCGACGGCGTCGTCGACCGCCTGGGCTGCGGCGCGGGCCGCGCCCTCGTCGACGTGCACGAACGCCCCGAGCCGGTCGTTGCCGGCCTCGATGGCCGCCAGCGCCTGGTCGAGCACGTCGGTGGCCCGGCGCTGGCCAGTCCTCACGGCCTCGGCGATCTCGATCGCCCCGATGTCGAACCGCGATCCCATCATCCCCCCTTGCCGGCGCCGCTCACGCCTGCGAAGGCTGCACGATCAGTGCAAACATCCTTGCACCCATGAGCGACGCCGTCCCGACCACGACCACCGCCACGACCGCCGCGAGCACGACGACCCCGCCGACACCGTCGCCCGGCCGTCGGGCGCACGGTCGTCGGCTGGTCGGCGATCAGGCCCTCGGCGCCACGGCGCGAGCCTCGCCGTGGCAGCGCCGACCTGATGGCGGCCATCGGGGCCGGCACCACCGACCACCCCGACCAACTTGCGGCGGATACCGACCCCAGGGGGGCGCCAACCGCCGCAGCTTCGGCGGCGGACGGCGGTCCACGGCTCTTCGACCACCGGGTGCCGGGGTTCGCCCGGGACATGGTCGTCGGCCCGCGGGACGACATGCGGACGATCATGCGCATCCGCACGATGCGCTACGCGCTCGTGGGGGTCGCAGCGCTGCTCTTCACGGTGACGGCCATCGCCTCGTGGCTTCCCCAGTACTACGAACGCCACCTTCACCTCGACAGGGGGGCGGGCGAGGCGAAGGAGCAGCGGCCAGACCACGCCTAATATCTCAAGTTCACTCGAAGTGGAGTCCCTTGCGTAGGATCTTCGTGTGGAACCCGAGCTGCTGACCATCGGGGCCATCAGCGAGCGGACCGGGGTGGCGCCGTCGGCGTTGCGGTACTACGAGGCGGAGGGGCTCATCCATGCCGCCCGCTCCCCGGGCGGCCAGCGGCGCTACGCCCGCGAGATCGTGCGGCGCGTGTCGTTCATCAAGGTCGCCCAGGAGCTCGGACTGAGCCTGGACGAGATCGGCGAGGCGCTGGCCTCGCTGCCCGACAGCCGCACGCCGACCGCGAAGGACTGGGAGCGGCTGGCCACGTCATGGCGGCCTCGCATCGACAGCCAGATCGCCATGCTCGAGCGGCTGCGCGACCGCCTGGCGCGCTGCATCGGGTGCGGCTGCCTGTCGCTGGGGTACTGCAAGATCCTCAACCCCGACGACAAGGCCGGCCTGCGCGGTCCCGGCCCGCGCTACATCATCGACGACGACTAGTGCCGGGCTAGTCGGGCTCCGGGTCGTCCCCCTTCGGCTCCCCCTCCGGGCCGTCCACCGCCAGGTCCTCGGGGACCACCCGCGTCTCGGCGAGGACGTTGATGATCACGGCGCTCACCGGCACGCCCAGGAACGCCCCGAAGGCGCCGAATAACGTGCCGCCGGCGGTGATGGCGACTAGCACGATCAGGGGGTGAAGCTCCAGGTTCTTCCCGAACACCCAGGGGGCGAGGAAGTCGTTGTCCAGTTGCTGGACCAGCAGCGCCACGACAGCCACCACCACCGCTCCGCCGAACCCGGCGGTCACCAGGGTCACGAGGACGGCGATCAGGCCGGCGACGATGGCCCCGGCGAACGGGACGAATGCCGCGAAGAACGTGATGACTGCCACCGGAATCGCCAGGCTGCCGCCCACCAGCCACACCGTCGTGCCGATGATGATGCCCTCGATCACGCCCAGCGTTGCCGACCCCCGCAAGTAGCCGCCGAGCGTGCGCCAGGCGCGGGCGCCCACGCGACTGGCCAGGTCACGGCGGTGGTGGGGGAACCGCGCCACGAACCAGTCGCCGAAGCGGTCGCCGTCCTTGAGGATGAAGAACGTGGTGACCAGCGCAAGAACGACCCCGGCGATGACCTCGAACACCAGGACCGTGCCGCTGATCAGTGTGCCGCTCTGCGACTCGAGCAGGTCGCCGACCCGCTCGTCGGCCTGGTCGCGGAAGTCCTGGACGTCCTGGCGGGAGACGTCGAACGGGCTGTCCTCCACCAGCCAGTTCTCGACGTCGTCGATGGCGTCCTCGATCGTGGGACCGAGGTCGTCGAACTCGTTGGCGATCGAGGGCACCAGCAGCGCCACGATGCCGGCCAGTACGAGGATGAACCCGACCAACACGCCAGCCGCCACCAAGGCCCGAGGCAGGCCCCGGGCCCGCAGGTAGCGAGCCGGAGGATCGAGCGCCCGCGACAGGAATGCCGCCACCGCCGCCGCCAGCACCAGCACCCACAACTTGGCCATCAGCCACAGGACGGCAAGAACGACAACGCCTATTCCGATGAGCCACCAGCTGTATGCACCGGCGCGGGCCACGGCCGGATAGAACTGGGCCCCTGGGTTGTCCTGCGACGTGTCGTCGGGCTGCGCCACTCGGTCCTCCTGGGCAGTGGGCGCATCGTAGGACCGGCGGCCGAGCCGCCGAGGCACGCCGGCCTGTCTACTGCCGGTGGCCGTGAGCTACCCCAACAGGTGGGGAACTAGCACTCGCGCGCGGCGGGATTCGTCGTCGACGTGGTCGAGCGACTCGGACGGCTCGACGTCGTTGAGTCCGACGTCCCGTCGGCCTCCGACGTGGTGGTGGTGTCGGTGGAGCCGGACGCCGCCCTGGGTCGGTCGCGCACCCCGTCCCAGTCGGAGCCGGTGATCACCACGATGCCGTCGGCGCCGTCGACCTCCTCGAGCTCGGCCCCGCCCGCCAGCCAGCTCGCCACGAGGTCGGCGGCCGCCTGCTGGCCCGGCGGGTACTGCACAAGAGTCTGGTCGTTCCCGAGGACGGGATTGTCGCCGACGCCGTCGATCGCGAAGCCGGCGGCCTCGAGGGCCGCCCCGGCGTCGGTCGCCTCGTGCGGCTGCCCGGTGCCGTTGAGAACCCTGAGGTGGACCGACGACGGCTCGAGGTCCGTCTCGGCCCCGTTCGCGGACTGTCGCCGGTCGCGGAACAGGTCGAAGATCGGCGCCGCCGCCCGCTCGTCGAGTCGCAGGATGTCCGCATCACCCACCGTGTCGGGCGTCACGGCGCCGTCGAGCGAGTAGGTCTCGAGGTTGTCGGGATCGAACGACCGGAAGCGGCGCCCGAGGTCGAACAGGTCCCCGGCGGTCAGCCCCTGGTCGACGGTGATGCCGTCGAGGCCGACGTCGATGAGCCGGTCGAGCGTGCCGGGATTGCGGGCGCCCCGCTCGCTGGCGCGGTTGAGCGCCTTGCGGATGAACGCCTGCTGGCGGCCGATCCGCCCGATGTCGGGGAGGCGCAGGTCGACCTGCCATTCGCCGTCGATCAGCTGCTCGTAGGTGCGCGAGCGCACGAATGCGAGCGCCTGGACGGGATCGAGCGTGACGCAGCCGGTCCTGCGGATGTCGAGGCCGATCTCGCGGTCACGGGCGGGATAGGGGAAGTAGATGGGCACACCGCCGATCGCGTCGACCAGGTCCCGGAAGGCGGCGAAGTCGACCTGCACGTAGTGGTGGATGTCGATGCCGAAGTTCTGGTCGATCGTGCGGATGAGCAGCGGCGCGCCCCCGATCTCGACGGCGGCGTTGATCTTGCGGCTGTGGCCGGTGCCGGCGATCGGGACCCACAGGTCACGCGGCAGCGACAGCAGCTTGGCGCCGCGCTCCTTCGGGTCGATCCGCACGATCATGATCGTGTCGGACTTGCCCGCTCCGGCACGCCCTATCCGCACCGGATCGTCGGGAGCGAGGCCCTCGGCGCTCTCGATGCCGACGACCAGGTAGTTCTCCGGCCCGCCGGAGTCGGACGCATCGTCGAGCACGCCGCTCAGTTCGACGCGGGGCAGGCGCTCGTACTTGCGGTAGACGTAGCCGAGCGCGGCCGCGCTGGCCCCGAGAGCCAGCGCGCAGACGCACCCGAGGGTGAGGGCGAGGCGCTGGCCCCACGTGCGGCGCCGCCGGCGGCGCGCCCCGCCGCTCGTCCGCCCACGGCGATGCCGACCATCGGCCCCACCGGATCCCGCGCCCGGCATCTCCACGCACGGATCCTACGTGGAGCGGGCGCTACCCGAGACCGCGGGCCGCCACCGTCCAAGCCGGCACGCGCCCGCGCCGCGTCTGCTAGCCCGGACTACCCGAGACCGCGGGCCGCCACCGTCCAAGCCGGCACGCGCCCGCGCCGCGTCTGCTAGCCCGGACTACCCGAGACCGCGGGCCGCCACCGTCCAAGCCGGCACGCGCCCCGCGCCGCTTCTGCTAGCCCGGACGGAGCCGGCGAGCTCCCACGAGCACCACCATCGGCAGGGCCAGGGCAAGGACGAGGCTGGCCACGTTGGCCACCTTGTCGCTCGTGTCGTACAGGTCGAGGTGGCGCAGGTGATAGACGAGGTGGGGGGCCTGGTAGACGATCCAGCCGAGGGCGGCGGCCAGCGCCACCACCCGGGTCAACGCGATCAGCGCCACCAGGGTGACGACCGCGAGGGCGAGGTTGAGGTCGCCGAAGTCGCGCACCAGATGCTCGTTGTACGGTCCGTCGACCGACACCCAGGTCCGTCCGCCTCCCGGGAAGTCGTCGTAGAACGAGCGCGGCCACGCCGCCGCCCAGACGCCCACGATCAGGCCCTGCGCCACGAGCAACGCGAGGGCGAGGCGGACCGCCGATCGAGCCACCGTCCCGGCCTGCCCGCTGGCCCAGAGCCGCGACGTCGTTGGGCCGTTAGCCCTGGCCCTGGCCCATCTCGGCGGCGCGGCGCCCCATCTCCTCGGGCGACACGTCCTCGACGTGGGTGTTGATGGTCCAGCGGTGGCCGAAGGGATCGTCCCATGTGGCCGACCGGTCGCCGTAGAACTGGTTCTCGAGGGACCGCACGACGGTGGCACCCGCGGCCGTCGCCTTCTCGAATGTGGCGTCGACGTCTTCGACGTAGACGGTGAGGCTGACGGGTGAGCCGCCGTACGCGCTCGGAGCCTTGATGCCCATCTCGGGAAACTCGTCGGCCAGCATGACCACCGAGTCGCCGAGCTGCAGCTCGGCGTGGCCGATCCGCCCATCGGGCCCGGGCATCCTCATCCGCTCGGTGAAGCCCAGGACCGTCGTGTAGAACTCGATCGCCTTCTGGGCTCCGTCGACCACCAGGTACGGCGACACCCGCGGGTAGCCCTCGGGGATTGGCTTCACTGCCATGGCACACCTCCCGATCCCGGCACCCCGGCCCTCCGGCCGAAGGCGAACGTGCGTTCGTGGACCCTACTTCTTCCACTCGCTCCCCGCAAGGGGCTGGGGCGAACAACAACTCGTGGCCGCCGGCCGCGCGGCGGCCTCGTCAGGCGGGCCCGACCCGCTCGAGCTCGGACCCGTCGAACAGCGGCTCCATGTCGTGCGCCACCGCGTCGCGCTCGAGCTCGTCGTTGGCGGGAGGCGGCTCGATGCCCACGCGCGCCGCGGCCGCCAAGGTGGCCCGCAGCAGGCGGGCGTCGCTGGAGGTGACGAGGAACAGCCCAGGGTCGCGCAGCACGTAGCGCACGGCGCGATCGACGGCGCCGTCGTCGGCCAGGGGCTCGTACCAGGAGAAGTGGCGCTCGTGGTCCCTCCACCGGCGGCGCGCCACCGCCTTGATGGTCTGCGTCGCCACGTTCCGTTCCTCGCACATCGCCAGCAAGCGCTCGACGTCGGCGCGGTAGGCGTCGTGCTGCAGCAGCAGGTAGCTGTACGGCAACAGGACCGAGTCGAAGTCGAAGCGCTCGAGGCTGCGGGCGTGCATCCGCGCGATCCGCAGGCCGTGGCCGGTGACGCCCACGAAGCGGGTGAGGCCCTCGTCGCGGGCCCTCGCCAGGGCCTCGACCGCGCCGCCCGGGCCGAAGGCCACGTCCCACTCGTCGGGCTCCACCAGGTTGTGCAGCTGGATCAGGTCGACGTGGTCGACCCCGAGCCGCGCCAGCGATCGCTCGAGGCTCGCCCGCGCCGCGTCGCCGCCGCGGTCGCCGGTCTTGGTGGCGACGAAGAACTCGTCGGGATGTGCGGCCAGCCACGGCGCCAGGCGCAGTTCGGCATCGCCGTACGACGCGGCGACGTCCAGGTGGTTGACGCCTGCCTCCAGTAGCACGGGCAGCAGCTCGTCGGCCCGCTCCTGTCGCATGGCGGAGAGCGCGGCGCCACCGAAGATGACACGGCTGCTGTCGTGGCCCGTGCGTCCGAAGGCGGCGCGGTCGATCATGCCGCCAAGGCTAGGTGACGGCTCGGGCGACATGGTCGGGCCCGCTGGCCGTGTAGATCGACGGGTAGATCGACGAGACCTACCGCTGGCCGAGCGCGCGCGCCAGCTCGTCGCGTCCCATCTTGGACCGACCCGGGATGTTGCGGCGCTGGGCCTCGCGGTACAGCTCCTGGCGGGTCTTGGGCTGCGACCCTCCGGTCCGCTTCCGCCTGGCCACCGCCGCGCCCTGCTTGCCGAGCGCGGTGCGCGTCTTCTTCGGCATCTGGGCGATCGTCTTCTGCTTCTTGGCGGCCTTGGTCGCCTTGCGCACGTTGCGCTTGGCGGCCTGCCGCTGCCTCGTCGTAGCCATCGTGACTCCTTACGTCTCGCCCGCTGCGCGTGCATTACCCGCCATGGCATGCGTTCCAACCGAAACGCCGACCGTGCGTGCGCGGTTCCAGCGTTCGGATCGGCCGGGATTCGACGCTTCGGAACGCCGCTTGGAACCGGACTTCCGGGAGGGCCGCGTAGGGTCGCCGGTCATGGAACGCACGGACCCCGACACCACGGGCGACGAGCTGACGCTCCTCTCCCAGTTCCTCGACTACCACCGCGCGACGCTGGTCCAGAAGATCAGCGGCCTCGATCGGCAACAGCTCGGGACCAGGCTCGGGCCGTCGACGCTAACGCTGGCCGGCCTGGTCAAGCACCTGGCCCTCAACGAGGAAAGCTGGTTCGGCAAGGTGCTGCTCGGCCGTGAGGACGGCGAGCCGTGGGCGAGCGTCGACTGGGACGCCGACCCCGACTGGGAGTTCCACAGCGCGGTCGACGACGAGCCCGAGGACCTGCTCACGCTCTACGCCGACGCCTGTGAGCGCAGCCGGGCGGCGATCGCCGAGGTCGGCGACCTCGACCGGGTGGCGGCCACGCCGTCACGCCGGGGCGAGCCGTTCAGCCTCCGCTGGATCATGCTGCACATGATCGAGGAGACCGCCCGCCACAACGGTCACGCCGACCTGCTGCGCGAGAACATCGACGGCGTGACCGGAGAGTGACCCCGATCAGCGCGGCGCAGGCTCGAACAGCTCGACGGGGTTGCCGGACGGATCGTCGATGAGGATCTGCTTGCCCCCCACGCCCTGGACGATGTCGTTCCGGAAGTGCACGCCCGCCTGCCGCAGGTCGTCAACCGCACCCTCCAGGTCCGGCACCTCGAGCGAGAAGCGGTTCCATCCGCCGGGCTTCGGCACACGGCCGTCGGGCATCGCTTGTCCACCGCCGCCCGGCCCGCCCGGTGCGCTGAGCGCCAGGCGCAGGTCGCCGCGGGACAGCATGGCGAACGTCGGCGCCGGATGCATGTCCTCGTGGAAGCCGAGGTGCTTGGCGTAGAACTCGATGGCCGCGTCGACGTCGTCGACGATGTAGCGCACGGTGACGCTCGCCATGGCGGAACCTCCTTGGCCGTTGCTCACCCCAACTCTGCCCGCTCGGTCCGGGCCTCGCGCGCCCGGTCCTCGGCCTCCTGTGCATCGGCTGCGGCCCGCCGGGCGTCGCGGCGCGCGGCGTCCACGCGCTCGCGAGCCGCCTCGACCTCGCGTTGGGCGCTCCGCCGGCGGTCCTCGGCCGCCGCCAGGTCGTCCGCGGCC
>JBKOUY010000216.1:0-3043 GCA_046723645.1 Actinomycetota bacterium | reverse complement strand
GTCTGCCGCAAGCTGTGGACCGAAGAGCGCGCATCCTTCGACGGCCGCTATTACAAGCTCAGCGACGCGGTCTCCAACCCGAAGCCGGTCCAGCGGCCGCACCCGCCCATCTGGGTTGGCGGCGCGGGCGAGAAGGTGACGTTGCGCGTCGTGGCCGAGCATGCCGACGTGTGGAACGTGATCGGCTCGGTCGAGGAGGTCGTGCGCAAGGCTTCCGTGCTCGATCAGCATTGTGCCGACGTCGGTCGCGACCCCGCGGAGATCAAGCGCTCGGTGCAGCCGCGTCTCAACCCCGCCGACCCCGCCGCGATGGTCGACCTGCTCCACGCCTACATCGAGGCTGGGTTCACCGAGAACATCGTCTACGTGCCGCCCGGGGATGACCCAGTCAGGGCGGCAGAGATCGCCGCCGAGCGAGTTCTCCCTGTGATCATTGATCGGCGGGTCAACGGCTGACTGCGTAGAGGCGCCACTCGCCTGGCACCCCTTTCAACGCGTGCGAACCGCGGTCGGTGAACTCCATGCCCGAGCCAACGACCAGGTCCTTGACCGTGCTGGACACGAGCACCTCGTCGGGGTCGGCGAGAGCAGCCACGCGGGCGCCGATGTGCACGGCCAGGCCGGCTAGGTCCTTGCCTCGGACCTCGCACTCCCCGGTGTGCACGCCCGTGCGCATCTCGATCCGCATGTGCTGCGCGCCGTCGGCGATCGCCTGGGCGCAGCGGATCGCTCGGGCGGGACTGTCGAACGCGGCGAGAAAACCGTCGCCCATCGTGTTGATCTCCCGGCCCTGAAATCGGTTGATCTCGCGGCGGACCGTGCGGTCATGCTCGTCGAGCAGCTCGCGCCAGCGGACATCGCCGAGCGTTGCGACGCGTTCGGTGGACGCGACGATGTCGGTGAAGAGGACGGTGGCAAGGACTCGGTCGAGCTCGTGGTGGTGCGAGGCACCGGTGAGGAACTCCTCCACGGGATCGAGCACCTCGGCGATCGTGCCCGGACGCGCGCTGAGGTGGCCCTCGCCGGGGAGCTCCAGCAGCCGGGCGTCGGGGATGCGCTCGGCCGTGTAACGGGCCGCGCCCACCGGGATCATCCGGTCGCCGACGCGATGGATGACGAGGGTCGGCACACGGATGGCAGGGAGCACCGCTCGAACATCGATCTCGAAGTTCATCGCCAGCATGGTGCGCGCGGCGCCTGGGCTGGCGGCATTGCGCTCGTAGCGACCGACGATGTCCCGCTGGCGTTCGTCGGGCGCCAATCCGTCGATGAACATGGGGAGCACCTTGCCGGTCCCCCATGACCTCTCGACCCACTCGACGAACGACCGCTGTGTCTCCGGCGAGTCCGCCCACGGCCAGTCCGCCCCCTGCGCGATCCGGGGCCCAGAGCCATAGACGATCAAGGAGGAGACGCGGTCTGGGTAGGTCGCGGCGAAGAGCATGCACATGGGCCCACCCTCGGACACTCCGAGGAGCGCGGCCCGCTGGCTCCCAGCCGCATCCATCACGGCGCGGATGTCGTCCATCCGCTCCTCGAACGTCGGCCATCCTGCGCCGTGGTCCGAGAGGCCGGTACCCCGCTTGTCGAACACGATCAATCGCGAGAACGACGCGAGGCGGCCGAGAAACCCCGCCATGTACGGGATCTCCCACGCCGCCTCGAGATGGGAAACGAAGCCCGGCGCGAAGACGAGGTCGAACGGGCCGTCGCCTATCACCTGATACGCCACGTTGACGTCGCCGCTCTTCGTGTAGCGCGTCTGCGGCGCGGCAGGCACGCCTCCACGGTAGATCGGTCCGGCGGACGGCTGCGCCGTTGATTTCCGTGTACCGAATTGGTTGCTCAGCAACCAATTCCGAACACAGAAAGTGTGAGGCGGCCCATCAGTCGCTGCAAAGCGGGGTCAGCCCGACTCGGCGCCGATGCCGTGGATCAGGACATCCCACAGGTCCTCGGCGGCCCCGCCGCCGTCGCGGGCCGGTAGGCCGCTGATCGTCATGGAGAACACGTTGAAGCTGATCGCCTGGAGCACCACGCCGGCGAGCCGCCGGTGGGGGAGGCCGGCCCGGATGGCGCCCGCCTCGGCGGCGTCGTCGAGGATCTCCTCGAGCAGCGAGACGAGCGGCACGTACGCCCGGGACGCTTCCTTCGGGTGGTCGGTGAGGAGCTGCTGGGCGAAGTCGACCAGTGCCGGCGTCGGTTGCTTCTTCGTCGGCCGGCCCTTGGATGCGGCGCGGCACAAGCGGTCGTACTCGACGGTGAAGCGATGCAGGCGCTCGAGGGGATCGTCGACGTTGGCGAGCAGGCCGCGCAGGTGGTCGGCCGTGGAGCGCACCGACTCCTCGAACAGTGCCAGCAGCAGCTCGTGCTTCCCGGCGAAGTACTGGTAGAAGCTGCGCAGCGACTGACCCGAGCGCTCCACGACCTCCTGGACCGTGAAGTCCTTGCTCGCCTCGTTGCTCATCAGGTCCGTCGCCGCGTCGAGGAAGCGCTGCACCCGCTTCTCGGCCCGCGAGCGGGCCGGGTCCAACGACCGCGCCACGGCCAGCTCCCGCCAGGTGCCGGGACGATCGGCCGCAGCGTCGGCCGCAGGTTCGCGCCTTGCCATGCGGGGAGCGTACCCCCTGTGGGAGCCTTACCCGCTCCTTCTGAGAGGATCGATCGCGAATCCCAAGAGGCCAGCTTCCAGTCCTCGGCCGAGGCGAGGACATAGTTCTCGCGATTGGAGAACGACGTTCTGATAGCCTGAGCGCATGGGTGACGTCCCGGCCGCCGGCGTCGATCGCGACGACGACGTCGGGCGGGCACACGGCTACCACGCACTCCGGGTCAAGCAGGTCGTCGAGGAGACCCACGACACCCGGTCCTTCGTGCTCGACGTCCCCGACGAGCTAGCCGAGACGTTCCGCTATCGGGCGGGCCAGTTCTGCACCTTCCGGGTTCGCATCGGCGGCGAGCAGCACCTGCGGAGCTACTCGATGTCGAGCGCGCCCGAGACCGACGGCGACCTCACGGTCACGGTCAAGCGGGTGCCGGGCGG
>JBKOUY010000128.1:0-61039 GCA_046723645.1 Actinomycetota bacterium | reverse complement strand
CGGGCGAGCGGCACCGACGCCAGCCGGCCGGGGTCGGTGACCGGTCCCCGCACGATGCCCACCGCGATCCGCCCGGCGCGCAGGCCGTCGAGGATGAGGAGGGAGGTCAGACCGTCGGGGCGGACGACGGTGTCGGGGTGTTCGGCCCGGAAGGACCGGAGGGTCCGCATCATCCCGTCCTCGCTGCCGTGGCAGTAGCCCACCGTCCAGGTGGCCGGAACCGACGCGAGCCCGGAGGCGGCGGTGTCGAAGCGATCCACGGCGCGCAGGACATCGTGGGCGGCGGTCAACAGCTGCTCGCCGGCCGGGGTCAGTGCCACCTTCCGGCTGGTGCGCTCGAAGAGCGGCAGCCCGAGCTCGTCCTCGAGCTCCCGGATGCGCTGGGACAGCGGCGGCGCCGAGATGTGGAGCCGGGCGGCCGCCCGCCCGAAGTGCAGCTCCTCGGCCACCGCCACGAAGTAGCGCAGCCGGCGCAGGTCGACCCCCCGGGCCACTCTCAGAACATTATCGGTTGGGACATGATCAGTGTCCCAGACGGACGTGGACTTTCCACCCCCGCTCGGCGACCGTGGAGCCATGAAGCTGCTCTGGTTCCACCTCATGCCGTACCCGGAGCTGCCCGAGGACTTCAACCGCAAGCACCGCAGCGTGTGGGTCGACGTGGACCCCGGCCTCTTCGAGCCCGAAGTCGTCGCGGCCAGCTACGAGCGCTACATCGACCAGCTGGTCTACGCCGAGCAGTGCGGCTTCGACGGGATCTGCGTGAACGAGCACCACGGCAACGGCTATGGCCTGATGCCCTCGCCGAACGTGATCGCATCGATCCTGGCCACACGCACGTCCCGGGTCGCCATCACCGTCCTCGGCAACTCCGTCGCCCTCTACAATCCGCCGGTCCGGGTGGCCGAGGAGATGGCGATGGTCGACCTCCTCTCCCACGGCCGGCTCATCAGCGGCTTGCCCGTCGGCACGTCGATGGACACCGCCTACGCCTACAGCGTGAACCCCGGCATCCTGCGCCGGAAGTACCACGAGGGCATCGAGCTGGTGCTCAAGGCGTGGACCGCGACCGAGCCGTTCGCCTTCAACGGCCGGTTCACGCAGATGCGCTACGTGAACGCGCTGCCCCGCCCGCTGCAGCGACCCCATCCCCCGATCTGGATCCCGGGCGGTGGATCGGTCGAGACCTGGGACTACTGCTCCACGCGCGACTACGTCTACGCCGCGCTGTCGTACTACGGCCACCTGATGGCGAAGGAGACCGTGGGCGGCTACTGGCGGCGTGTCGAGGAGAACGGCAAGGACCCCAACCCCTACCGCCTGGCGTTCCTCCAGTTCATCGGCGTCGCCGACACCGACCAGGAGGCCTACCGGCTGTACAAGGAGCCGGCCGAGTACTTCTTCAACCGCTCGCTGCACGTGTACCCCGGCTACGCCGACCCGCCGGGCTACGTCACCGAGGCGTCGGCCCGGGCGCGCTACAAGTCGCAGGTCCGGGCGGTGGTCCGCTCCAAGCAGGCGAAGCACGACCTCACCTGGGACGAGATGGTCGAGAAGGGCTACGTCGTCGTCGGCAGCCCCGACACCGTGCGGGAGACGCTGGAGGACGTGGCCCGGACGTTCAACTGCGGCCACCTGCTTACGATGCTCCAGTTCGGCAACATGAACGACGAGCTCACCCGCCACAACTCCAAGCTCTTCGGGGAGAAGGTGGCCCCCGGGCTCCGGGACCTGTTCTCCGACGCCGAGGACCGCTGGTGGCCGACCAACGCGGTGGCGGCATGAGCGAGCGTCTCGACGGCGCGACCGTCGTCTACCTGCCGGGGATCGCCGGCCACCCGGCCAACTCGCCCGCCCTGGACGCCCTCGGTGGCGCCGGCTGGGACGTCGTGGTCCCGGAGATCCCCGGGCTCGACGGCCGCTCGGGCTTCGAGACGCCGGACGACTACCTGGGCTGGCTGACGCTCGTCTGGGACGCGCTCGACGCCACCGGCGCGCTCCCCTGCCCCGTGGTCGGTGCATCGCTGGGGGGCATGCTCGCCGCCGACCTGGCCGTGTTCCGGCCGGAGGCCGTGACCGGCGCCGCCCTGCTGGCGCCGTTCGGCATCTTCGACGAGGCCGAGCCGGGGCTGGACATCTACGCCGTGCCGACCGCAGAGCGCATGAGCCACCTGTTCGCCAAGGGCGTGCCCGATCCGTTCGCGGAACGCTTCGCCGAGCTGGGGCCCGACGACGGCCCGGTGGCCCGCTACCTGTCCGACGTGGCCGCCGCCAACCTGTTGTGGCCGTTGGGCGACCGGGGGCTCGCCCGGCGCATCCACCGCATCGACTGCCCGACGCTCGTGCTCTGGGGGGAGCTCGACGAGCTGCTCCCGGTCGCCGGGTCGGCGGCCTGGGCGGCGCATGGCCTCCCGGTCGAGGTCGTGGCGGGCGCCGGCCACCTGCTCGAGTGGGACGAGCCCGGCGGCGTCGCCGGCCACCTTGTCCAGTTCCTGGCCGATCTTGGCGGCGGTGCCTGAAGCCCCGCCCGTCGGCACCACGCCATCAGGAAGCCGTCACCCGACCGAGGGGGGTCACATGGGTCTGGTCGATCAAGCGGAGTTCCACTTCTTCCACTTCTTCCCGTACACCGACCTGCCGCCCGATCATGGCGAGCGGCCGTCGCTCTGGGTCGACTTCCCCAACACCAACTACGACCCGAAGACCGGGCACGAGCTCTACAGCCGGTACCTGTCGGAGATGCTGCTCGCGGACAAGCTCGGGTACGACGGGCTGGTGCTCAACGAGCATCACAACACCCAGTACTCGATGAACCCCGCCCCCAACCTGACTGCGGCGGCGCTGATCCCTCAGACGAAGAGCTGGATCAGCGTGTTCGGCACGCCGCCGAACCTCGGCTACCCCAACCGGCTGGCCGAGGAGTACGCGATGCTCGACGTCATGTCCGGGGGCCGGCTGCGGGTTGCCTTCCCCCTGGGCACCGGCATGGAGTACTGGGCCAACGCCGTCAACCCGGCCACTGCCCGGGCCCGGTTCCGTGAGTCGATCGACATCATCCTGCGGTGCTGGACGCAGGACGGACCTCAGAGCTACGCCGGCGACTTCTACAGCTACCGCTACCTGAACCCGTGGCCGAGGCCGCTGCAGCAGCCCTACCCCGAGTGCTACATCGTCGGCACCGGGTCCCCCGAGACGATCGAGCTGGCCGCGGAGCTGGGGTTCGGGTACTCGGTGGTGTTCATCCCCCGGATCGTGCAGCTCAAGGTGTTCGACCACTTCCGCGAGCGCCTCGCGGCCCACGGTCACGACCCGACCCCCGACAAGGTGGCGATCGGCGTGATGGCGTACGTGGCCGAGACGGACGAGCGGGCCGAGGAGGAGTTCCTACCGCACGTCATGTACTTCTTCGAGAACGCGCTGCGGACGACCCCCCGGTACCTGAACCCGCCGGGGTACGTGACCGTGCCCGAGTTCCGGAAGCGGATCCAGGCCGCCGACGTGCACGGGTCCGCCAACTGGGAGGACCTCATCGCCATCAACCGGATCGTGGCCGGCACGCCGGAGAAGGTGGCCGACGCCGTCGGGGGCTGGATCGAGGAGTCGGGCAGCAGCCGCCTGAACCTCAACCTGACCCTCGGCGACATGCCCAACTGGAAGGTCGTGAAGAACACCACCCTGTTCGCAGAAGAGGTCATCCCGAGACTTCGTTCGAGGAAGGAGGCGGCGTGAGCGTGAGTCCCACCGCCAGTCCCCTGACCGCTGCGTTCGAGCGCCAGGATTACGACGTCCACGGGACGCCCACGGCGGTACTGGCTGCGGGCGACCCCGCAGCTCCACCGCTGGTGTTCTTCCACGGGGCCGGCACGTGGCACGGCTGGGGCTTCGCCGAGCCGTGGACCGAGCGCTACCGCGTGCTGATCCCCCACCACCCCGGCTACGGCGATTCGGGCGACCTCGAGGGCCTGCACGACGTCCACGACCTGGTACTCCACTACACCGAGCTGTTCGACCAGCTCGCGCTGACGGCCGACGTCAACCTCGTCGGCCTCTCGCTGGGTGGGCTGATCGCGGCCCGGTTCGCGATCGAGCAGAAGCACCGCCTGCGCCGCCTGGTGCTGGTCGCACCGGCCGGCCTCCGCGGGCGGGGGGTTGCGCTCGACGACGTCTTCAGCATCCCGCCGGACGAGCTGATGGGCCGCCTCGTCCACCGGATGGAGACGCTCGCGCCGCACCTGCCGGCCGATCCGAACGACGTGGACTTCACCGTCGACCGCTACCGGGAGATGCGGACGACGGCGATCATGCTGTGGGAGCACCCGTTCGACCGCGTCGTGCCCCGCTGGCTGGGTCGCGTCGACACCCCGACGTTGGTCGTGTGGGGCGACGAGGACCGGATCGTGCCCGTCGAACTCGGGCACAGCTGGGTGGACCTGCTGCCCCGCGGTACGTTGGCCACCTTCCCCGACGCCGGACACCTCGTCCTCGACGAGTCGCCAGAGGCCGGCGCGGCCGTGGCGCGGTTCTGCGGCACCGGCTGACTGAGGGTCGATTCCGCGGATCATGCTCGTCATGCCGACAGGACTGGTCGGGGCGCCAGACCTCGGCGGAATCGACCCTCACTGACCCACTGGACGAACCGGAGCGTGCCAGGACGATGTACGACGGGCTGCTGTTGGACGTCGGCGGTGTGATCCTCGACCCGTGGCAAGCGCTGGACGCCTACGCCACCGCCACCGGCATTCCCGTGCCGGGCCGAGGCCCCGTCGATCCGGAGGGTGATCCGGTCTGGAGGGAGAAGCTCTCCGGCACGCTGACGCTGAACGGCTACTGGGACAACGTGGCGCGCAGGACCGGCCACGACAGCTGGCGGTCCATGTTCCGGTCGATCATGGACCTCGTGCCCGACGAGCTGTTCGACCACGATGCCTTCAGGCTCATGCACGACGCCCGCGCCGCCGGCCGCCGGGTCGGCGTCCTGTCCAACGACGCGTACACCATCCAGAGCCGGGCATTCTTCGACTCTCGGCCGGCGTTCCGGGAGCTGGACGCCTTCGTCGACGCGTCCGACATCGGTGTCAGCAAGCCCGACCCGGACGCCTACATCGCAGCCGCCGCGGCGCTGGGGCTCGCCGCGGAGAGGATCGTGTTCCTCGACGACGCCGAGGAGAACGTCGAGGGCGCCCGTGCCGTCGGCATGCTGGGCATCCAGGTGGATGCCGGCGCCGCCACCACGGCGTTCGACAAGGCGCGCGAGGTCCTCGGGCTGGCACCGTGAGTCATGCCCGGCGGATGGTGTAGCCGCCCTCGGCGATAGCCTCGCTGAGCCGGCGGGCCCCGGCCTTAAGGATGCGTGCGTGCCGGGCCTCGTGGTCGCCCACCACCCGGGGCGTCGGCCCGACCATCGAGATCGCCGCCACGACCGGGCCGTTCGCCGAGTCCCGCACCGGCACCGCCAGGGACGACATTCCGAGCTCGGTCTCGTCGACGCTGCGGGCGTAGCCGCGCTCACGGATCCGGGCGAGCTCCGCGAGGAGGAGCTCGGGCACGACGATGGTGTAGCCCGTGCTCGGCGGCAGGCCGGCGCGGATCCGGGCCTCCGCCAGTTCGGGGTTGAACGCCGCCAGCACCTTGCCGGCGCTGGAACGGTGCAGCGGCGAGCGGCGCGCGTTGGTCGAGTAGCGCAGCGCGCGCTGCCCCTCGACGCGCTCGACATAGACGACGTCGGCCCCGGCCGGCACGCCGACCTGCACGGTCTCCTCCAGGGTGTTGCGCAGCTCGACGAGGAGCGGCAGCGCCTGCTGTCCCACGGCCGTGCGTTCCGTCGCCAGATGCCCGTACTCGACCAGGCGCAGCCCGAGCCGGTAGCGGCGGCCCGGCGTCCGGTCGACGAGCCCACGCTGGGCCAGCACCGCGCACGTGCGGTGTGCCGTGCTCTTCGCGACGCCCACGCGCCGGGCCAGCTCGCTCAGGCTCAGCTCGTCCGCGTCGGCGAGGGCATCGACGATGTCCAGCGCGATGCCGACGGATTGCAGCGCCGGGGGCGCCGGGACCGGCCCCTCGCCCCGATCGTCGTCGCGGCGGTCGTCCCGAGACGGGTTCACCCAGTCAGTGAACCACCCATTAGCCCGCTAGTTGGGGACGCGGCCGCCGTTGACCAGCAGGGTCTGGCCCGAGACGAAGGCCGAGTCGTCCGAGAGCAGGTAGCAGAACGTGCCGAGCAGGTCGTCGGGCCGCATGACGCGGCCGAGAGGCGTGCGGCTCGGGTCGTAGCTCCCGAGCACCTGCGATCCCGGCGTCGGGGTGAACCCCGGGGCGACGCAGTTGACCCGAACGCCGCGCGGCCCGAGCTCGTTGGCCAGCGCGCGGGTCATGGCGATGACGGCGCCCTTCGAGGCGACGTAGTGCACGAAGCCGTGCGAGCCGGTGACCGCCGTCTCCGACGCCACGTTGACGATGCTCCCGCCGCGATCGGCCATGGTCGCCGCCGCCGCCCGGGCGCAGAGGAACGACCCGCGCACGTTCACGGCGAACATGCGGTCCCACTCGTCCAGGTCGATCTCGTCGTACGCCTTGCGCCCGACCAGCAGCGCGGCGCAGTTGACCAGACCGTCGACGTCGCCGACCTCGCCGAACGTCGCAGACACCTGGTCCGCGTCGCTCACGTCGCACCTCACGTCGGCGCCGGCGGCAACGTCGGCCGTGATCGCGGTCGCGCCGCGGGCGCGCAGCTCGGCCGCCAGCGCGGCCCCGATCCCTCGGGCCCCGCCGGTGACGACGACCCGCTTGCCCTCGAGCCCGTTCATCCCTGCATCCCCTCCGCAGCCCGGACGACCCCCGCGAGCGCCGCGTGGATCCGACCGTTGCTGGCGAGCACGTTGGCGAGGCCGGGCCCGAGGTTGAGGGGCCCGCCGTCGAGATCCTCGATGCGGCCGCCGGCCTCGGCGATCAGCAGGGCGCCCGCACCGACGTCCCATGCGAACGTGGCGTCCCGCTCGACGAATGCGTCGATGCGCCCGGCGGCCACATAGGCCAGGCACAGGGCCGGCGACCCCACGCAGCGGACGCCGCGGCATTCCCGGCTCAGCGCCACGATGCGCCGGCCGAACGCGGCGATCGCGTCGGGGTCGTCGGACTGGATGCCGGTGCAGACGAGGGCCGCGCCGGGCGAATCGACGGACGACACGGCCAGCCGGTCGTCCCCGAGCCACGCTCCCCCGCCACGGGCGGCCGTGAACAGCTCCTCGCGGAACGGATCGAAGATGGCGCCGGCCGCCAACCCGTCGGCGTCGCGGACGGCGACGGAGGTGCACGCGAACGGCACCCCGTGGGCGTAGTTCGACGTGCCGTCGAGGGGGTCGACGAGCCACGTCACCGCGTTGGCGGAGGGGTCGGCGCGACCCTCCTCGGCGAGGACGGCGTGGCCGGGGAAGCGCTCGGCGATCACCGCGAGGATCGCCGACTGCGCGGTGACGTCGGCCCAGGTCACGATCGAGGCGCGCTCGCTCTTGAGCTCCACCTCCTTGGGGCGGTGCAGCCCCTCGACCAGGACGGCGCCACCCGCTCGCGCCGCGGCCACCGCGGCCTCCAGCAGGTCGGACACGGTCGTCACGCTCGACCTCCGTCCCGGCGTCAGTGGGCCGCCAGCGCGGCCCAGACCCGCTCGGGGGTCAGGGGGGTCTCCAGGTGGCGGATGCCGAGGTGGCCGAGTGCGTCAACCACCGCGTTGTACACCGCCGGGATGGCGCCGATGGTGCCGGACTCGCCGATGCCCTTGGCGCCGAGCTCGTTCACGAACGTGGGCGTCGCCATGGGCACCAGCTCCACGGACGGCAGCTCGGCGGCCGAGATCACGGGGTAGTCGGCGAAGTTGGTGGTCAACGGCTGGCCCTCCTCGTCGTACCGGACGGCCTCGAGCAGCGCCTGCGCGGCGCCCTGCGCGATGCCGCCGTGCACCTGGCCCTCGGCCACCACCGGGTTGATGATCCGACCCGCGTCGTCGACGGCCACGATCCGCCGCAGATCGGCGCGCCCGGTCTCGGTGTCGACCTCGACGACCGCCACGTGGGCGCCGAACGGGAACGTCGGCAGCGCCGGCAGGTGGTCGGCCTCCGCCATCAGCCCCGCGCCGCAGGCGGCGAGGTCCTCCCAGCCCACGCCCCGCGCCGGTGCGCCGATGACGTGGAAGCGGGCCGCCTCGCGATCGAAGACCACGTCACCGACCGATGCCTCGAGCAGGTCGGCGGCGGCATCCCGACCCACCTCCACCAGCGTGTCGCACGCCTTGGCGATCGCCGCGCCACCGAGCTGCACCGACCGGGAACCGACGGTCAGGCCGCCGCGAGGGACCTGCTCCGTGTCGCCGTGGATCACCTCGACGTCCTCCAGCGCCACTCCCGTCCGGTCGGCGACGATCATCGCCCAGGTGGTGTCGTGACCCTGGCCGGTCGGCGTCGACCCGCTCCGCACCCGGATGCGCCCGGCGTCGAGCTCCACGGCGCCGAACTCGCCCCCGCCCGCCGCGGCGGTGATCTCGACGTAGGTGGCGATGCCGACGCCGAGGGCGACCGGGTCGCCGGCCTCCCGGCGCCTCGCCTGCTCGGCGCGCAGGGCGTCGTAGTCGGCCGCCCGCATGACCAGTTCCAGCGCCGCGGGGTAGTCGCCGACGTCGTACACGGTCCCGATCGCGGTCGTGTACCGGTCGTCGAACGGAGCGACGAGGTTGCGGCGCCGGACGTCGGCCGGGTCCATCCCGATCTCGGCGGCGAACCGGTCGACCATCCGCTCGATCGCGACGGCGGCCTCGGGTCGGCCCGCGCCCCGGTAGGCGGTCGTGGACATCGTGTTGGTGACGACCGAGACGCCGCTGAACCCGGCGTTGGCGATGTCGTAGGCACCGGTCGTCATCAGCATCGTCATCGCCGGCAGGCGGGCGCCGAGCACCGGGTACGCGCCGGCGTCCTGCACGACGTCGAGCTGGTAGGCCGTGATCCGCCCGTCCCGGGTCCCGCCCAGCCGGGCGTGCTGGACCTGGCCGCGGCCGTGGGCCATCGCGACCATGTTCTCGGAGCGCCACTCAGTCCAGCGGACCGGGCGACCGACCACCCGGGCATAGAACCCGAGCGCGGCCTCGTCCGGGAAGGTGCGCGACTTGGCGCCGAAGCCGCCGCCGACGTCGGGGACGACCACCCGCACCTGCGACGGGTCGAGCCCGTAGACCGTCGTCAGCACGTCGCGGGCGGGATGGGCACCCTGGCACGCCGCGTAGTGCACGAGGTGGCCGTCGTCGGTCCAGTACGCCGCCGCCGAGCGCGGTTCGATGGGCGCTGCGGTCAGCCGCTGGTTGACGATCCGCTCCTCGACAACGACGTCGCAGCCCGCGAAGTCCGCCCGCGAGCCCGAGGAGACCCGCTGGACGACGTTGGTGCCCACGTCCGGATAGATCACGTGCTCGTCGCGCAGCGCCACCTCCGGATCGACGACCACGGGGAGCGGCTCGTACTCGACCACCACCAGGTCGGCGGCGTCGCTCCCGCACGCCCGGTCCTCGGCGACGATGGCGACGACCGGCTCGCCGACGAACCGCACCACGCCGCGAGCAACGAACGGCCGGCGCATGGCCTCCGGAAAGGCGGGGGTGGAGTGCGGCGCCAGGCCGAGCTCTGCGAGGTCGTCGCCCGTCAGCACGGCGAGGACACCCGGGGCGGTCTTCGCCTCGGACACGTCGATGGAGGCGATCCGCGCGTGGGCCACCGAGGAGCGGACGTACGTCAGCCATGCCGCGTCCGGTAGCACCACGTCCTCGACGTACGTGCCGCCCACGGTCAGGAACCGGGGATCCTCCAGGCGTGCCACCCGGTTGCCCAGGATGCTGCCCAACCGGTCCTCCCCTCGCGGTGCCGCCACGGCGCCGGCCACGACCCTACGGGCTCGCCGGGCCGGTGTCAGAATGCCAGGCAACCTGACAACCGGCACACCCGGGGGGTCCAGGGTGCACGTCGACAAGGCCATCGTGTACGCGGAGCGGGAAGGGTTCCGCGCCCTGGAGCTCGACGTTTACGGGCCGGGGGAACGCGGCGGCGACCGCGGTGCTCCCCGGCCGTTGCTGGTGTACGTCCACGGTGGCGGCTGGCGCGTGAGCCACCGGAGCCGGCCGCCCCGGGAGACCCGGGAGTGGTCGCCCGACGCCTTCGAGCTGCTGGTCGACGCAGGGTTCGTCGTCGCCGCTCCGGACTACCGCCTCAGTGGCGAGGCGCTTTTCCCGGCACAGCTCGACGACACGCTGGAGGCGCTCCGCTGGCTCCACGCGAACGCCGGCGACCTCGGCGTGGCCCCCGGACGGACCTATCTGTGGGGTGCGTCGGCCGGGGGCAACCTGGCGGCGCTCGCGGCGCTGGCCAGCGGCGGACCGCCGGTCGCCGGCGTGGTCTGCTGGTACCCGATCACCGACCTACCGGCGCTGGACCACGACGCCACCGACACGTACGAGGCCCACCTGCTCGGCGGCCCCATCGGTCAGAACCTCGACCTGGCGCAGGCCGCCAGCCCGGTGGCGCACGTGCGTGGCGGGGCGCCGCCGTTCCTGCTGCAGCACGGCGAGGCGGACACATGGGTGCCCCACGACCAGAGCGTCCGGCTCGCCGACGCCCTGCGCGCCGCCGGTGGATCGGTCGAGTTCCAGTCCGTGCCGGGCGCCGACCACTTCTTCGGCGGCGCCACCGACGCCGAGGTCGCCGGGATCTTCCAGCGGGCGCTGGACTTCCTGGCGGGGCTCGACGCCGGGCTCCGGGCCCGGGCCACCACCTGAACGACCGGTCGATCTACGGCGGATCAGCTGCGCGGGTATGAAATGCGAACTCGTCGAGGTCCACACCGCAGACGACCTCGCCGGGAAAGTGCGGGCGCACGCGCGCCTCCCAGTCCTCCTCCGTCAGGTCGACGTCACCGGGGACCAGGTGCGACAGAACAACGGTCGGGACACCGGCCCGGGTGGCGACCTCGCCGACCTGCTCGGGGGTGGAGTGGGAGCTGGCCAGGTGGTTGCGGATCGCCTCGAAGTTGGGCAGTCGCCGCAGGCGCTGGGCCAGGAGCTCGACGGCGATGACCTCGTGGACCAGGACGTCGGCGCCACGGGCGAGCCGGACGACGTTGCCGCACGGACCGGTGTCGCCCGAGAACACCACCGAGCCGTGGGGCGTATCGAACCGGAAACCCAGGGCGGGGAACACCGGGGCGTGCTGCACGAGCACGGCGCTCACCGTCACGCCGTGGTCGTCCGCCGGGTGGATGACGACGGGATCCATGTCGGGCGCGGCCGACTCGCCAGTGCTGCCGTCGCCGGCGCAGCCGAGGTCGATGTCCGGGGTGTCCCCGTCCCGGACGACGCCGATCTCGTGGACCCGCAGCGAGTCTGTGACGGTGCGGCGGCCCTCGTCGGCGATGCGGAGGTTGATGTTGTACGCGTGGGCCCGCAGCAAGTGGTCCACCGTCGCCCGGATACCGGGGGTCGGCGCGTCCGGGAACACCAGGGGGCGCTCCTCGCCGGGAGGGAACACCGTGATCGGGAGGCCCGCGGGACCCGGGCCGTACACGTCGATCTCGTGTGGCGGCCAGCTTCCCAGCACCAGGTTGGCGAGGTCGACGACGTGGTCGGCATGAAGGTGGGTGATGAACACGGCCCGCACCACCGGCCTGTCCGGCCCCAGGTTCGGGTTGAGCGTCAAACCGGCGCGCCAGAGCTGGCGGTGGGCGCCCTCGCCGCAGTCGACCATGTAGGCGGCGTCACCCACGACGACCGCGTTGGCGTAGCCGGCACGGGTCGCCTTGGGGTTCGAGCCGCCCGCCGTGCCGAGGAGGACCACGCGGTGCGTGGCGTCGGTCCGGCGTGGTTGGCGGCGCTCCGCGAGCACGGCGCGCCAGTCCGGTCGTCGAGGCGTGACCAGGTCCATCGCCGTGACGGTACCGGGCCTCTGGACACGTCAGGCTCCCTGATGTTCCGGCGTGCTCAACTACAGTGCATGCGGTCCCGTGTGAGGGCGGGCCAGTCACCGTAGGGGGGTCGAAGTGACGACGACGAACGACGAGGTCACGTTCCCTGGGCCGGACGAGATCGAGGGGTTCTGGGCGCTGGACAAGATGCACGCGCCCCGGCCGGTCAGCCCCCTGTCGTTCGACCTGGTGGTGCGGACCCTGGCCGAAGGGTTCACGAAGGCGCAGGCGGAGTACGACTGCCCGATCATGGTCAGCACCAAGGAGGTCAACCACTACTTCTACGTGGCGTTCCACCCCATCCCCGACGAGGCCGAGATCGCCGACCGGATGACCCGCTACCACGGCAAGCTCGACAGCATGGTCCCCGGCGTCGGGAAGACGTGGGACGAGGTGTGGAAGCCCGAGGTCATCGCCAACAACGTTCCGCTGAAGACCGCCGACTACTCGGGGCTCAGCGACGACGACCTGATCGCCAAGCTCGACGAGCTGACCGACCAGATGCGGCACCAGTGGTGGATCCACGGCCACATCAACATGGTGCTCCTGTCCAGCAGCGCGTTCTGCGACCTCTACGACACGATCATGAAACCCGACGACCCCACCGAGTCGTACCAGACGCTCCACGGGTTCCCGACGACCTCCGTCGACGCCAGCCGCGGGCTGTGGGCGCTGAGCCGCACGGCGCTCGCCAGCCCGACGCTGAAGCAGCTGTTCGAGACGACCGAGGCCAGGGACATCCCCGCCAAGCTCGACGCCAGCGAGGAGGGCCGGGCGTTCCGGCAGAAGCTCGACGAGTTCCTGTTCGACTACGGCTGGCGCCACGACGCCGTGTACGACCTCGCCGACGTGCCGTGGCGGGAGAACCCGTCGATCCCCCTGGCGAGCATCGCCAACATGATGGAGCTCGACGAGAGCGACGACCCCGAGGTCGTCTACCAGCAGAAGGTCGCACGACGGGAGGAGCTCCTGAACGCGGCCCGGGCCAAGCTGGCCGACGAGCCCGAGACCCTGGCGAAGTTCGACGAGCTGTACGAGGCGGCGCGCTACAGCTTCCCGCTGACCGAGGACCACGCGTTCTACATCGACCAACTCTTCATCAGCGTGTTCCGCAGGTTCGCACTCGCGGTCGGCGAGCGGCTCGTGGCCAAGGGCGTCTTCGACCGGCCCGACGACGTCTTCTTCCTCTACCGGGACGAGGTTGTCGCCGCACTCAGCGACGGGGGTGATCAGCGGGCGACGGTCGCCGAGCGGCGGGCAACCATGGACGCGGCCGGTCGCGTGCCGGCACCCACCACGCTCGGGAACCCGCCGCCTCCCCCCGAGGTACCCGACCCGTTCATGGACGCGCTGGTCTACCGGCTCCTGGGCATGGTCCCGCCGGAGGAGAGCGCCGACCCGGGCGCCCTCAAGGGCGTGCCCGGATCGCGGGGCGTGTACACGGGAACGGCCAGGGTCGTGCGCTCGCTGGACGAGGCCACCACGCTCGAGGACGGCGAGGTCATGGTGTGCGAGATGACCCTGCCGCCATGGGTGCCCGTCTTCTCGGTCGCCGGCGCCATCGTCGCCGACGTGGGCGGGGTTCTGTCGCACACCGCGATCGTGGCCCGCGAGTTCGGAGTCCCTGCGGTGGTCGGCACCGAGGTCGGCACGACGGCCATCAAGACCGGGCAGACCATCACCGTCGATGGCACCAAGGGCTTCGTCTACCTCGACGGCCGCAGCGCCACCGAGGCGGCCACGACCTCGACCGCCTGGTAGCCACCTACGCCCCCGATTCCCGGCCGGCTAGGCCGTCACCGAACGATCCGGCAGCAGCCGCTCCAGGATGCGTGGGTCCGCCGGCCACGCCTCGAACAACACCGCCCGTGGCACCTGACGTGCGGCGTACCTGAACGCCAGCGCCACCACCAGCACGTCGTCGAGTGGGCCGATGATCGGCAGGAACTCCGGGATCAGATCGATCGGCGAAACGACCCAGAGCAACGCGACGACGACCGCGACCCGCGCCCGCCGTGGGACACGTGGATCCCGCCGGAGCCTCCGCGCCGTCGTCGCGCACGCCGGGAGCACAGTCGCCAAGCCCTTGGTGGCACCCTCGGGGAGTCGGCGCGCCAGCACGACCATCAGCGCCCACGTGGCAACCAGCACGCCGGCTGCAATCAGAACGAGCCTCAACACGAGCTAGCCAAGCCTGCACGTCCGACAGCTACGTCTGGCGCCGTTCCGCCGCGTCCGCGATGGGGGTGGCAAACCACCAACGGTGTCCTTCGGGGTCGCGGGCCCCGTACTCTCGCTGACCGTATGGCTGGTCACCCGGTTCGCCGTCGATGGTTGCGCCGGCATCCCGGGCGCGGGTGAAGTGCGCGTCCACGTCGTCGACATGAACCACCAGTCCGCCGGTCGCAGGCCTGGTGCTCCCGGGGGAGGCCAGGTCGTGCTCGTCGGTTACCCGGTGCAGCCAGATGACGCTCTCCGCCCAGCGGACCTCACCATGGACCACGTTGCCATCGGGCCCACGCTCGACGCCCCCGGGTTGGAAGCCAAACGCACTCACCAGGAAGTCGTGCGCCGCCTGGATGTCCTCGTAGACCAGGAGCGGAATCACCCCGGTGATGGGTTCCATCGCTCCCAAGCCTAGGGGCAGACTCCAGCGCAGCCGAGTTGGGCGTGGCAGCCAGGGAGGACCATTGATCAAGGAACTGACCGATCTCCCGTCCGGCGTGATCGGATTCGAGACGTCGGGGAAGCTCCATGCCGAGGACTACCGCGACGTCCTGCTTCCCGCGCTGGAGCGGGCCGCGACCGACGGCGACATCCGGTGCGTCATCGTCATCGCCGACTTCGGCGGACTCTCGACCGGGGCCCTGTGGCAGGACCTCAAGATGGGCGTCGAGCACCTCCGGGCCTGGAAGCGCATTGCGCTCGTCACCGACATCGAGTGGATGACCCACGTGACGGCGCTGTTCGGGTGGATGACGCCGGGTGAGGTCAAGCACTTCCCACTCGCCGAACGGGCCGCGGCGATCACCTGGGCAGCCGGCGACGCGTCGTAGCGGATAGGAGGCCGCATGAAGGCAATCGTCCAGGATCGGTACGGCGCACCCGACGTCCTCGAGCTGCGGGACGTCGAAGCCCCCGCCGCCGGCGACCACGAGGTGCTGGTCCGGGTTCAGGCGGCCGCGGTCAATGCGCTCGACTGGCATTACATGCGCGGCGACCCGTATGTCGCGCGCCCCAGCATGGGGCTGCGCCGGCCCAAGGTGAGGATCCGGGGCAGGGATTTTGCCGGCCGCGTGGAAACGGTCGGCGAGGGGGTGGACCGGTTCCGCCCCGGTGACGAGGTCTTCGGCGAGGCTGATGGCGCGTTCGCCGAGTACGTGAGCGCCCCGGACGAGACCGTGGACACGAAGCCGGCCAACCTGACGTTCGAGCAGGCGGCGGCGGTACCTCTGGCGGGCAACACCGCCCTCATGGGACTGCGCGACCACGCCCAGGTCCGGCCGGGCCAGCGGGTGCTGATCAACGGTGCGTCGGGCGGCGTGGGAACGTTCGCGGTGCAGATCGCCAAGTCGCTCGGTGCGGAGGTCACCGGTGTGTGCAGCGCCAGGAACGCCGACCTGGTCCGGTCGATCGGGGCCGACCACGTCATCGACTACGCGTCGGAGGACTTCAGCCGCAGCGGGCAGCGCTACGACGTCGTGTTCGACCTGGTCGGCAACCGGTCGCTGTCCGATTGCCGGCGGGCGCTGACGCCGGACGGCACCCTCGTCCTGTCCGGCGGCGGCGTGTCCGAGGGCGGCAGCCTGGTCGGGCCGATGGCCCTGTTCGTCAAGGGCATGCTGCTGTCACGCTTCGTCAGCCACCGGTTGCTCCAGTTCACGGCGAAGCCGAGCCGGGCGAACCTGGCAGCGCTGCGGGAGCTCATCGAGTCCGGGGCGGTCGCCCCGGTCGTGGACCGGGCCTACCAGCTGAGCGAGGTGCCCGAGGCGATCCGGTACCTCGAGGTCGAGCACGCGCGGGCCAAGGTCGTCATCACCGTTTGACGGCAGCGAGCCGGCCCGCGCTCGCGGCTAGCCCCACAGCTCCTTGGTGGCCAGGGCCGCCCCGTCGGCCAGCGCACGGAACTTCGGCCACACCACCGTCGGGTGCACCTCCGGCGAGTACGTGGCCCGGGACGAGAACCCGCAGTCGGAGCCCGCGATCACGTTCTCACGGCCGACCAGCCCGGCGTACTTGACGATGTAGTCGGCGATGAGCTCGGGGTGCTCGACGTAGTTGGTCGCATGGCCGATCAGCCCGGGGATCAGGATCTTGCCATCGGGGAGCTTCACGTCCTCCCAGATGCGCCACTCGTGGTAGTGCCGAGGATTCGCCACCTCGAAGCTGTGCGCGCCGGCGTCGATCGCCAGCATGTACGGGACGACCTCGATGAGCGGGATGTCGTTCATGCGAGGGCCGTGGTTCAGGCCGTAGCAGGTGTGGTGGCGGATCCGGTCGGTCGGGATGTCGCGGAGGGCGTGATTGAGCGCCTCGACGTGCATCCAGGCCATGCGCTCACGCTCGTCCTGCTCCATGGTCGGATCGCCCAGCATGTCGATGAGGAACGGATCGTCGATCTGGAGGACGAACCCGGCGCCGACGATCGCCAGGTACTCCTCGCGCATCGCCTCGGCCACGGCTGCCAGGTACTCCTCGTGGCTCGGGTAGTACTCGTTGGCCCCGAAGCCGCTCGGCCCGGTGGACGGGATGAACGCCTCCGTCACGTCGAACGGCTCGATGGCGGCCCGGAGGTTGTCGATGTCGGTCTGCACCAGCTCCTGGCCGACGTAGCTGACCGGGCCGCGGCAGATGATGCGGCGGAGGGGCGTGACGGTCGAGGAGTACTTCTTGAAGTACTCGGCGTAGTACTCGGGGAAGTCGTCGACCTCCTTCTGCCACGACGGCGCCATCCGCATCGTTTCCATGTCAGGCTCGAACCCGGCGAGTCGGTCCTTCACGTAGCCGAGGAAGCTGACCTTGCTCATCTCCCCGTCGGTCACGACGTCGATGCCGTTCTCGACCTGCTGCCGCACGCGGTCGGCGACCGCGTCGTGGATCTGGCGATCGAGGAGCTCGGCGTCGTAGGGCCGCCCGTTCTCCCGTTCCTTCAGCGTGTCGAGCAGCCCGGTCGGCCGGGCCAGGCTGCCGGCGTGCGTCGTCAGGATGCGTTCGGTGCTGCGCTTCATCGGGCTCTCCCGGGTCTCACGGCTCCAACCGGCGTGCAAAGGTGCCGGACACCGACCATAACGAACGCCGGTCCGGTGTCGCGGCCGCTAGTGGACGCAGGTGATGTACGTCCAGCAGGCCTGGAACTTCGCCCGCCCGTGGAACAGGACGTCCATTGCGTGGCGGATCAGTGCGAGCCGGTCGGCGACCGCCTCGGGCGGCGGCGGCGCCCCATCGATCTTCTCCGTGCCGCCGACCCAGCCGAGCACCGCATCGTGGTAGGTGCGGAGCAGCTCGTACCAGTCGTCGACCCGGGCCTCGATGCTCGCCTCCCGCACCGATTCGACCTTGAGGCCCGCGAGCTCGAGGGTCTCGAGGTAGAAGTCCAGCGGCCGGGGTTGGAGGAACACGCGGTCGCGGTAGGCGGCGTGGGCCGCCATGCGGTCCCGGTCATCGAGGTCGGCGCGGTAGCCGGCGTAGGCGGGATCGTTGCGGACCAGGCCCTCGGCGAGATCGCCGACCACCCACACCGTCTCGTCGAGGATCCACTCGTTGCGGCGCGCCCGGGGGTTGCGGATGTTGCCCGAGTTGATGAGGACGTGACCCCCGGGGCGCAGGACGCGCATCCACGCCCCGACGGTGTCGGCCAGGTCGGGATAGAGGTGGATCGCGTTGGTCGAGACGATGGCGTCCACCTTGCGCTCGACGAGCTGCGGGCCGAGCACCTCGTCCAGCCGTTGGAGGCGCTTCTCGGGCTTCAGGTAGCGAAGCAGCCGCAGCCCGACGTCGGGGTCGTCGCGGAACTTCTCCAGCGCCACCCGGAGGAACTTCGGCGAGCTGTCGACGATCACCATGCCGGCGCGGGCGTCGAACAGCCGCAGCTTCAGGCGATCGAGCAGGATGCCCGTGCCGCCGGAGTAGTCGATGAGGATGTCGCCGTCGTTCAGCAGGTGGGAAAGCTCCTCCACCGTGGCGTCGAGGTTCCGGTACCAGCTGTGGTGGTCGACGTTGTCGTAGGCCTCGCCGAACGCGTCGACGGGCTGCTGCGTCCAGTCGTCGTCGGGCACCCGGTCCCAGCCGGCCGGCCAGGCGAACTTGGGGCGCCGCAGGGTCGCCGGCCGGATCGGCGCCGACACCGCCCGGTGCAGCTCGATCAGCGACGACACGTCCTGGGGGCGGTGCCGGGCCCAGCCGCAATCGGTGCCCACGCCGAAGTCGTGGACGAAGCGCTGGGCGGCGACGATCCGCGCTCGGGCGCCCAGCTCCCCGTCGGAGGGGTGGAGCAGGCCGAGGTACAGGCGGGTCTCGGGGCGGAGCGCCAGCTTGGCGAGGGTCTCGAAGAACCCGAGATCGACCCGGTCGCCGGCCACCGGGAGATGGATCCAGTCGAGCGACCGGCTGAGGCTGAGGGAGAGCGCGTTGGCGACGTCGACGAGCGGCTGCGCGTGGTACGGCCGATCCCGGTGGTGGGCGTCGTGCCCGTGGCAGAAGTGGTATCCGAGGCGCACCCCGGCGGGGATGCTGCGACCCAGGCGGACCAGCCGCTCGACGATGCCCGACCGCGGGTCGCCGAACCACACGGGCATGACCCCGTCGAGCATCGCGAACTCGAAGTTGGTGTCCCACTGGATCGCCAGCTGGTCGTGCGGGATCGCGTCGAAGATGCCGGCCAGCTCGTGGAGCATCCGCTCCTCGTACAGCGGCTCGATCCGCGCCTGGTCCTCCGGAGCGACGAAGGCGGCGATCGGCGCCAGCGGCGTGGGCAGCGAGACCTGGAACCGGCAGTGCGTGGGGATCTGCCCGTCGCGCTTGCGGCGGGCGAAGACGCCGTACGACGAGATGGCGGCCTCGGCGTAGCCCAGGTCGTCGAAGCGCAGCGTGTCGACCGACTCGCCGTCGCGCACACGCAGGCGCGGCAGCGCCCGGTGGGGCTGGTCGCCGGGCGGGCACACCTCGAACTCCGGGCGGGAGCTCAGCACCGGGTACTGCCAGACGATCCAGTCCGACCGCGGGCCGGTCTCGCCGTCGGGGAGCTGCACGATGCGGTCGCCCAGCTCCGCCGCCATCACCTGGAACACCTCCTCGGCGCTGCGTAGCGGGACGCTGCCCACCAGCAGCACCCCTCCCGTGGCCGGACCGTGGCTTGGCTCGAGCATGAGAGGCCCCTTGCCTTCGGCGTCAACCTGAGTATCCGGGCACTCGGCGGGCCCACGAAAGCGACGCGTTCGCCGGATGCGAACACTTCCGCGGAAGCCACTCCGAATCTCAGGCAAACTGATACCGTTACGCCGCCACGCCTGCGGACGGGGCAGCGATCAGGTAGTGGAGGGGTGCGAGCGGCCTGCGCCGGGCACCGTCGCATTGACCGGTGGAGGGGGAACCATGAAACGGTCACTGTTGGTCATCGTCGCAATCAGCGGCCTGCTGCTCGCGGCGTGCGGAGGCGACGATGACGACTCGGCGGACACTGCGTCCGACCAGTCCGAAGCGCCGGAGGAGACGGTCGCGCCGGTCACCGGGAGCGGCAGCAACATCCAGGAGCCGGGCGAGTGCGGGGCCGGGACGGGCGAGGAGGCGACCGGTGAGCCGATCAAGATCGGCGCCATGGCCACGAACTCGCCGGTCGCCGATTTCACCTGGATCACCGGGATGACGGCCGCCTACTTCGACTGTGTCAACGACAACGGCGGCATCAACGGCCGCCCGATCCAGTACATCGCCGAGGAGGAGCAGGTCGACCCGACCCAGATCGCGTCGCTCGCCCGCAAGCTCGTCGAGCAGGACCAGGTCCTCGGCATCGTGGGCAGCACGAGCCTCATCGAGTGCAGCGTCAATCGCGACTACTACGCCGAGCAGAACTACTACCTGATCATCGCCGGGGTGTCGCAGGACTGCTTCACCAGCCCGAACTTCTCTGCGGTGAACATGGGGCCCTACTACTCGAGCCTCGGTGGCGCGCAGGCAGCCCTGCGTGCGGGCGCGGAGGGTCGCATGGTCGTCGCCTCGCCCAACCAGCCCGGCTTCGACCAGATCAACCAGGGCGTGGTCGACTTCGCCGAGGAGAACGGCCTCGAGGGCGTCAGCATCCTCGAAGATCCCCCGTTCGCCGATCCGGCCGGGTTCGCCCAGCGTCTCGTCCAGGAGGCGGGCGACGGCGGTGGCGTCGTGCTCGACTACACGGGCCCCAACGCCGTCCCGTTGCTCCAGGCGATCGAGCAGCAGGGCCTGATCGACTCCGTGATCTGGGCCAGCTCGACCCCGCCCAACGACCCGTCGGTGGCCGAGGCGCTCGGGCCCGACTGGAACGACAAGTTCCTCATCAACGCCGAGTTCAACGTGCTCGACTCGGGCGAGCCCGACCAGAACCACATGAACGAGATCCGCGAGCAGTACGCGCCCGACATCAACTCGTCGAGCTTCGCCCAGATGGGCTACCTCGCCGGGCGCGTCGCGACCGACGCGCTGATGGGGATCCAAGGCGAGATCACGAAGGAGAGCGTCAACGAGGCGTTCAGGGGCGTCAAGAACTTCGTGAGCGACATCTGGTGCCAGCCGTGGTACTTCGACAGCGGGACCGGCGCCAACGTGTCCAACAACGTCGACTTGACCGTTGCACCTCGGGACGGCGCGATGGTCCAGCTCGAGGACTGCTTCAAGATCGCGGAGCTGCCCGACAACAACCTCGCAGAGATTCGCCAGGCCGAAGAGGAGGGCAGCCTGAACACCGGCGAAGGCTAGGAGGCGGCTCGCCTAGTCCCCCCACAGCGTTCAAATCCAGGAGATCAGAGTGCTCGGTGAGGAGCCATGCCAGCCCTAGATGACTTCAAGCCGTTCCTCGTGCTGGGCTTGGCGCTCGGCGGGGTGTTCGCCATGAACGGAGTGGGCCTCGTCGTCCTGTACCGGGCGACGGGGGTGCTCAACCTCGCCTACGGCGCCATCGCCACCACGGGTGCCCTGATCGCCTGGTCGCTGCTCGGTGGGGTCAACGAGTGGATCGCCTACGCCGCGTGCGTGGCGTTCGCCGGCGTCGTGACGCTGGTCTACGGGTTGGTGTTCGGGCCGCCGTTCGCGGCCCGCGACCCGCTGGTGAAGGCGACCGCGACGATCGGGCTGCTGCTCATCCTGTTGGGGGTGATGTTGTGGGTCTGGCCCCCGTCGACCACCCGCAACTACATCCTGCCGACGCGGCTCCACTACTACGAGATCGCCGACGTACGGGTGAACTGGACGCAGATCCTGGGGATGATCTTTCCGATCGTGGTTACCGCCGGCACCGCGTTGTTCCTGCGGGCCACCAAGGTGGGCACGGCGATGCGGGCGCTGGCCAACGACCGCGAGATCACGGCCATGCTCGGGGTGCCGGTCCGCCGGGTCGAGGCTGCGGCCTGGCTGGGGTCGGGGGTCGTGTGCGGCATCTCCGGGGTGCTGCTGGGCGACCTCGTCGGGCTCGACATCGTCGGGGTGACGTTCCTCGTCATCCCGGCGCTGGCGGCGGCGCTGATCGGCCGGCTCACCTCGCTGTGGGTCACGCTCGCCGCCGGGTTCGTCATCGGCATCGTGCAGTCGTGCCTCACCGCCTTCAACGATGTCCACATCGGCACGCGGCCGCTGGCCGACTACCGGACCATCACGCCGTTCGTGCTGGCGATCGTGGCCCTCTTGTTCTTCGCCCGCCGCCGCCCGCTGATACGGACCTGATAGCGGTGAGCACTGACGTTCACGCGGTGGCGGCCGACGAGGTCGTCCCCGCGGCACCGGTCGCCCCCGTCGGCAAGGTCCGGCGCCGGCCGCTCAAGGTGGCGATCGTCGTCGGGCTCCTGGCCTTCCTGCTCTTCGGACTCCCCCCACTGCTCGACAGCTTCTGGATGCTGGTCGTCACCGGGGCGGTGATCTACAGCATGGTGGCGCTCGGTCTCGGCCTGCTGATCGGCCGGGTCGGGATGGTGTCGCTGTGCCAGTTCGTCCTGGCGGCGGTCGGAGCCTGGGTGGCGCTGCGCCTCAGCTACGCCACATCGCTGCCGTTCCCGGTGCTGGTTTTGTGCGCCGGGGTCGTCACGGCCGCCGTCGGCACGCTCATCGGGCTGCCCGCGCTGCGCCTCTCCGGCCTCTACCTCGCGCTGATCACGCTGATGGCGGCGGGCGCCATCACGATCGTCCTGCGCGCCGTGCTGTTCCCCAACGGGGGCGGCGGGTTCTTCGGCAATTCGGCCGCGGGCGGTGCGTCCTCCCGCATGCCCCGGCCGTCGCTGGCGCACGGCGACACCGCCTACTTCCGCTATTGCGTCGTGGTGGCCATCGTCATGTTCGTGGTCGCCGCGTGGCACGTCCGGCGCAAGCCTGGACGGGCGTGGGCCGCGATCCGCCACAGCCAGGCGACCGCCATCTCGGCGGGTGTGAACACTGTCCTGTACAAGCTGTGGGCGTTCGCTCTCGCCTCGTTCATGGCGGGCATCGCCGGAGGCCTGCTCGCGGCGTCCGCCGGCGGGGTGAGCGTCCAGCAGTTCCCCGTCGAGACCTCGGTGACGCTGCTGGCAGTCGTCCTCATGGGGGGCGTGTACAGCCTGTGGGGGGCGGTCGTGGCCGCGTTCCTGCTGCGGATCCTGCCGGCACTGCTCGACGACTGGGGGGTCTCGACCGAGTTGCTCACGATCCTGTTCGGCATCGGGGTGCTGCAGGTGCTGATGACCGCCCCGGGCGGCCTCGCCGACCAGGTGCCGAAGGACCTCGCCAAGCTCGGGCGCCGGATCCGCGGGCTGTTCTCGCGGCGGGAGACGGCGGCGTGATCCAGGTGGAGGACCTGACCGTCCGGTTCGGCGGTGTCGTGCCGATCGACGCCATGACGCTCGACTTCGACGCCGGCACGTGCGGCCTGATCGGGCCCAACGGCGCCGGCAAGACGACGTTCTTCAACGTGCTCAGCGGGTTCGTCCGCCCGTCCGCCGGCCGGGTCCACGCCTTTGGCGAGGACCTGCTGGCGATCCCCGACTTCAAGCGGGCCCGGTGGGGGCTCCGGCGCACGTTCCAGACCGAGCAGGCGATCGCCGAGCTCTCCGTGTTCGACAACGTCCTCCTGGTCCACGAGCACACCGGCGGCGATCGCACCAGCCGCCGCGACGAGGTCTCCGAGGCGATCGGCTTCACCGGCCTCTCGGACGTCGCGCACCGGCTGGTCGGGGAACTGGGCGCCGCCCAGCGCCGCCTGGTCGAGATGGCGCGGGCGGTCGTCGGCCGCCCGCGGGTGATCCTCTTCGACGAGCCGGGGGCCGGCCTCCCCGACGACGAGACCGCACTGCTGGCCGAGCTGATCCGCCGCATTCCCGACGAGACGGGTGCCCTCGTCGTCCTCGTTGATCACGACATGAGCCTCGTGTCCGCCTGCTGCACGACGACCGCCGTCCTGGACTTCGGCAAGCTGATCGCCTCGGGCCCGACGGCCGAGGTCCTCCGCAACCCGCACGTCGTCCGTGCCTATCTCGGCACGGAGGAGGAGGTCTGATGCGCTGATGGCCAGCGTCGACCCGGACGAGGAGGCGCCCGCGATGTCCGCCGCCACCCTGCGGCTCGACGCGTTGTCGGTGGAGCGCGGCGGCCGCCCGGTGCTGCGCGACGTCTCGCTGGAGGTGCCACCGGGGGAGGTGACAGCGCTGCTCGGCCCCAACGGCGCCGGCAAGTCGACGCTCGTGCTCACGGTCGCGGGCGTGCTCCGGCCCAGCTCGGGCCGGGTGCTCCTCGGAGAACGCGACCTGACCAGGCGTCCACCCGAGCGGATCCGGCGGGCCGGCCTGGCGGTGGTCGCGGAGGGACGCCGGGTGCTGAAGGACCTCAGCATCGCCGACAACCTGCGGGTTGCCACCTATGGCCTGAACGGCGACCAGGCCGAACGGGGGATCAACTACGCCCTCGAGCTGTTCCCAGAGCTGACCCGGCGTTGGAACACCAGCGCGCTGTTGCTGTCCGGCGGCGAGCAGCAGATGGTCGTGCTCGCACAGGCGCTCGTGTCCCGACCCTCGGTCCTCATCGTGGACGAGCTGTCGCTCGGCCTCGCCCCGTTGGTCGTCAAGCGCCTGGTGCCGACGCTGGCGTCGGTGGCCGAGTCGGGGGTCGGGGTGCTGCTCATCGAGCAATTCGCCCACGTCGCGCTCGGGCTCGCCAAGAGCGCCTACGTGCTGCAGGGCGGGCGCATCCGCTACCACGGGTCGGCCGGTGAGTTGAAGGCCAATCCGGACCTCCTCCACTCCGCCTACCTCCTGCGCGTCTAGGTGGGCTCGGCGACCATGGAGGACCTCGCCGGCAGGGTCGCCGTGATCACCGGCGGCGCGTCGGGCATCGGCCTGGCCATGGCCCATCGGTTCGCCGCCGAGGGCATGAAGCTGGTGCTGGGCGACATCGAGCGGCCGGTCCTGCAGCGGGCGGGCGAGGCACTCAGGGAGGCCGGCACCGAGGTGCTCACGGTGCCCACGGACGTGAGCCTCGAGTCCGACGTCATGGCACTCGCGGCGACCACGATGGAGCACTTCGGCGACGTCCACCTGGTTTGCAACAACGCCGGCGTCGGCAGCCGCGGCCTGCCCATCGCCGATCTGCCGTTGGAGGACTTCGAATGGGTCCTCGCCGTCAACCTCTTCGGCGTGATCCATGGTCTCCGGGCGTTCCTGCCGCACCTGCGGGCGAACGACGTCGGCCACATCGTCAACACGGCATCGACGTCCGGCCTCTACCACCTCCCGCGCATGGGCCCGTACAACGCGTCCAAGGCCGCCGTCGTGGCGCTGAGCGAGACGCTGCGCTTCGAGCTCGCCGCCGAGGGCAGCAAGGTCGGGGTATCCGTGCTCTGCCCGAGCTGGGTCCGGACGAACATCTCCACCGCCGACCGCAACCGCCCGGAGCGCTTCGCCTACAGCCTCGACACCGATCAGATGGCCCAGGTCAGCGCCTACAAGGCGAGGCGCCGGCAGATGGCGCCGGCTGCAGCCGACCCCACCGACGTCGCCGACCAGGTGTGCGAGGCCGTCAAGACGAACCGCTTCTACATCCTCACCCACCCCGGCAGCCTGGACGTGTTCGACGCCCGGGCCCGGCGCATCCTCACCGGTGACGACCCGGTGGAACCGCCAGAATGATCGGAGAGAAGGAGAGCGCACCATGACCGAAAAAGCGCGCGCCGAGCTCTTGGCCGACGTGCTGTCGCGCTACGAGGACTCGCCGAACCCTCGTCTGCGCGAGATCACCGAGGCCGCCGTCCGCCACCTCCACGCCTTCGCGGAGGAGGTCAACCTGCAGCGCGACGAATGGTTCGCCGGCATCCAGTTCCTGACGGCCGCCGGCCAGCGCTGCGACGACACCCGCCAGGAGTTCATCCTGCTGTCCGACACGCTCGGGGTGTCGAGCCTGGTCGAGATGCTGACCCACGACGGCGCCGAGGGGAGCACGGAGAACACCGTGCTCGGACCCTTCTACGTGCCCGGGTCCCCGCAGCGAGCCAAGGGCGAGTCGATGCTCGTCGATCCCGACGACGGCGACCGGGTCGTGATCCGGGGCACGGTCACGAACATCGACCACGAGCCGATCGCCGGCGCCACCCTGGACTGCTGGCAGAACGCCACCGCCGGCTTCTACGCGGTCCAGCAACCCGGCGAGCAGTCCACCGAGAACCTGCGGGGGATCTACACCACCGATGTCGACGGCAGCTACGAGATCCGCACCGTGCGCCCCGTGCCCTACCCGATCCCGTCGGACGGGCCGGCGGGTGACCTCCTCAAGGCCCACGGCCGCAACTGGATGCGCCCCGGCCACACGCACATGTGGGTGCGGGCGGACGGCTACAAGGACCTCATCACGCACGTGTTCGACGAGGAGACCGACTACCTGCGCGACGACGCCGTGTTCGGCGTGCGGGACAGCCTGGTCCGACGCTTCGAGCCCGACGCAGCCGGTGAGCTGGCAACGACGTTCGACATTGTCCTCGACCGCGCCTGAACCGACCGCGAACGTCGCGGAGATCACCGACGACGGCGAGCCCACGCTGCTGTACCTCGTCGGGCGCATCGATCGCGTGGTCCGGCGGGCGATCGGGGCGGTCCTCAAGGCTCAGGGGCTGTCGGTCAACCAGTACACGACGCTGAGCGTGCTCGACCGTCGTAGTGGCCTCTCCAATGCCCAGCTCGCCCGTCGGTCCCTTGTGTCCCCGCAGTCGATGAACGAGGTGCTGCTGACGCTGGAGGACAGGGGGCTCGTCCGCCGCCGCGCCCATCCGGACCACGGTCGAATCCTCCAGGCTCGGCTGACCGCCAAGGGCAGGGCGCTGCTGGCGAGCTGCGATGCCGACGTCCGCGCCGTGGAGGCCCGCATGGTGAGCGGGCTGGCTGACGACGACCGACGGGCGCTGCGGAGCGCCCTGATCTCAGGCATCCGTTCCCTGCAGGGCGGGCTCCGGGAATAGCGTTCGATGTTCGGTCGCCAGGGCATGGGAGAGCTCGAGGAGGACGGGTAGTGGATCACCTTCTGCAGGTGCTGTGCCTCAAGGGGCGGGCGACGCACGAGGCGCTCGGGGCGGCGGTCGAGGCCGACGCCACCACCGCGATCTCGGAGCTCGAGGCCGCCGGTCTGGTGGAGGGCACGAAGCTCGGCTATCGGTTGACCGACCTCGGCCGCGGCCGGGTCGACGAGCTCTACGCGCGCGAGCGCGAGCGGGCCGGCCCGGTCATCGACGACGTGTACGAGTCGTTCGTGCCGATCAACGACGACGTCAAACAGATCGTCACCGACTGGCAAATGCGGCCGGTCGGCGGCGAGCTCACGGTCAACGACCACAGCGACCGCCGCCACGACGAAAGGGTCATCGCCAGGCTGCGCCGCACCGATGCGAGGGTGTCGACGGCGCTCGGGCCCCTGGCGAGCGCCCTGACCCGCTTCGACGTGTACCCCCGCCGGCTCCGGCGGGCGCTGACGCTGATCGACGACGGTGACCACTCGATGCTGGCGGCGCCGCTCAAGGACAGCTACCACACGGTGTGGTTCGAGCTCCACGAGGAGCTGATCATCCTGTCGGGTCGCCGGCGCGCCGACGTGGAGGCGTGAACCGCCCAGCTCAGGCGGTGCCAAACACCTCACGCAGCTCGGCCTTGAGCACCTTGCCGGCGCCGCTGCGGGGCAGCCGGTCGGTGAACACGACCGACCGGGGCAGCTTGTAGCGGGCCAGCCTCCCGTCGAGGTGGGCGAGCAGTTCCCGCTCGTCGAGGGCCGTGCCCGCCCGCCGGACCACGATGGCCCGACCGACCTCGCCCCAGCGCTCGTCGGCCACGCCGATCACCGCGCACTCGGCGACGTCGGGATGGCTGTAGATGACGTCCTCCACCTCGGCCGGGTAGACGTTCTCGCCGCCGGAGATGATCATGTCCTTCATCCGGTCGACGATCGTCACGTAGCCGTCGTCGTCGACGACCGCCACGTCGCCGGACCGGAACCATTCCCCGTCCATCACCTCGGCGGTGGCGTCGGGGCGGTTCCAGTAGCCACTCATCACGTTGGGCCCGGCCACGACCACCTCGCCCTTTTCGCCCGGCGCCACCTCGCCCCCATCGGGCCGCACCACGCGCACGTCGGTGAAGAACGACGCCACCCCGGCGGTGCCGGCCTTGTCGGCGGATCGCTCGGCGCCCAGGAACAGGGCGCCGGGCGACGTCTCCGTCATCCCGTAGCCCTGCAGGAACGGGATGCCGCGATCGAGGTACGTGCGGATGGTCGACAGCGGCACGGGCGCACCGCCGCACAGGAGCCGCCGCAGGCTGGACAGGTCGGCGGAGGCGAACGCGGGCACCTGGGCCATCGCGTTGAACATCGACGGCACGCCGAACATCACGGTCACCCGGTGGCGGGCGATCAGCTCCAGCGCGGTCTCGGGGTCGAACGCGCCCGTGAGCACGATCGTGCCGCCCTTCATGACCATCGGCAGTGAGACCATGTTGAGCGCCGCCACGTGGAACAGCGGGGCGCACACGAGCGCCACCTCGTCTGAGCCCAGATCGGTGTCGATGAGCACGTTGACGCAGTTCCACGTGATGTTCCCGTGGCTCAGCGTGGCGCCCTTGGGCCGGCCGGTCGTGCCCGACGTGTAGATGATGACGGCCGCGTCGTCGAGGGCGACGTGGGCGTCGACCAGCGCCGGAACGCCTCCGCCCACGCCGCCACCAGTCGCCAGGCCCTCGAACGCAGGGCCGAGCTCCACCAGGTGGAGCAGCGCCGTCGACTCGTCCCCGGCCACCGCCTCGGCCGCCTCGGCCATGGCGGCGGCGTGCACGAGCAGCGTGGCGCCGCAGTCCGCGGCGATGTAGGTCAGCTCGGACGCGGCGAGCCGCCAGTTCAGCGGGACGAAGACGCCCCCGAGGGCGGTGGTGGCGAACAGCGTCTCCAGGAGCGTGGGGTCGTTGGGGCCCAGGTACGCGACGCGGTCGCCGCGCCCCACGCCGAGGTCGCGCAGCGCGACGGCCAGTCGGCGGGTGCGGTCGTGGAGCTCGGCGTAGGTGCGGCGGGCGTCACCGTGTGCAAAGGCGACGTGGGCGGGCGACAAGCGGCGCCGCCGAACCGGCCACGAGCCCAGGCCTTGGTCACGCATCGCCCGGACGCACGTCGCTCAACCCGAGCAGCCGGGCTGCGTTGTCCTTGAGGATCTTCGGCCTCACCTCCGGCTTGATGTCGAGCGTCTCGAAGTCGGCCAGCCAGCGATCGGGGGTGATCATCGGGAAGTCCGACCCGAACAGCACCTTGTCGGCCAGGAGCGTGTTGGCGTACTGGACCAGCTGCGGCGGGAAGTAGCGGGGCGACCAGCCCGACAGGTCGATGTGGACCAGGGGCTTGTGGGTGGCCACTGCGAGCGCTTCGTCCTGCCACGGGAACGACGGGTGCGCCAGCACGATGGGCAGGTCGGGAAAGTCGGCGGCCACGTCGTCGACCGCCAATGGGTTGGAGTACTTCAGGCGCAGGCCGGCGCCGCCGGGCACCCCGACGCCGATGCCGGTCTGCCCGGTGTGGAACAGCGCGATCAGCCCGTGCTCGGCGATCGCTTCGTACACCGGGTACGCCATGCGGTCGTTGGGGTGGAACGCCTGGACGGTGGGATGGAACTTGAATCCCCGCACGTGTTGTTCATCCACCAGGCGGTGGACCTCCCTGACCGCAGCCAGCCCCAGGTGGGGGTCGACGCTGCCGAACGGAATGAGTACATCGGGGTGCGCATGCGCAGCCTCGGCGATCTCGTCGTTGGGCACCGGGGGCACACCCATCGCCGTCGTGGCGTCGACGGTGAACACCACCGCCATCATCCTGCGCTCGCGGTAGTAGGCGGCCATCTGCTCCACGGTCGGTCGCTGGCGGTCGCGGATCCCGAAGTACTCGTCGGCCGCCCGCTCCAGCTCGGGCGTCAACGACCCCCGGCCGGTCACCGCCGACACCTCTGCGTGCGTGTGCACGTCGATGGCGACCAGCTCGTCGACGTCGATGACCGCGGCCCCACCGGGCACGGCCGTCAGCCGCCCTCGCCGGCGCCCACGGGCGCACCACCGGCCTGCAGGACCTCGAGCCGCTCGCGCAGGGCGAAGCGCCGGACCTTGCCGGTGGCCGTCTTGGGGAGCTGGTCCACCACCTCGATGCGGCGCGGGCGCTTGAACGCCGCCATGCGCTCGCGGCAATGGGCGTCGATGGCGGCCGGGTCGACGTCGTGTCCGGACCGGGGGACGAGGAAGGCGACGGTGACCTCCAGCCCGTCGGCGTCCCGGCCCCCCACCACGGCAGCTTCGAGCACGTCGGGATGCTCGACGAGGACGCTCTCGACCTCCGCGGGCGACACCCAGATGCCACCGGCCTTGATCATGTCGTTGTTGCGGCCCAGGAACGTCCAATGGCCATCGGCCGACCGGCGGTAGACGTCGCCGGTGACAAGCCACTCCCCCAGGAAGGCGGCCCGCGTGGCCGCGTCTCGGCACCAGTACCCGGTGGCCAGCGACGGCCCCCGCACCTGGAGGTGGCCGGGCGTATCGGGTTCGGTCACCTCGTGGCCCGCCTCGTCGACCAGCCGGGCGTCGTATCCCGGGACCGGCGTGCCGCTGGTGCCCGGCCGCTCCGCGCCCTTGGTGTTGGACAGGAAGATGTGCAGCGCCTCCGTCGTCCCGATCCCGTCGAGTACGGGGTGGCCGAAGCGGGCCTGGAACCGCCGGTGCAGCTCCGCCGGGAGCGCCTCGCCCGCCGTGACCGTGGACCGCACGGAGGCGAAGGCGTCGTCGGGCGGGTCGGCGTCCAGCAGGGCCGCGATGAAGCCGGGGGTGGCGAAGAACAGGGTGGGCCGCTCGTTGCGGACCAGGGCGAGGACCTCGGCCGGCGTCGGGCGCCGGGGGTTGAGCACGGCGCTCGCGCCCACCGACAGCGGGAACGTCAGGGAGTTGCCGAGCCCGTAGGCGAAGAACAGCTTCGCCACCGAGAGGCACCGGTCGTCGGGCCCGATCTCCAGGACCGACCGGGCATAGGTCTCGGCCGTGGCCTGCATGCTGGCTTGGCGGTGCATCACGCCCTTGGGCGAGCCGGTGGTCCCGGAGCTGTACAGCCAGAACGCAGGCGAGTCGGGCCCGGTCTGGGCCACCGGCGCCTGGGAACGGTCGGTGAAGTCCGACCAGCGGTGCACGGGAAGCCCGCCCGCGGCCACCGCGTCGCCGATCACCACCGCGTTGCGGAGCTCCGAGGGTCCTGCGGCCATGGTCCCGAGGTGCCCGCCGTAGCCGGCGGAGACGACGACCGTGCCTGCGCCGGCGTCGACGACGATCGCCGCCAGTTCCTCGGCGGTCAGCATGGTCGACAGCGGCACGGGGACCGCACCGGCGCGCAGGGCACCCAGGAACCAGGCCAGGAACGCCAGCTCGTCGTCGACGACCAGCGCCACCCGCTCCCCGCGGCGGACGTCGAGTTCGCCCAGGGCGTTCTGGGCGCGCGCTACCTCGTCGCCCAGAACCGCATAGCTGACCGTGCGACCGTCTATCCGGTAGGCGATCCGGTCGCCGTGACCACCGTCGAGCTGGCGGTCGAGCAGCCAGGCGGCGGCGTTGTACTGGCCCATGTGTCCCCCTCCGGCGTCACAGCCGCACGTAGTCGTAGTCCACAGGCTTCTGGTGGACCCCCGTCGACGGCGCGGCGATCCAGCCAGCCATCTTCCCCGGCTCGCGCACCCCGACCATGAGCGACTCGACATGGGCGCGGTCGGCGTCGGTCGGCAGCCACTTCGCGGCGCCGGCCGACCACTCGTCCTCGCTGAGCAGCCGGCCGTCGGGGCTCACCCGGTGGTCGCGGAACTCCCCGACCGCGCGGTGGAACCCGGCGTGGGGCAGAACCAGCTCGCACCCGACCTCCGCCAGGGTGCGGTTCCACCGTTCGATGCCCTTGCGGCAGTCGGCGACGTAGTCGTCGCGGAGGGTCTCGTTGAGGGCGGCGAGCGCAGGCGCCTCCCGCTCGCCGGGGCCGGCGGCGACGACGGTGGGCACGGTGCGCGTGGCATCGAGCAGGCGGTGGTCGTCGCCGCGCGCCGCCTCCTGGAAGCGGCCCTTGAGCCCGGCGGCGTAGTAGTTGGCGGCGTTGGTCGACGTCTCGGCGCCGAACAGGTCGAGGGACACGCTGTAGTGCAGGTTGAGGTAGCGCTGCAGAGTGGGCACGTCGATCCCGCCGTGCGGCCCGACGTCGTCGGTGTCGTGCTGGCGCATCAGCTCGACGGTGCGCTGCACCACGCGCCCCACGCCGGTGGCCCCCACGAACATGTGGTGGGCCTCCTCCTTGAGCATGAAGTCGCAGGTCCGCGACAGGGGATCGAAGCCGCTCTCGCGCAGCGATGCGAGCTGGAACCTGCCGTCGCGGTCGGTGAAGTAGGTGAATAGGAAAAAGGAGAGCCAGTCCGGCGTGGGCTCGTTGAACGCGCCCAGTATGCGCGGGTTGTCCTCGTCGCCGGCGTGGCGCTCCAGCAGCTCATCGGCCTCGTCGCGCCCGTCGCGCCCGAAGTAGCGGTGGAGCAGGTACACCATCGCCCACAGGTGCCGGCCCTCCTCGACGTTGACCTGGAACAGGTTTCGCAGGTCGTACAGGCTCGGCGCCGTGAGGCACAGCGCGCGCTGCTGCTCCACCGACGCCGGCTCGGTGTCGCCCTGCACGACGACCAACCGGCGCAGGTCGGCCCGGTGCTCGCCCGGTACCTCCTGCCATGCGGGCTCGCCGCGATGGTCGCCGAAACCAATGCGGCGGTCGGCTTCGGGTTCGGCCAGGAAGATGCCCCAGCGATACTCGGGCATCTTGACGTAGTCGAAGTTGGCCCATCCCTCCTGGCCGACGGCGACGGCGGTGCGGAGGTAGACGTCGTTGTCCTGGAAGGCGACCGGCCCGAGCTCCCGCCACCAGGCGACGAAGCGGGGCTGCCACGACTCGAGCGCTCGCCGAAGGCGCCGGTCGCCGGCGAGGTCGACGTTGTTGGGGATCGCGGCATCGATGTCGACGGTGTTCATGGCCCGATCATGGCCCTCAGGTCCGTGCCCGATCGTACGACGGGCGCGAGCCGGTACCGAAGCGGCGCAGCGCACCCTCGCCGCCCGCAGCGTTGGGGCGCTGGAAGATCCAGTTCTGCCACGCGGACAGCCGGCCGAAGATCTTGGTCTCCATGGTCTCGGGCCCGGCGAAGCGCAGGTTGGCCTCCATGCCGGTGAGCGCGTCGGGCGAGAAGCTGGCGCGCTCGTCGAGCGACAGCCGCACTTCGTCGTCCCAGTCGATGTCGTCGGGCGTGAACGTCACGAGGCCGACGTCCGCGGCCTCGTGCGCGACCACGTTCTTGCCGATCTGCGCCCGCGCCGCATCGAGGCCGCCGTCGTCGGCCCAGAACCGGGTGGCGAGCCGGCTGAGCCCGTTCGACATCGGGAACCAGCCGTCGTTCGCCGGCGTCAGCCTCAGCTCGGGCGCCGGGAGGTCGTTGTCGGGCTGCCTCCCGTCGAACATGAACGACCGGTCGGCGGCGAGGACCAGCTCGGCGAGCAGCCCGACGAAGCAACTCCCGGGCTCGACCAGCGCCACCAGCGTGCGGGCAGACAGGTCGAGGCGCTTGAGGGTTCGGCACCAGTACAGGCGCACCTCCCGGGCCAGCCAGTGGTCGGACGCTCCGGGGGCCAGCAACTCCTCCGCGGCGGCGACCAGGGCGGGGTCACCGTCGGTGCGCAGCACCCAGGTGCCGACGTCGGGCTCGTTGAACCGCAGCCGCAGGATGGCGTCGTCGAGCTCGCGGACGGCCGACAGCACCCAGGCGGAGGCGCCGGCGGCGAGCAGCTCGGCCGGGTCGGACGGCTCGCGCCCGTTCGGCGCGTTGACCGTGACGAACGCGGCGCGCAGCCCCCGATCGATCGCCACCGACACCGAGCCGTAGCGCAGCCCGTCGTCGTCGACGCGGACCTCTAGCGGCGGCAACGACACGCCTGGCCCGCCATCCGGGCGGTCGGACTCGGCGGCGCGGGCCTCCGCACGCTGCCGCACGAGGCCGTCGAAGCGGCTCCGGGGGGCGACGGCGTCGACCAGGCCCCACTCCACCGCCTGCCGGCCCTTGATCCCCTCGGTCCGGGTGGCGAACACGTCGGCCCGGTCGCGCCGCACGCCGCGCTTGTCGACCAACCGCGTCAGCCCGCCCGTGCCGGGCAGCACCGCCAGCAGGGGAACCTCGGGCAGCGACACGGCCGACGACCGGTCGTCGACGAGCACGATCTCCTCGCACGCCAGCGCCAGCTCGTAGCCGCCGCCGGCGGCCGTGCCGTTGACCGCAGCGATCCACGTCTGGCCCGAGTGGGCCGTGGCGTCCTCGATGCCCAGGCGGGTCTCGTTGGTGAACTTGCAGAAGTTCACCTTGTGGGCGTGCGTCGACCCGGCGAGCATCTGGATGTTCGCCCCGGAGCAGAAGACCTTGTCGAGACCGCCGGTGAGCACCACCGCCTTGACCTCGGGATGCTCGAAGCGCAGCCGCTGGACTGCGTCGTGCAGCTCGATGTCGACGCCCAGGTCGTAGCTGTTGAGCTTGAGCTCGTAGTCGTCGCGCAACCCGGCATCGGGCGTAACCCGCATGGTGAGCGTCGCCACCGGCCCCTCGTACGACACCTCCCAGTGCCGGTACGAGGACGGATCGGTCCCGGGTTCAATCGTCATCCGTGCGTGAGGGTATCGACGGGCGGCTGAGCGGTGGAGGCCGGTGCGCGTCGGACCGCCCGACGGCGTGCGACCTCGACCAGCCGCTGCACCGTGGGCACCACACCCCGCGGCAGCACGAGGAACAGCACCAGGATCACCGACCCGTAGATGATCAGGCGGTACTCGTCGAACGACTCCATCCACTCCTCGAGGACCGTGAAGGTGGCGGCGCCGACCACTGGCCCGAGCAGACTGCCGATGCCGCCGAACGCGAGCATCACGATGACGAGCACGTCGACCTCGCCGAAGCTGAACGTCGAGGGGCTGATGAAGCCCTCGCTGTGGGCGTAGAGCGCCCCCGCGAGCCCGATCATCCCCGAGCCCAGCGTGCCCGCCAGGACCCGGTACCGCTTGACGTCGACCCCGGCCAGCTCGGCCGCGATCTCGTCGTCGCGCAGGGCGCGGAACGCCCAGCCGATGTGCGACCGCTGGAGCGCCCGGAACAGGGCGAGGTAGGCGGTGAGGAGCACGACGAACACGTAGAACGGCGCCACCTGTTCGCCCAGCAACGTGTCCGATCCGGCCTCCACGACCAGCCCCGTCTCGCCCCCGGTGAGGTCACGCTGGCCGAGCAGCAGGTTCTGGAACGCCAGCGCGAACGTCAGGGTCACGATGCCGGTGAAGATCACGCCCAGCGACCGGCTCACCGCGATCCAGCTCAACAGCCCACCGACGGCTGCGGCCATGAGGCTGGCCAGGAGCATCGTCAGCACCATCGGGAGGCCATGCCGGTCGCTGAGGATCGCGGACGCATACCCGCCGATGCCGGCGAGTGCGCCGGTGCACAGGAAGAGCTGGCCGGTGCTCCCGAAGATGACGTTGAAACCGACGGCGTAGCAGGCGAACAGCACGCCGCCGATGACGACGCCCATCATCGGCCGGGAGTCGCCGTAGCGCAGCGGTAGCAGCGCGACGAGGGCCCCGGCCAGCACGACCGGCGCGTACGCGCGCACCGCCGGGGCGCCCGCCCTGCCCACCGTCGCCGCCCGGCGGATCACTCCCGCCCCGCGCCCAGCAGGCCCGACGGTCGCACCACGATCGTGGCCGCTGCGGCCCCGAGCAGCACGATCGTCGTGATGTACGTGCCGATGTAGTGGGCACTCACCGTGTTGACGACCCCCAGCAGGATCCCGGCCAGGAACGCCCCGGACACGCTGCCGAGCCCGCCGACCACGGCGACGATCAGGGCCAGGATCGTGAAGTCGATCCCGGCGTTGACGGTGACCGGCGAGGTCATCGACCGGGTCACCGCCACCAGCGCCGCCAGTACACCGCTCAGGGCGAAGACGAAGGCGCGGACGGTCGCCGGGCTCACGCCGCAGAGCTGGGCGCCCTCCTCGTCCTGGATCACCGAGCGCACGGCCTTCCCGGTCGTGGCGTAGCGCAGGAAGACGACGAGGATCGCCCCCACCCCGAGGGCGATCGCCGACGCCAGCAGCGACCCCGTGCGCATCCTCACCCCGAGGATGTCGACGGGCTCTCCGCCGATCCGCAGCGTCAGCGCCTCGATCGGGTAGCGCCACGTGAGCACGCCGTCGATGATGAACGCCACGCCGAGCATGAGCAGGAGGCCCAACAGCACGCGGTCCTCGCCGCGCCGCCGGTACACGGGCTGCATCAGCGTGAGGTCGAGCAGCAGGCCCACGGTCCCGGCGACGACGAGGCCGGTGAGCACCGCGGGCACGACGGCACTTCCGGCGTCGAGCCTCAGGGCAGCGACGATGGCGCCGAGCACGGCGAGCTGGCCCTGCGCCAGGTTGAGCACGCCCCCGAGGCCGTAGACGAGGGTCAGGCCGACGCCGAGCAGCCCGAACTGCAGGCCGAGGACCACGCCGTCGAAAACGACCGCCCTCATTGTTTCCCGCTCATGCTGCTTCGCAGCGGGCCGCTCGGGCTGACCACGCGTTGTTCCCCGCTCCCACGGCCGCTCGGGCCCGGCTCGCTCTCTCGCCCTACGGGACGCTCGCTCATGTCATGCGACCCCCAGATACGCCCGCTGGACGCCGGGGTTCTCCCCCAGCTCGGCCGACGTTCCCTCGAGCTGGATCCGGCCGTCCTCGAGGACGTAGCCCCGGTCGGCGAACCCGAGCGCCAGCGGCACCTGCTGCTCGGCGACGAGGATCGTGAGCCCGTGCCGGCGGAGGGCCTCCAGCGCGCCGTACGCGTCGGCCGCGAGCTTCGGCGCCAGGCCCGTGGTCGGTTCGTCCAGCAGCAGCAGGCGTGGTTCCGACATCAGCGCCCGGCCGACTGCGAGCATCTGCTGCTCGCCGCCGCTGAGGGTGCCGGCCCGCTGGCGCCGGCGCTCGTCGAGGCGGGGGAACAGCTCGAGGACCAGCGCCCGGCGGTCGGGGGGTGGCCGCCGCGGAAAGGCACCCAGGTCGAGGTTCTCGGCCACGGTCATCTCGGGGAACAGGTGGCGCTCCGCCGGCACATAGGCCAGCCCACCCCTGGCGATGTCGTGGGCACGGCGCCGGGTGATCGGCCGTCCGTCGAGGCGCACGCTCCCGTGCGACGGCCTCAGCAACCCGCACACGGCGCGGAACAGCGTGGTCTTGCCGGCGCCGTTCGAGCCGATCACGGCCACCGCCTCGCCCTTCGCCACCGAGAACGAGACCCGGTGGACGACGTTCTCGCCGAGGTAGCCGGCCGACAGCTCAGCGACCTCGAGCATCACCATCGCCGGGTGTCCCGAGGTACGCCTCCACGACGTCAGGATCGCGCATCGCCAATTCCGGGGTGCCGTCGACGACCACCCGGCCGAAGTTCAGGACGACGACCCGCTCCGCGAGGCCCATCACCGCCTTCATCACGTGCTCGACCCAGATGACCGTCACCCCCATCCGGTCGCGGGCGGAGCGGACGATGTCCATCGACGCCCGGAGCTCGGTGTCGTTGAGGCCGGCCATCACCTCGTCGAGCAGCAGGAGGCGGGGCCGGCCGGCGAGGGCGCGGGCCAGCTCGAGGAACCGCTGCTGGTGGAGGTTCAGCGCGCGAACGTCGGCGTCGGCACGCCCGTCCAGGCCGACGAACCTCAGGGCCTCGTCGGCCCGCTCGAGCGCCTCGGGTTCGGAGACCCGCCCGCCGACCGAGCCGAACAGCGCCCCCAGCGCCGCGTTCTCGCGCACCGTCATACCGGCGAACGGCCTCGGGGTCTGGAGCACCATCGACATCCCCGTCCGGCGGGTCCGGTGGGTCGTGAGCCGGGTGATGTCCGCCCCCATGAAGCTGACCTTGCCCGCCGTCGGCGGGTCGAGCCCGCTCACCGCGCGAAGCAGCGTGGTCTTGCCGGCGCCGTTGGGGCCGACGAGGGCGACGATCTCGCCCTCATCGACGCTCAACGACACTCCGTTGACGGCCGGCAGACCCCCGAAGCGCTTCTCCACGCTGTCGAGCTCGAGGATGGTCACGGCCACGCCGCGTCGGAGCGTGCGCGGATGAGTACACGGATCCTGGCTTGCGGTGCTGCGCTGTTAAGAGGCCTCGCTGTGTGGCCGTGGCTCACGCTGCAAATCCCGTCCTGTTCAGTACCCGCTTACGGACCCATCCGCGCCGCCTCATGGGTCGATCACTGCGAGGGCTCGTACGGTTCCAGTGGGTCTGGCAGGATCAGCGTCTCCGGGTACCAGTCGCCGCCCTCGTTCACCCCCTCCGGCGCCGGGCCCTCGCCGATCACCGTGAACAGCGGCTGGGCGTTCGCCAGCTCGCCCCATTCCGTCCATCCCATCTCGAAGGAATAGCCGGGCAGGTCGAAGGTCTGCTCGTGGAGGTACTCGGCGATCGCGACGGGGTCGTCGCCGACCTCCTCGACGGCCTGGGCGACCATCGTGACGATCCCGTAGCCGGCCACCGCGTCATCGTCCATGAACGTGTTGTCGGACGACTCCAGGTAGCGGCGCGCGAGTTCCTGGTACTCCTCGCTCTCGTAGTCGGCGCAGTCGAAGTCGGTATAGCGGCCAGTGGCGGCGTCGCCGGCCGCGGACACCACCTCCGGGAGCACCGAGTAGGCGCCCGTGACCTGGACGTCGAGGCCGAGATCGGCCGACTGCACGGTGATCGGCCCGGACCCCGGCGGATGCCCCGTCGCCACCAGCAGCTCCGGATCGAACGACTCGAGGTTGCGCAGGTAGGTCGTGAAGTCCGTCTCGTCGACCGGCGCAACCTCGACCTGCAGCTCCACGCCGTCGAGGGAGCCGATCTCCTCCTCGGCGGCGGCGCGGAAGGCCTGGCCCCAGCCGTAGTCGGCGATGATGGCGCCGACGCGGGTCAAGCCCTCCTGCTCGACGAACTGGGCGATGGGTCCGGCAACCATCGGCGCCGCCGGCAGACAGGTGCGGAAGGTGTAGCGGCTGTCCCGCGTGAGGATCTGTTCGTTCCCGGCCTTGACGAGGAACAGCGGCACCTCGGACTCCTCGGCGACGCGGGCCGTCGCCAGGCCGACGTCGCTCGAGATGACGCCACCGATGGCCACCGCGCCCTCCTCGACCAGGCGCTCGACGCCGCTCACCCCCTCCTCGGGGCTCATCTGGTCGTCCGCCACCTCGAGCTCCAGCGGCCGGTCGTCCACCCCGCCGTCGGCGTTGATCTCGTCCACGGCCAGCTGCATCCCGTCGCGCACCTGCAGCCCCCACGGCGTGAACGGCCCGTTGAGCGACGTGACCACGCCGATCGTGATCGGTTCGCCCGACGGCTCCTCGCCCTGCTCGCCGCCGTCGGCCGGAGCCTCGGCGCCGTCATCGTCGTCGTCGCCGCAGGCGGCGGCCACCAGCGCGAGCACGGCGGCGGCGCCGATCACCTTCGACATTCCCCTGCGCATGTCGTCCCCCCTTCTGTACCCGCGATCGTCACCACGATTGCGCGCAAAGCCACCATACTCTTCGGGAACGGGCGGTGAGCGACATTGTCGACAATCATGTGGACATCGTGCACACTGGCGCCGTGCAGGACGGGATCCGGTGCATGGTCATGCGCGGCGGCACGTCCAAGGGCCTCTACTTCCTGGCCGACGACCTTCCTGCGGACGAGGCCAGCCGGGACGAGCTGCTGCTCCGCATCATGGGATCACCCGACCGGCGCCAGATCGATGGCATGGGCGGCGCCCACCCGCTGACGAGCAAGGTCGCGGTGGTCGGGCGGCCCAGCGCGACCACGGCCGACGTCGACTACCACTTCCTCCAGGTGGTCGTGGACGAAGCCGTGGTCACCGATCGGCAGAACTGCGGCAACCTGCTCGCCGGCGTGGCGCCCTTCGCGCTCGAGCGGGGCCTGGTCGCCCCGCCGGCCGGCGACACGGCCGCCATCGGCATCCACATGGTCAACACCGGCGGCCTGGCCACCGCCACCGTGCCGCTCTGCGAGGGCCGCCCCCGCTACGACGGCCCCGCATCCATCGCCGGCGTTCCCGGCACCGCCGCACCCATCCGGCTGGACTTCGAGGGGATCGGGGGGTCGTCGTGCGGCGCACTCCTGCCCACCGGCCGGGCCGTGGACGGGGTCGAGGGGCTCGAGGCGACGCTCATCGACAACGGCATGCCCGTGGTGGTCCTCCGCGCCGCCGATCTCGGCCTCACCGGTCACGAGACCTGTGCCGAGCTCGAGGCCAACGACACCCTGCGCCAGACGCTCGAGCGGGTCCGCCTGGCGGCAGGGCCCCTCATGAACCTGGGCGACGTGGCGGCGACGACGGTGCCGAAGCTGACGCTGGTGGCGGCGCCGCGGGCGGGTGGCACGATCGCCACCCGCACCTTCATCCCCCACCGGTGCCACGAGGCGATCGGCGTGCTTGGGGCCGTCAGCGTGGGGACGGCAGCCCTCCTACCGGACGGACCGGCGGCCGAGGTCGCCGACCGCGCCGCCGCCGGTGGCGGGGTCGTGACCATCGAGCACCCCACCGGGACCTTCGACGCCGCGGTCGACCTGGCGATGGTGGACGGCGTCCCGGTCGTGGAGCGGGCCGGCATCATCCGCACGGCCCGGAAGCTCATGGACGGCACCGTGTTCCCCCGGGTGCCCTGATGGACCCGACGATCCCGCCGCCGCACCCCCACCCGCATCCGCCGCGGGCGTTCGCTCCCCCGCCCGGCGCCTGCGACGCGCACTGCCACGTGTTCGGCCCGGCCGGCCGCTTCCCCTTCGCAGCCACCCGGTCGTACACCCCGCCGGACGCCGGCGTCGACGACCTCGTGCGGCTCCACGACCGGCTGGGACTGGACCGGGCGGTGGTGGTGCAGGCCAGCTGCCACGGCACCGACAACGCCGCGCTGCTCGACGCGCTGTTGCAGGGCAAGGGGCGCCATGCGGGCGTGGCCATGATCGACGATGCCACCGGCGACGCCGAGCTCGACCAGCTGCACGAGGCCGGGGTCCGGGGGACGCGCATCAACTTCGTCGCGCACCTCGGCGGCGCCCCCGACCTGGAGCGCTTCGACCGCACGGTGGCGCGGGTCGCGTCGCGCGGCTGGCACGTCGTCCTCCACTTCGACGCCGCCGACCTGCCCACCTACGCCGGCCTGCTCGACCGCATGCCCTGCCCCTACGTCATCGACCACATGGCCCGGGTCGACGCCACCGCCGGGCTCGACCAGGAGCCGTTCGGGGCGCTGCTGCGGCTCCTCGCCGACGACCGCTGCTGGGTGAAGGTGTCCGGAGCCGAGCGGCTCACCGCCGGCGGGCGGCCGCCGTACGACGACGTGGTGCCATACGCCCGGGCCATCATCGCCGCAGCCCCGGACCGCGTGCTCTGGGGCACCGACTGGCCCCATCCGAATATCCGCCACATGCCCGACGACGGCGACCTGCTCGACCTGCTGGCCGCTTTCGCCCCCGACGAGACCACCCGCAACCGCATCCTCGTGGACAACCCCGAGCGCCTCTACGACTTCTAGCCCCCATCCGAACTTGCGGCGGCTAGAGACCCCATGGGGGCCCTTACGACCGCAAGTTCGGTGGGTGGTCAGCCCCAGACCTCGCCGGCCACCTCCACGATGAGGCGGAGCTTGGCGACCTCGTCGTCGTAGGTGAGCTTGTTGCCCTCGACCGTGGACGAGAACCCGCACTGCGGCGACAGGCAGATCTGGTCGAGCGGCACGTAGCGGGCGGCCTCGTCGATGCGGCGCTTGAGCACGTCCTTGCTCTCGAGCGCCGGCCGCTTGGTGGTCACGAGGCCGAGCACGACCATCTTCCCCGGCGGCACGAACCGCAGCGGCTCGAAGCCCCCCGACCGCTCGTCGTCGTACTCGAGGAAGAACCCGTCGACCGCCAGCTCGTTGAACAGCGCCTCGGCCACGAAGTCGTAGCTGCCCTCCGCCACCCACGCCGAGCGGAAGTTGCCGCGGCACATGTGCGTCGTGACGCTCATGCCCTCCGGCTTGTCGGCGAGGGCGGCGTTGATCTGGCGGATGTACCGCAGGTGCTGGTGCTCGGCGTCGTCGCCGCGGGCCGTCAGCATGGCCCGCTCATTCGGGTCGTTGAGGTAGGCGAGGCTGGTGTCGTCGAACTGCAGGTAGGTGCACCCGAGCTGGGCAACGGCTGCGACCTGCTGCGCGTACGCGGCGCTCAGGTCGTCCCAGAACTGGTCCATGTCGGGATAGACGTTGGGATCGAGCGCCGCCGGGCCGCCCCGGTAGTGGACCATGCTCGGCGACGGGATCGTCAGCTTCGGCGTCGCGGCCGTGGTCATCGAGGCCAGCGCCGTGAAGTCGTCGCCGAAGATCGGCTTGGGCAGCGTGATCCGCTCGTCGATGACCAGCACCGGCGTCTCGGCCGACATCTCGCCCTGTTCGTCGCGGAAGTGGATCCTGAGCGTCTCGTCGCCCGGGTGGATGCCCCCGAGCTGGTAGATGAAGTCCATGTGCCAGAACCGCCGCCGGAACTCGCCGTCGGTGGCGGACTGGAGGCCGACGTCCTCCTGCATCTTGACCACGTCGGCGATGGCCTTGTCCTCGATGGCCCGCCGCTCCTCGGCGGTGATGCGGCCGGCCGCTGCGTCCTCGCGGGCCTGCAGCACCTCGGGCGGGCGCAACAGGCTGCCCACGTGGTCGGCGCGGAACGGTGGGGCGGTGCGGTGCGGCATGTCAGTCTCCCTTTCTCGCCCGCTCGGAACGGGTCATAGCGGCAGTCCCGTGTAGTTCTCGGCGAACGACCGCTGCGCGGCCTCCGAACCCGCCAGGTAGTCGAGCTCGGCCTCCTGGATCCGGCGGTCGAACTCGCCGCTGCCGGGGAAGTTGTGCATGAGCGTGGTCAGCCACCACGAGAAGCGGACGGCCTTCCACACCCGGGACAGGGCGCGGTCGGAGTACTCGTCGAGACCCGCCGACGACCGGCCGCACACCGCGTCGGAGAGTGCCTCCGCCAGGTAGCACACGTCCGAGACCGCCAGGTTGAGTCCCTTGGCGCCCGTGGGCGGGACGACGTGCCCCGCATCGCCCGCCAGGTAGAGGCGCCCGTACCGCAGGGGCTCGGCCACGAAGCTGCGCAGCGGCGTCAGCGACTTCTCGATGGACGCACCGGTCACCAGGCGCTCCGCGACCTCGCCGGGCAGCCGGCCGCGCAGCTCGACCCAGAACCGCTCGTCCGGCCAGTCGTCGACTCCATCGTCGATGTCGCACTGGACGTAGTAGCGGCTCAGCATCGAATGACGCATCGAGCAGAGCGCGAATCCCCCCTCGCTGTGCGCGTAGATCAGCTCCTTGTCGACCGGCGGGGTCTCGGACAGGATTCCGAGCCACCCGAAGGGATAGACCCGCTCGTAGGTGCGGAGCACCGACGCCGGGATCGCCGTGGCGCTCACCCCGTGGGATCCGTCGCAGCCGGCCACGTGCTCGCACTCGATGCGGTGGCTCGAGTCGTCCTTGACGAAGGTGACGTAGGGGGCCGGGCCGGCGACGTCATGGGGGACGACGTCGGCTGCGCCGTCGACGACGGGCACGCCCATGTCGTCGACCGCGGCGTACAGGTCCTTGGTGACCTGCGTCTGTCCGTAGACCATCACGCCCTTGCCGGTGAGGCCCTTGAAGTCGATACGAACGTGGCGGCCCGAGAAGCTCAGGCCGACCCCGTCGTGGACGGTGCCCTCGCGGTCCATGCGGTGCCCGACACCGGCCGCCCGCAGCGCCTCGACGGTGCCCCACTCGAGCACCCCGGCGCGCACCCGGGCCAGGACGTGCTCGCGGCTCTGGCGCTCCAGGATGATCGACTCGACACCGGCGTTGCCGAGCAGTCGCGCCAGCAACAGCCCGGCTGGCCCGCCCCCGATGATCACCACCGGCACGCGTGCCGGCACGCCGGACGGCCCGTTCACAGGGTTCGCTCGAGGCGGTCGAGTGTCCGCATGGTGGGCAGGCACTGCGCGACGCTCGCCGCGGGCTCGCGCCCCGCGCGCGCGGCGGCGAAGAACTCCCGGTCCTGGTTCTCCACCCCGTCCATCGACGCACCCACCCCGGAGACGTCGATCGGCTTGTCGTGGCCGTCGACCAGGTCGTCGTAGCGGGCGATGTAGGTGCCGGTGTCGCCGATGTAGCGGAACGTCGTCCCGAGCGGCCCGTCGTTGTTGAACGACAGCGCCAGGGTGCACAGCGCCCCCGATGGCGCCTGCAAGCCCACGGTCATGTCCATCGCGATGCCGAGCTCGGGGTGCGGAGGCCCCTGCTGTGCCCAGGCCTTGGCCGGCACCTCGCCGGTCTGGTGGAGGAACAGGTCGACGGTGTGGCAGGCGTGATGCCACAGGAGGTGGTCGGTCCACGAACGGGGCTGCCCGAGCGCGTTCTTGTTCTCGCGGCGGAAGAACAGCGTCAGGGCGACGAGGTGCTGCAGCGCCAGCTCGCCCGAGACGATCCGCTGGTGGACCCATTCGTGGCTCGGGTTGAACCGGCGGGTGTGGCACACCATGGCCCGGACACCCGTGCGCCGCTGGGCGGCGACGACCGCCTCTGCGTCGGCCAGCGAGTCGGCCATCGGGATCTCGATCAGGACGTGCTTGCCCGCGTCCATGACCTGGACCGCCTGGGCGGCGTGGACCGGCGTGGGGCTGGCGAGGATGGCGGCGTCGACCCCGGGCTGGTCCAGCATCTCGGCCAAGTCCAGCCCATGACGCGGGATGCCGAACTCGGCGGCGAATGCGGCGGTGCCGCTCTCGTCGCCGCCGGCGACGCCGACCACGTCGACGTCGTCCATGCGGCCCAGCGCGGCCATGTGCTGGCGGGCGATCGCCCCCTCGCCGGCCACCACGACCCCCATGCGCTGAGCCATGCCCCTCCTCTACGATGGCGTGTTGTGCACAATACTGTTGACGATCTGCCGCCGTCACCCGTGGGTGGGCCCGTCGGCCCGGGCGGCGCCCCGCGGATCCGCCACCGTGCACGGCACAGTTGAGAGACTGACCCCCGACCATGGTCATCGCAGCGCCCGTCGCCGACCGGCTCCGACACGACATCCTCAGGGGTGCGTTCCCGCCGGGCGAGCGGCTGATCGAGTTGCAGCTCACCGAGCGCTACGGCGTCGGCCGCGCGGCCATCCGTGCGGCCCTGGTGGAGCTGGACGCCGAGGGCCTGGTGCGGCGCGAGGCCAACCGGGGCGCCACCGTGCGCAGGATCAGCGTGACCGAGGCCGTCGAGATCACCGAGGCCCGGGCCGCGCTCGAGGGCCTCATCGCCCGGCTCGCCGCCGAACGAGCCACCAACGCCGACCGCCAGGGCCTTCGAGACCTGCTCGCGGAGATGACCGGCGCCGTCGAGCGCGACGACAAGCTGGCCTACTCGAAGCTCAACCGCGACCTCCACGGCTCGCTGTGCCGCATCGCCCGCCACCGGGTGGCCGACGACCTGGTGGCCAACCTGCGGAACCGCGCCGCCCATCACCAGTTCCGGCTGGCCCTCGTACCCGGTCGTGCGGCCGAGTCGCTGGCCCAGCACCGCGCGATCGTCGAGGCGGTCACGTCCGGCGACGGGCCCGCGGCCGAGGCGGCGATGCGCATCCACCTGACGTCGGTGATCGACGTGCTGCGCCACTGGGAGGCGTTCGACACGCGCGCGTGACCGTGCCGCACGCGATCGATCGGAGCCTCAATCCGGCAGCGCGGGGACCGCCGACGCGCCGGCGGCGACGAGGCGTAGCCGGGCCGCGGTCGCGCTGGTCATGAGGGGCTCCACGCCAAGCTCCGCCAGCAGCTCGGCGGCCGCCTCCATCTCGTCGACGCGGCGGGCGGCGTGACGCGCCGTCCCGGTGACGAGCCGGCGGACGAGCTCCTCGTCGGCCGCGGCGACCTGGCCCACGACGTTGTCCCACGTCTCGGCGGCCAGCCCCGCCGCCTCGGCGGCCGCCATCGACTCGACCACGAGCGCCGTCAATCCCTTGACCACGATGCTGCGCAGCAGCTTCCGGGTGGCGGCCATGCCCGGTTCGTCGCCAGCGTGCTCCACCGGCATGCCGAGCCGGCCCATGGTCGCGACGAACGCCCGGGCCGCCGGGCCCGAGGCCAACGCCGGCGTACGCAGTCCCGTGCCGTGCACCGGCGCCATGAGGGCCACGTCGGTGAAGCCCAGGCCGGCACCCGCCGCCGTCGCGGCCAGGCTCCGTTGGTGCCCGGGGGGTGCGGTCGCCAGGTCCGCGTAGATCGCCCCCCGGGGGATGGCGTCGAGCGCCTGGGCGAGTGCCGCCGTGGCGTCGGCGGCGGCGGTGACGCCGAGCACCAGGTCGGCACCGGCCACGGCCACCTCGGGTCGGGCGTGGCGGACGACGCCGGCCGGCGTCGCCACATCCGCCGGGTCGTAGCCGTGGACCTCGACGTCCGGGAGGGAAGCCAGGTCGCCGGCGATGAGCGAGCCCGCCTCGCCGAGCCCGAAGACGCAGACCCGCGTCCCGCCCGTCACCCGAGGTACTCCACGCCCAGCGCCGCAAGCGTGGCGCGCAGGCCGTAGATGTCGACGCCGAGCTCGCCGGCGACGAGGCGGGCGCGCGTGCCGTCCTCCTTCTCGGCGCGTTCGCGCGAGCGGTCGAGCGCCCAGCCCGCCTCCTCACGCGCCACCACCACCACCCCGTCGTCGTCGCAGCACACGACGTCGCCTGGGCTCACCACCACCTGGCCGCCGAGGACCACCGGCACGTTCACGGAACCGGGGCTCGCCTTCACGGTCCCCTGGCACGACACGTGCTGGGACCACACGGCGAAGCCCATCTCGCGCAGCTCCGCCGTGTCGCGGACCCCGGCGTCGGTGACCAGCGCCCGGACCCCCCGCGCCAGGAGCGACGAGGCCAGCAGCTCGCCGAACGCGCCGTGGGTCGACGGGGCCGTGTTGGTCACCACCAGCACATCGCCCTCCTGGCAGACCTCGACGGCCGCGTGGATCATCAGGTTGTCGCCCGGATGGCAGGAGACGGTGACGGCCGTGCCGGCGAGCCGCGTGCCCTGCTGGATCGGGCGGAGCTGGGGGCCGGGGAAGCCGCGCCGGCCGATGGCCTCGTGCACCGTGGCCGTGCCGAACGTCGCCAGGCCCTCGACGGCGCTGCGGTCGGCTCGCGCGATCGTGCGGACGACGACGTTGCGGGCGTTCATGCGGCGTCCCCTTCCAGGCGCGGGTACACGCGGCGGGCGTTGGTCTCGAAGATCCTGGTCCGCTCGGCCTCGCCCAGCCCGACGGCGTCGACGTAGCGGCGCGTGTCGTCGAAGTGGTGGCCGGTCTGGGGGTCGATGCCGCGCACGGCCCCGATCATCTCCGAGGCGAACAGGACGTTGTCCGCGGGGATCACGGCCAGCAGGCAGTCGATGCCGGCCTGGTGGTACACGCACGTGTCGAAGAACACGTTGCCGAGCAGAAGCTCGTCGAGCGGCGGCTTCCCCATGTCCTGCGCCAGGCCGCGGAACCGACCCCAGTGGTACGGGACGGCGCCACCGCCGTGGGGGATCACGATCCGCAGGTCGGGGAAGTCGCCGAGCACGTCGGAGGTGAGCAGCTGCATGAACGCCGTCGTGTCGGCGCCGAGGTAGTGCGACCCGGTGGTGTGGAACTGCGGGTTGCAGGCGGCGCTGACGTGCACCATGGCCGGGACGTCGAGCTCGCACAGCGCCTGGTACAGCGGGTACCAGTAGCGGTCGCCCAGCGCCGGGCCGTTCCAATACCCGCCGGACGGGTCGGGGTTGACATTCGCGCCCACGAACCCCATCTCGTCGACGCACCGCCGAAGCTCGTGCACGGCGGGCTCGACCGCGGCGCCCGGCGACTGCGGCAGCTGGCACACCGGCGCGAAGTTCTGCGGGTACAGGTCGCAGACTCGCCGGATCAGCTCGTTGCAGTGCTCGGTCCAGAACCGGCTGGTGTTGATGTTGCCGATGTGGTGGCCCATCCACGAGGCGCGGGGCGAGAACAGCGTGAGGTCGGTGCCGCGCTCACGCTGGAAGCGCAGCTGGGCGCCCTCCAGGCTCTCCCGGATCTCGTCGTCACCGATTGCGACCACGCCCTTCTCGCCGACATGATCGGGGTCGGTGGCCAGGGCAGCCTTCTGCGCCTCGCGGAACTCGCCGAGCGGAGCCGGGGCGGTGGTGTAGTGCCCGTGGCAATCGATGATCATCCCGTCCCCATCACATTGTGGACAATCCTGTCAACAGGTCGATGCTACCCTGGCCAGCGGCCACCGAGGAGGGAGTGGTTCGTTGCCGGAACCGCGTGACTACGACGACATCCCGGGAACGGTCGTGTTCGACGGGCGGCGCAGCCGGAGGGGCTACGCGCTCAACAAGTTCCTGATGTCGCTGAACCAACCGGCGAACCGCGAGGCGTTCCGGGCCGACGAGGGCGCCTACCTCGACCAGTTCGCCGTGGATGGGGAGCAGCGGGATGCGGTGCTGCGGCGCGAGTGGCTGCGGCTCATCGAGCTCGGCGGCAACGTGTACTACACGTACAAGCTTGCCGCCTGCGACGGGATGACCTTCCAGGACCTGGCCGGCGAGCAGACCGGCATGACCGCCGACGCCTTCGCGCAGATGATGGTCGACGGCGGTCGTCCCGCCGAGGGCAACCGCCGCCACGCCGACTGGGAGGGCCGCTGATGGCCCGGCTCGTGGGCGGCGTCGCCTGCTCGCACGTGCCCGCGGTCGGCGCCGCGATCGACAAGGGCCGCACCGCGGAGCCCTACTGGGCGCCCTATTTCGCCAAGCTGGAACCGGCCCGCGCGTGGATCGCGGAGGCGCGTCCCGACGTGTGCCTCGTCGTCTACAACGACCACGCCAACGCCTTCTCGCTCGAGGTCATCCCCACCTTCGCGCTCGGGCTGGCAGACGAGTTCCCGCCCGCCGACGAGGGCTACGGCCCCCGCCCGGTGCCCATCGTGCGGGGCCATCCGGAGCTCGCCTGGCACCTGGCCGAGTCGCTCATCATGGACGAGTTCGACCTGACGCTGGTCAACGAGATGACGGTCGATCACGGGCTCACGGTGCCGCTGTCAGTCATGTTCGGGCAGCCGGAGGCGTGGCCGACGCGGGTCATCCCCCTGTGCGTCAACGTGGTCCAGTACCCGCCGCCTACGGGCCACCGCTGCTACCGGCTCGGCCAGGCGATCCGCCGGGCCATCGACGCCTTCGAGGGCGACGAGCGGGTGGTCGTGTTCGGCACCGGCGGCATGTCGCACCAGCTCCAGGGCGAGCGCGCGGGCCTCATCAACGTCGACTTCGACGCCAGGTTCCTCGACGGGCTGGTGGCCGATCCCGAGGCCGTCGCCGGCATCTCCCACTTCGAGTACCTGCGCGAGGCGGGCTCGGAGGGGATCGAGCTGGTGATGTGGCTGGTCATGCGCGGCGCGCTCGGCGCGGACGTGCGCGAGGTGTACCGGGCGACCCACGTCCCCACGTCGAACACCCACAACGGGCTGCTCGTCCTCGAGGACGCTTAGTGGGTGCTCGCACCAACTAGCGAACCCCTCGGCCCCCTCAGCTCGTCGGTGGCCCGTCCGTCGGCGGCTACACCACGCCGTCGCAGTCGGGATCTGCCACGAACACCCCGTCAGCGAGGCCGGTGTGGACGTGCGCCGTGTGCGACGGGAACACCCGGATGAGGTCGAAGCGGTCCTGGGCGCTGTCGACCACCAACACATGGCAGTGGGGACCACCTCCGAATCCGGCATCGTTCCTGCCCGTCGAGTTCTCCCCCTGGCTGGGCTGGTTCGGTTCCGCCGATGCCGCAGACGCCAGCCCCAACGTCGTCAGCGCCACGACAACCGCCATCACGCACGCTCGTTTCATCTAATGCCCCCTTCCGGCCACGAATCCCCCCACGAGTCCTACGTGCCGCAGGCGGTTACGGATTCATCGGGGCGGCGCCCCGGTCTAGGCCCTGTGCGCGGCGGCCATGAGGCCCATGATGCTCGCCGCATCGGTGGCCACGTCGGCGCCCATCTCCCGGTAGAGCGCGGCGACGTTGGCGACGAGCCGCTCCGGCTCCCGCAGGTCGCGGTACGGGCCCAGGTCGATGTCCGCCGCCGCCTCGAAAGGGCTCATCCCTGCGTCGCACCGAGCCCGCGCCTCGCGGGCGATGTGCTCGAAGTAGCCCTTCAGGCGCTCCACCGTCTCGAGGGTGGTCACGGGGCCGTGGCCGGGCACGACGGTGGTCACCCCGTCAAGCGCGAGGATCCGGTCGCAGGCCGCGATCCAATTTGCGATCGGTCCCGCCCAGACGATCGGGTGCCCGCCGTGGAACACGATGTCACCGGTGAACACCACGTTCGCGTCGGGCACGTGCACGATCACGTCGCCGTCGGTGTGCGCCGGGCCGACCTCGATGAGCCGCACGGGCCGATCGCCGATCGTGAGCCCGAGCTCGCCGGTGAAGGTTCGGCTGGGGGCGGCAAGGTCGATGCCGTCGAAGTCGAAGTCACCGAAGATGTCGAGCAGGAAGGCTCCCGGTTCGCCCATGTCGGGCGCGGCCCGCATGATGCCGGCGAGCGCCGCGGGCGGCAGCTCGGCCATCTCGGCGGCGCACGCCTCCGAGGCGACGATGTCGGCGCCGGCGAGCAGCGCGTTGCCGTAGCAGTGGTCGCCGTTGGCGTGCGTGTTGACGACGGTGGCGATCCGATCGGCGGAGGGCGTCGCCGCGCGCAGGGAGGCGAGCATCTCGCGCGTCAGGTCGAGATCGAACAGCGTGTCCACCAGCAGCGACGGGGCGCCGTCGCCGGCGGTGACCAGCCCAGCGTTCGACCGCCCCCACCCGCCGTCGGGTTGAAGGTAGGCCCAGACCCCGTCCGCGATCTGGTGGGCTCCCCTGGTGAAGGGCACGTCGGCCGGCGAAGACATGGCCGCCATGTTGCTTGGCCGCGCCGCCGACCACCAGTGCCCGCCCGCTTGCCCGGCCGCCGCCGCACCGGTGGCCAGGAGTATCATCCGGCGCCGAGGGAGCCGACGCGTAGGCGCATCGGCGGCGAAGCGCCCGGCCACCGCCCGCCGGCCCTCGTGGAGGCGGACATGAGCATGCGCATCACGCGATCGGTGCAAGCCACCGCACGGTTGGAGGTGGAGCCGGCCAGGCCATGGAGGTGGCTCACGGCCACCGGCCGGTTCTCGGCGCAGAGCGACCCGGGCAAGCCCGCGCATTTCGTCTTCGAGCAGATCAGCGACAAGGACTTCCGCATTCCCGAGGGCCTCGGCTTCCAGTACAACCCCCGGGGCGGGGAACCGATCGCCGTCAGTCATGAATCGCTGCCGTCCACGGACTTCGCATCGATCCCCCGCTACATGTCGTGGTTCGTGAGCCGCTACGGCCGCCACACCCCGGCGGCCCTCGTGCACGACGAGCTCGTCACCGATGGCATGGACCTCGAGGCCCGCAAGCGCGCCGACCGCCTGTTCCTGCAGATGCTGGACGACCTCGACGTGCCACCCGTGCAGGGCCGGGTCATGTGGACGGCGGTCACCCTCGCGACCCGGTTCCACGGGCCCTTGGCCGCCAAGGCGGGGGTCGTGCTCTGGGGAGCGCTCGCGGCCGCGGGCATCGGAGCGCTGATCTGGGGGCTCGTGACGCTTACGCCGTGGCTGATCGTCGCCGCGCTCGTGGCCCCCGCCGTCGCCGCCCTGGTCTGGGGCAGCCAGTGGTCGGCCGGCCTCATTGCGGGCTACGCACTGCCGGTCATCGCCGTGCCGGCGCTCGTCTCGCTCCTGGGCTACTGGGTCTACTGGGTCATCGAGAAGGGTGTGAAGGTCATCCGGCAACGCAAACCCGAGAACCGCGGAGAGCCGCTCCCGGAGCCGACGAGCTACCAGGGCCGGTAGCCCGCCGGCGTCGCGTCCGTCGCTGCGCCGGGCCGGGGCCCGCCCCGCGGCACCTAGGCTCCGGGGATGGCCACGCACCGGGTGTTCGAGGACGGCACCGGGGCCGAGGCCGTCGAGCACTTCGGGCGGCACGGTTGGGTGCACCTCCGACCGGTCGACGGCGACGCGTGGGCCCGCCGCCTGCAGGCGTGGGCCGACGAGGTGGCGGCGTGGCCCGACGGTGGCGGGTGGCTGCACCACCGCGAGCTCACCGACGCCGGCCCGGCACTGTGTCGCACCGAGAACCTGGTGCCCCACCACGAGGGCCTGCGGTCGATGCTGTGCTCGGGTGCACTGGTCGACGTCGCGGGCGCACTGCTCGGCGAGCCCGCCGTGCTCTACAAGGACAAGCTCAACTACAAGCTTCCCGGCGGCGCCGGCTACGCCTCGCACCAGGACGCGCCCGCGTACCGGTTCGTCGACGTCCACGTCTCGTGCATGGTCGCCATCGACGACGCCGGCGAGGCAAACGGGTGCCTCGAGGTGGTGTCGGGCGCGCATGACCGGCTCTGGCCCACCGACGATGCCGGCTGCATCCGGGCCGATGTCGTGGACTCGATGGGATGGGAGCCGGTGCCCGTGCGGGCCGGGGACGCCCTGTGGTTCCACTCCCGCACGCCGCACCGCAGCGGTCCGAACCACTCGACCCGGCCCCGGCGGGCCCTGTACCCGACGTACAACGCCCTCTCCGAGGGCGACCTGCGGGAGGACTACTACCGGCAGAAGGCGGCCGAGCTGGCCGCGGCCTCCCCGGGCGGCGACCGGGTGGCGGTGTCGCTCATCGGCGACTTCCAGGGACGGCCGGTCCGGTGACCACCATCGACGGGGTGCTCGACCTCTACGACCGCTGGGGCGCGGAGCACTATGACGAGGAGGTCGGCCAGCTCGACCACGCGCTCCAGACGGCCGCGCTGGCCGTCGCCGACGGCGCCGCCGGTGCCCTGGTCGCCGCTGCGCTGCTGCACGACGTCGGGCACCTCCTGGAGATGAGCGGCGGGCCGGCGGGTCCCCACGAGCGCACGGCGCCCGCGTTCCTGGCACCGCTGTTCCCACCGTCGGTGACCGCGCCGATCGCCCTGCACGTGGCAGCCAAGCGCTACCTGTGCGCCGTCGAGCCCGGCTACCACGCCGCGCTGTCTGCCGGCTCGCAGCGCAGCCTTCGCCGTCAGGGCGGACCACTGGCCGCCCGCGAGCTCGCGGCGTTCGAGGCGACGCCCGGCTGGGCCGACGCCGTCGCGCTCCGGCGCTGGGACGACGGCGGCAAGGTCGACGGCGCGTCGGCGCCCGGCCTGGCCAGCTACCGGCCGCTCCTGCGGTCACTGGTGTGCTCCGAGTCCTGACCCTCAACATCTGGAACCTCTCCGGCGACTGGCGATCGCGGCGGCGGGCCATCCTCGGGGTGCTGCGGCGCTGGGCGCCGGACGTGGTCTGCCTGCAGGAGGTGGTCGCCAACGAGCGGGGAAATCAGGCCGAGTGGCTGGCCTCCGAGCTCGGCGCCTGGTCGGTGGCCTACGCAGGCGAGCCGCCGTCCGCCGGACCGGCCTGTTTCGGCAACGCCGTGCTGAGCCGCTGGCCGATCGACGCCAGCACCACCACTCGCCTGCCCTACGTGCCGGACGACCGGGAGGTGCAGCGCCTCGTCGTGCACGCCCGCACCGGCGGCGTCGACGTGTTCTCGACGCACCTGGCGTGGCAGCTCGACGACGCCGCCCTGCGGGAGCGCCAGGTGCAGGCCCTGGTGCGGTTCGTGTCGGAGCGCACGGACGCGGCGGGCCGCCTCGGGCCGGTGGTGGCCGGCGACTTCAATGCCGAGCCTGAGTCGAGCGCGATCCGCTACCTCTCCGGGCTCGCATCACTCGACGGCGCCAGCGTCTACCTCCAGGACGCCTGGCGGCTGGCCGGCGACGGCGGCCCCGGGATCACCTGGTCGAACGGCAACCCCCATGCCGCCCTCGACCAGGAGCCCGACCGGCGCATCGACTACATCTTCAGCGGCTTCCACGGTCGGAACGGTGCGGGACGCCCGGTCGAGTGCCGGGTGGTGGCGGACGAGGCCACAGACGGCGTGTGGCCCTCGGACCACTTCGGGGTCTTCGCCGTCCTCCTGGGCTAGGGCCCTGCTAGCCGAGGAAGGCGGAGGTGTAGAACAGGCAGTCGCGCCGGGCCTGTCGGACCGTGGTGGTCATCATGACCGGCATCATGTCCGCCGCGGCGATCACCCGCCCGTCGGGGGTGGTGCGGAACAGCTGGTCGGTGACGTCGGTGCCCGCCATGTCCGTGGCGAACAACGGCATCGCCGCGTCCGGGTCGATGTGGCCGAGCGTGTGTGTCGCCGGCAGCACGTCGAAGTTGTATGCATCCAGGCCCGGGGCGATCGCGAAGTCGGCGTCGCCGGCGCGGGCGTCGAACGTGAACGTGACCTCGGGACGGACCGTCACGCGGTGAAGGATCTCGACCCTGCGCGGGGGCTTCGGGTGCTCTTCGCCCGCAGGCAGGGCAAACCCCTCGGCCGCGAGGAAGCGGTGGACGACCGCGGACGCGTAGGCGGTTCCCTCGGGCAGGTGCGGGAGGCCGCACTCCACCGACACGGTCGGGCATGCCGACGCCAGCGCCTCCATCAGCGTGTGGGCCCGCAGCCGCCAGTGGAGCATGGTGTCGGCGCACAGCGACGCAAGCAGGAGGCCCTCCGGGCTCAGCTGGGTCAGGATCGCGTAGCACGGGTTCCGGCCGCTGTTGTTGTGCAGGTCGATGGCGGCTTCGAGGTCCGCCCCCCGGAGCTCGTCGAGGATCCCGGCCGCGGCCCGACGCGTCCGGGTCGTGGCGGGACCGATGTCCCAGACCCGGTTGAAGTCCTCCTGGTCGTCGAGGTGGCGGTGGGCGTACAGGCCATCCTGGATCGCGGCGCGGACGTTGCCGATCAGCACCCACAGGTCGAACGGGAAGCGGTCGCCGCGCCGGAGCAGCTCCACCACCGCCTGGAAGCCCGACGGCTCGTTGCCGTGCATGAGGCACGCGATCAAGCGGGCCCTGGGAGTGGCGGTGCTGGCCGCGGGGATCCGGACGAGCGCCGGCTTGTCCGCCAACGCGACGAGGATGTCCTCGTCCGATCCCTCCAGGAGCGCCTTGAGGTCCTCATAGCCGTCGAAGCGGTGATACAGCCCAGCCATGGGTCGCCAAGCTATCGGCTGCCGAAGCACCGTCGGTCACGCATTAGGGCCTGCGGGCGTATCCGCTCGGCCTCTCAGCCCCCGACGGGCCAGGTGTGAACCGGCGTGCTGGCGTACGAGCGCTGCGCGTAGATCCGGACCAGCTCGCGGGCGGCGTCGTCGCGGCCGAGCCCATCGCTGTGGAACAGCTTCTGCCAGGTGGCGATCTGCCAGGCGGCACCGTTCAGCCCGGACAGCGTGCGCTCCGCGATGATGCCCAGGTAGTAGTCGACGTCGCCGGCGTCGACGCCCCAATCGGTGAGGCCGTCACGCGCCAGCGGCAGCAGGTGCCGCAGGATCAGCTCGGACACGGGCACCTGCGCGCCGACGCGCGGCCAGTAGAGCCGCGCACCGAGCCCGTCGCGGGCGGCCGTGTAGAAGTTCTCGGCCGCCGCCGCGAAGCTCATCTGCTCCCAGACGTGCGGCCGGGGCCGCGACACCAGCCCGTGGAGCAGCCCGTAGCAGAAGGCGGCGTTGGCGACGGCGTCGGGTACCGACGGCCCCGCTGGGAGGATGCGGTTCTCGATCCTCATGTGGGGGCGGCCACGCACGACCTCGTACACCGGGCGGTTCCACCGGTAGATCGTTCCGTTGTGCAGCGTCAGCTCCGGCAGCGTGGGCACCCCACCCGCCTCGATCACGGCCGCCGGGTCCTCGTCGTCGCAGATGGGCAGCAGCGCCGGGAAGTAGCGGACGTTCTCGTCGAACAGGTCCCACAGCCCCTCGCCCTCGTCGAGCCACTTCTCGCCGAACCACACCCGCGGCCGCACGCCCTGCTGCACCAGCTCCTCGGTGCGGGTGTCGATGGCCTGCTCGAACAGCGCGATGCGGGTCTCGTGATGGAGCTGCCTGCCGAGGAAGAAGGGCGAGTTCGCCCCGACTGCCACCAGCGGGCCGGACAAGAGCTGGGCGGCGTTCCAGTAGAGCCCGAAGTCGTGCGGGTCGACCTGCAGGTGCAGCTGCATCGAGGTGCAGGCGGCCTCGAACAGGATCGACCTGGACTTGACCTCGACCGCCTCGGCGCCGTCGATCTTGATCAGGATGTCCTCGCCCCGGGCGTTGAGGATCATGTCGTTGAGCGCCCGGTAGCGCTCGTTCGAGGACATGAACTCCTCGGCAGCGTCGAGGTCGCGGAGCGTCGGAAGGATCCCGATGATCATCACCTGGGCGTCGAGATGCTCGGCGACGTCGTGCGCGTGGTTGAGCGAGCGCCGTAGCTCGGTGTCGATCGTGTGGAAGACGTGGCCGGTGAGCAGCCGGGGCTTCACGTCGAACTCGATCGTGAACTGGGCGAGCTCCGTCTGGAAGTCGGCCGACGCCATGTGCTCAAGGAGCTCCGCGTTGATCGGCACCGGCGCGCCCTCGCGATCGGTGATGTAGACCTCCACCTCGACACCGCACGTGCGCCGGCCCGTCTCGAAGCTGCCGCCGTCGACCAGCCTGCGGAGGGCCGCGAGGTTCGCCTTGACCTTCTCGCGGAACTGAAGCCTGTCGTCGCGGGTGAACTCGGTCGTCTCGATGTCCCGACCCATGGGTCGGCCCTCCCGACACCTCAGGTCAGGACAGTCTACGGGTGTTGGTGCGGCCTGGAACCCGGTGACTCAGGGCAATCTGGGGTCGCTGGCGGCGAACAGTTCCGTAGGCGATGAGTTCTCGAGTGCGGCGCCGTCAAAGACGGCGTGACCACGACAGGCCAAGGGCAGTCGCCCGCCTCGAACCCGGTATTGCAGCTCCGGCTGGTCGTCGAGGCCGACGACTTCGACGAGGCCGTGTCGTTCTACCGCGACGTGCTCGGCCTGCCCGAAGAGGCTGCGTTCGAAGGCACCGGGAGCGAGCGCGTCGTCATCCTCCGGGCCGGACGGGCGACCCTCGAGCTCGCCAACCCCGCCCAGCACAGGATGATCGACGACGTGGAGGTCGGCCGCCACGTCGCACCGAAGTTCCGGGTGGCGTTCGAGGTCGCCGACTCGCGCCGGGCGACGTCCGATCTCGTCGAAGCCGGCGCGACCGTCGTGGCCGCGCCGGTGGAGACGCCGTGGCGGTCGCTCAACGCCCGCCTCGACGCCCCCGCCGGGCTGCACATCACGCTGTTCCAGGAGCTGGACCCGGCCCCCGACTGACGGCCGTCAGGTTCGCTGGGCGCGCAGTGACCGGTTGATGCGCAGCAGCGCCCAACCGATGATGATCATCAGGAGGCCGAGCCCGAACGCGAAGGCGGCGACACCGAACGACACCACCGAGGTGTACAGCGACGCCCGCAGGAACGACGCCGTCATCACGGTGTCGCGACGCGGATCGTCCTGATCGAGCTGCGCGTAGGTGAGGCCGTCGCTCGCCTCCAGGGCGTGCTCGTTGATGACGTCCGCCTGTTCATAGGCGGTCCAGGGGTTTTCGACCGGATCGCCGGCGAACCGGTCGGCGTCCTCCGACACCGTGATCTTCTCGTCCTCGAGCTGGTCCCGAACCACGTACCAGGTGAACGCCCCGGCGGCCATCAGGATCAGCCCGCCGAGCACCACGGCGTAAGCCAGGAGCCGTAGCGGCCCGGTGCCACGCGCCCTCGGCGCCGCCTCTCCACGCAGCTCCTCGGCGGGGGGCGGCACCCCGGAGGCCAGCGCCCCCGCGGTCAGCGGCGCCTCGGCGGTCACATCGGCGTCGGGCGGCGGCGCGGACGGCGCCGCCTCGGATGCCGGCGCTTCGGTCGTCACCTCGTCACCAGCCGGCGGGGGCGCGGGCGGCGGAACCTCCTCCGGCGGCGGCGCAGCGGCCGCTGGTTGCTCCGGCGCAGCGTCCGGAACCTCCTCGGGCGGTGGCGCGGCGGCCACAGGCTCCTCCGGCGGCGATGCGGCCGCCGCCGGTTCCTCGGGCGGTGGCGCGGCGGCCACAGGCTCCTCCGGCGGCGATGCGGCCGCCGCCGGTTCCTCGGCTGGCGGTGGGGCCGCCGCAGGTTCCTCCGGCGGCGGTGCGTCGGACGATCGTTCGGCGCTCCCCTGGTCGTCGGCCGGCGGCGTTCCGGTGGGGGGTTCGTCCGGCGGCGGTCCGTCGGGTGGCGATGAGTCTGACGACATGCGGACCCTCCTCTGGCAGGCACTGGTGGTCCGCCCGGGCTGGCGCGCCGCAGGGCCGGATCACCCCGGCGGGACGGTACTGCGGCGTCGCCCGGCGGACGTGGACACTCCCACTCGGCTGCGCGGCGATCGGGCGCAGCCCGCGCTAGGGCCTGGGCGTCAGGTCGCCCACATACATCCGGACCGCCTCGTCGCGGCGGTGGGACCCGGCAATGGCCTGATCGCTCATCCTGGGCCCGCGCACGATCAGGTATGTGAACACGCCGATGAACGGCAGGACGATCACGAACAGCACCCAGAGCGCCTTCGCCCACCCCGACAGGTCAGCACTCCGGAAGATGTCGGTGAAGACGGAGAGCACGAGCCAGATCAGGATGAAGAACAGAAAGAAGTACAGGATCGACAGGAACACCTGCCCGGTGCCGAACTCCACAGCGAACATCAGATTCCCCCTAGACCGTCGTACAGCCCGAACCGAGATCGAGTCTCCGCCGGTCTCGAGGCGGCCACATCACCCGCAGCGGATGAGCCACACGCCGAGCCGGCGTCGGTGCCGCTCGGGTGCCCGGTGGCGGCGGTGCCTCAGCCCTCGGGGTAGTAGACGAACAGTTCGCCACCGGTGTCGGTGGATGGCGAATGGCTCGTCCCGGCATCGAGGTGCAGGAACGTCCCCGGCCCGTGAACGGAGCCCTCACCGGTGAGCCCCCGGAAGGTGCCGCTCGCGATGTACACGTCCTCGGGGCCCGGCTCGTGAACGTCGACGCCCGGCCATTGCGAGCCAGCCGGAAAGCGGACCACGAGGGCACGGCGAGCCGTGCGTTCAGGCCCGGACCGGTAGAGGCGGTGGACCACGATGCCGTTGCCCACCTCGCTCCGCTCAGCCTGGCTGACGTGGGCCTCGAGGAATGAGTCCGGTGTCACCCCGCCATCGTCGCCGCGTCCGTGCGGCCCGGGCAACGCACAATTGAGGAGGAGGGGCCTGGCCGCCCCGCGGGACCGGCCGGGACCCGTCGACGCCGGGCGTCGCCGCCGCGGGACGCAGCGATCGCCGACGGGCCCGGCAGGCGATCAGCTGGGCGGGAAGTCGATCAGCTGGGTCAGGCGGAGCGAGTTGCCGGACACGTCGCGGAATCCGGCGTCGATGCCGTACGGCCGCTTCTCCGGCGCCTCGGTGAACTCGACGCCCCGGGCCACCAGCTCCTCGTAGGCGGCTTGGCAGTCGTCGGTGGTCAGGAACACCGTGCTGGCGAAGCCCTTGGCGGTGAGCGTGCGCACCTGCTCGGCGGTCTCCTCGTCCATGACCGGCGGACCGGGAACGGCCATCAGCACGATCGAGACGTCGGGTTGCCCGGCGGGGCCGACGGTCAGCCACCGGAAGCCGAGCTCGGGCAGGGTCACGTCGGCACGGACCTCCATGCCGACCTTTTCGGTGTAGAACGCCAGGGCCTCGTCCTGGTCGTGCACCCAAACCTGGGCGTTCGCGATGCGCAGCATCATGTCCTCCTGGTTGTGATCGACCCCCGTCGATCGAGGGATCCGTCTTCAACCAGGACGGTACGGATCGGGTGCCCGGCCGTCTTCTCGAAACGTGCGGTGTCGGGGGCGGCCGTTGGCCCGCAGCATGCAGCCGGGCACCATCGCCCACGCCGCCGCGGGCGGGAAGGCGGCCCGGTAGTCGGTCGGCGTCTTCTCGAACATGCGCCCGAAGCTGGTGGTGAACGACCCCACGCTGCTCAGCCCCACGGCCACGCACACGTCGGCCACGGACCAGTCGGTCGTGCGGAGCAGCGCCGCCGCCCGCTCCAGCCGGCGGGTCAGGAGGTACTGGTGGGGCGACTCGCCGAACTCCCGGCGGAACTCACGGCTGAAGTGCGCCGGCGACAGGTGCGCCGCCCGCGCCATGTCGGCCACGGTCAGCGCGTCGGCGTAGCGGCGATCGACCAGGTCCTTCGCCCGGAGCAGATGCCGGGCCGGCGGCTGATCGACGGGCATCGCGTTCCTCCTCCGCAGTGCGACCGATGGCGGACCCTTCTGCAGCCATGATGCCCGTCCTGGTCGCACACGCCACCGTCACGAGCCTCCCGTTCCCGTTGTGACCGATTTCGCTCCGTACGTCACCGTGAGCGCCAGCGCACGCGGACCCTGCGCCGTCTCGCCGCCTGCGGGCGCCGATCCGGTCTGCGCCACCACCCCGGCGGAGCAGGTCGCGGTGGTGGGGCATCGGTCGGCACGCCGTCCGGCGGTGGCGGTCCGCTCACGATGATCCCCCGGTCGAGCACCCCCATCGCCTCGGCGTCCGGGCCCGCGGGCCGCCCGGAGCCATCGACGATCCGGGGGCGCCACGGTGTGTCCTCGTCCGACAGGGCCGCGGGCGAGCGCCACGTGAGCCACACTCCGACCGTCGCCGCCACCCCGACCGAGGCGATGACGATGATCACGGTGAGAGCCGGTCCCACGATCACCCGTTTTACGTGATCGTGTGTTGTGCCCCGGCCGCGGTGGCGGCCAAGCTCGGCGTCGACGCCGCCGGCGACCGCACCGTCGTCACCACTCAGGCGCCGACGCCCGACTGAACGGCGCCCGTCGAGGGGGGTAGCCGGGCAGGCGGGACGCATGGCCCGATCGCGTGGAGGTGAACTGGCGCGCGCGTGAATCCGCGCCGGTTCTTCGCCATGATCTCTGCGTATGCGGCTCGTCCTGGTCGGACCGCCCGGCGCGGGGAAGGGCACCCAGGCGGAGGCGCTCGCCGAGCATTTCGGGGTGCCACACATCTCGAGCGGGGAGCTCCTCCGCCGCCACGTCGCCTCGGGAACGGCGCTCGGCTGCGAGGTGACCGGCTACCTCGACACGGGCGAACTGGCCCCGGACGACCTCGTCTTGGCGGTGGTGGACGAGGCGCTCGCCGCCACCCGGTCGGGCTACATCCTCGACGGCTTTCCACGCACGCGGTCGCAGGCCGAGAAGGCCGAGGCGCGTCGCGGCGGCGACATCGCCGACGCGGTGGTGTTCCTCGACGTCCCCGACGACGTGGCTCGGCAACGCTTGGCGCAGCG
>JBKOUY010000226.1:0-10022 GCA_046723645.1 Actinomycetota bacterium | reverse complement strand
TGGTACCCGAAACGGTTCGGGCCAACCATCCCGCCGTACCGGTCAACCGAGCATGCGATCAGCACGTGGCCCACTACGGCGTCGAGCATTGGCGTACGCGTGCACGGAGACTCGCTCGTGGTGTGCGCGCCGTTCGGGCTCCGCGACCTGTTCGCCATGGTCGTCCGGCCGAACAAGGCGCTCGTCAACGAGCACGTCTACAACGACAAGGCGAGTCGATGGGCGGATCACTGGCCGCGCCTTCGTGTTCTTCCTTGGTAGGTCCCGCGCCTGCCTCGCCTCGGGACTCACCCCGACAGGGGGATGCTGACCCGCGGCATGCGGGCCAGGGTGGCCGCATGGGTTGTCTGCTTGCCGTGTTCGCCGGGATGTTCCCCCGCTTCGCGCTGATCATCTTCTGGATCGCGAGACCGGAACGGATGGACGCCACGTTCACAACGTTCCTGTGGCCGCTCCTCGGCATCATCTTCCTGCCGTTCACGACACTGATCTACGTGCTCCTGTGGCAGCCAGGCACGGGGGTCACCGGTTCCGACTGGCTGTGGATAGCCCTGGCCGTGCTCCTCGACCTCGCCCACTGGAGCGCGTCGGCGAGCCAGCGGAACGCCGTACCCCGCGGCAGCGCCATCTGACCACCCGGTCGGTCCGTCACGGCGCGCCGCGATGACGCGGCTGGCTCGCGCCAGCATCGCGTAGTGTCGCTGGATGGCTGACGGCCCAGCGGGTGACGCGGTGCCACCGGAGCGAGCCGCGGAACTGCGGGACAGGGTTCGTCGTGGCGCGGCCGATTTCGTTGCCCGGACCAGGGCTCGGGCGGAGGCGCCGCTCACGGTCGCAGAGATCGCGTCCCTGGTCGATGACGACGATCTGGACGACCGTGTGTGGTTACGGCTGAGTTCCCTCGTCGACTACTTCGACGCCGCGCAGATTGCGTCAGAGGACCCAGATGTGGCTGCCTACCTCGCCACCCGAGTGTTCGAATGGGAGTTGGGCAACGGCGGTCTCCACCAATATTTCTTCAACTTCCCCGACCCGGATCATCTCGCTGTGGTGCTCGAGGGCTACGCCCACCTTGGTCTCGCCGAGACCCGTCGCATTGTCGAGGACGTCGTCGCGCCCTTGGCTCATGCCGAAGCTGGGTGGCGTGAGTCGCTTCGCGACGGATCCATTGCGACATTCTTGGAGTCCTATCCGGCGACTTCCCTTCCCGCGTACGACCATCGAATCGGTGAGCACGACGCCGAGCGCGTCCGTCTGATCCGCTCGCTGCCCGAGAAGTTCGCCCGCTAGCCAAGCCGAGACTCTCCCAGGCGGGCTGGACCGCCGACGAACCCATCCAGATCTGCGATCTCACGCCCAGAACGGTCCCGCCGCGGTTAGCCAGCGCGGAAGTAATCCGCCGGTGTCGTGCCAACCTCCCGCCGGAACGCGGCGACGAACGCGCTCGGACTCGCGTAGCCGACCCCGTACGCGGTCGCGTTGACGGAGCTGCCCTGTGCGAGGAGTGGTAGTGCGGCGGCGAGCCGTGCAGTGCTGCGCCATCGTTCGAAGCCCATGCCGGTTTCAGCGACGAAGAGTCGGGCGAGAGTGCGTGCGCTTGCTCCGACGTCCCTGCCCCAGGCCGCGAGCGTGCGATGATCGGTGACGTCCTCCAACAGGCCCTCCGCTACCCTGCGAGCGCGCTCGTCGACCGGCAACGCCGGTGACAACGTCGTGATCGGAAGCGGGATCATCACGTCCCACAGCACCGCCTCGGCGCGCTGACGTTCTCCGAGTGAGAGCGCGGGTTGGGACAGATGGGCGACCAACTCGCCGAGCAGACCAGAGGCCGCGACGACCGTTGGCTCGGCCCAGGGCACGGGACAACGTTTCGGATCGACGTACGTGCTGAGCATCGTCGTCTGGCCAGATGCTTCAGCTGTGTGCGGGACTCCGGCGGGGATCCACAGGGCCCGGTTGCGGGGCAGAACCCACGACGTGTGCGCCACCCCCATGACGAGAACGCCACGAGCGGCGAGCGCGATCTGATGGTGATCGTGGGTGTGCAGGTCGAAGCCGTCGCGAGGACCCAGATCGATGACGAGGCCCGGCGGTAGGGCGAGGCGCGGCGCCTGTCCGTCTGACGACATCGAACATCACCGTACCGCGCCTCGGACACGCTAAGAGCCCGATGCAGTTGTCCGTCTAGCGACACAGCGCGTCCGTATACGACGTTCCGGTCACTATGGACGCGGTCGTACTGTCGAGTAGTGAACTCCGAGCACCTGGAACTCTGCAGCAGCGCAGTGTGGCGACAGATCCTGGCGGAGGACATCTATCCCTTCGCTCTCGCCGGCGCCGCGCTTGGCGACGACGTTCTCGAGGTCGGCCCCGGACCCGGGATGACGACCGATCTCCTGCGAGCCGAGGTGGCGCACCTGACTGCTGTTGAGTTCGACGACGGCCTTGCGGCCGCCCTCGGGGAGCGTCTCGCCGGCTCGAACGTCACGGTCGTGAACGCGGACGCAACCGCGATGCCGTTCGACGACGATCGCTTCACTGGCGCGGTGTCACTGACCATGCTCCACCACGTGCCGACAGCCGCACTGCAGGATCGCCTCTTCGCCGAAGTCGCACGAGTCGTGCGCCCGGGCGGCCAGTTCATCGCCTTCGACAGCGAGGCAAGCAATGATCTCGCCGCCTTCCACCGCGACGACGTCTACAACCCGGTCGACCCCCTCACGGTCGAGGACCGTCTCAGGAGCGCCGGCTTTGTCGACATCGACGTCCGTGCCAATGCGTTCGGCTGGGTCGCCTGGGCGCAGCGCTGACCTTCACCCAGGTACCGACGGAAGGCCGCGTGTCCCGTCTTGTTCGTTCCTTTGAATTCTGATTCTCAGGAGGCGCAATGCCGGCATTGCCTTGGACCCAACCGCAGGCAATCGACCCAGACCGCCGCTATGTGGCGACGGCGACGCGCCTCCCTCTCATCCGCCACCGTTCGATAGCGGGCTGACTGCGAGACCCGAAGGAGCCAAGCCCGGCGTCAGCGACGCCGTCTGCTGCTATCGGACGGCTCGCCAGTCACGTCCTACCGCGCGGTCAGCGGTCGCCACGTGTCCATCCGATCCAGTTCGGCGTCCCACTCGTCTCGTAGTTCAGCGATCTGGTCCGAGCGAACGGTGTCGAACACGAAGGGGTACGCAGCGAGGGTTGCGTAGTGCATCTCGGGGCGGTCAGAGCAGCAGTCGGACACGACCTTGACGAGGTACCCGCGCTGGGTTGCCGTCGCGGCGGTGAACAGCACGCAGGTGGAGGTGACCAGCCCGGCGAGCAGCAACCCCCGGGCGCCGCGTTCGGCCAGCACCTCGTCAAGGTCGGTGCCGAGGAACCCGTCGAAGCTCTGCTTGGTCACCACAGGTTCGCCCGGCAGTTCCTCCGCAAATGGCAGTCCTACCGACCCTGGCGTTCCATCGATGCACGGGATCCGGTTGCCCAGCCGGTAGCGAGCGATCCAGTCGCTTCCATCGGGGCGAAATCGGGCTCGTAGGTGCACCACGGTGAGTCCCTCGGTCCGGGCGTACGTGATGAGCGCCGCGGCTCGGTCCGGTAGTTCCGGCACCGTCCGGGCCACCGCTTCGGTCCAGAAGTCTCGCTGTAGGTCCACAAGTAAGAGCGCGTATCGGCTCCACGGCGAACTGGTCACGCCGCTCAGAATGCCCATCTGGTTGACTTCGCGCACCTGGATTGCTGATGGTCCTAGCTTTCGGGTTCACCGCCGGCTTCACGCCCCGCACGTGGGCCATCGGTCGGCCTCGGCATTACGGCCAGCCAGCTCCAGGTGCAGGAGCATCCACGACGAGCACCTGTCCGGTTCGAGCCTGGATCGTGTCGTCGACACGCTCGGGCCCACGCCAGTCCGCAACGAGCATGAACAGCGTGCGCCGGTCGGGCCCCCCGAGCATGGTCGCGAAGCACGACCGGTCGAGATCGATCCGCTCGAGCACGTCGCGGCCCTCGCGGATGCGCGCGCAGTCGTTCGTCATCGCGCCAGACGATGCCCAGATACAACCGTCGGCGTCGAGACAGATGCCGTCGGGCCCCACCGGTTCCGCCCATATCCGGCGGTTCGAGAGGCTGCCGTCCGAAGCGATATCGAAGGCGGTGAGTCGTTGCGCGAAAGACTCCGCAATGATCAGCGTCGTGTTGTCCGGCGTTACGACCATCCCGTTTGGGAAGGCGATCTCGCTGGCGACCTCGCGAGCCTCCCCATCTGGAGTCACCAGTGCGATCTTTCCGGGTGCCTTGCCTGTCGTGAGGACGTCGCCGAACTCGGCGAAGTCGAAGTTGATCGTGTTGACGTACACGTTGCCGCGGCCATCCACCGTTATCTCGTTCCAGCCGTAGCGCGAGATGTGGCCGAGATCGGCGTGCTGCACGCGCGAGCCGTCGGGTTCCACGCGGACCAGCTCCTCGCCGGTAATGAGCATCCGCCCGTCCGGTAGCCACGCGATGCTCCAGCCAAGACCGTCCGGCCCGCGCGCCATCACCTCGCTCGAGCCGTCGAGATCTATCGCCACGATCTCGGCTGCGCCCCAGTTGCACAGCCAAAGACGGCCGTCGTGCCAGCGCGGAGACTCTCCGATCGCGAGACCATCGAGAAGAAGGCGGGGCTTGGCGAGCTGTGGCATCGAGCACATCCCTCCTCGCTCAACTCAGCTGGTAGGTCTGACGACGCAGCCCCCGCGAACTCATCGCACACGCAGCCGCACGCCGAACCGCATGGGCCGTCCGACTTCGTGCCTATCCTGCTGCCCGGCGCGCGGCTGAGAGAACCGTTGGCCCCGGTGAAACGCCGGGGCCAACAACACGGCGCCTGTCCTACTCCCCGGCTCCGCCCCTGCAGAGGCCAAGCTTGCCTGGCGAGCCCTTCGGCAGCCCGTAGTACTTCCAGGAGTCGGCCGCGGTCTGAACCTGAGACTCGTTCTGTCCCTCGTCTGAGTCGAAGTCATTCAGCCCGCTGGCGGCACACGCCGAGTTGGCATGATCCAGGGCCCCAGTCTCATTGGTGTTGTCAGCAACCCTAGGAGGGCCTTTCACCTCGCCGGCGAACGCTGCAGTCGCTGGAACAACCACAAGTGCAGCCGCACAGACCGCGCCCGCGAACAGCCGCTTCATAGCCATGATGTCCTCCCGCCTTGTCCCGCCTTGTCCGCCTTGTCCTGGACTGTCCGTCCCAGGTCACCACATCATGGGTCGACGGAGCGTGGTCGTCAAACGCGAAGCGCGTCTGCGAGCTCCTGGGTGTGACAGACCGCAGAGGGTCAGGGGTCGGTTTCGACCGTGACGGGGGTGGTAAACACATGCCGGGGAAGCCGAGACGGCCGCCCGGGAAGTGCGGCAGCGGGGGGACAGGGTGACGAAGCGGGTCATCGCGCCGTTCGCCGTGGCGCGGTGCTCGCGCTGGGAGCACCGGCGTGGGCCCAGTCCGCCGTGGAGGATTCCGTAACCGGAAGCGGGCGGGACCCAGGACGGTCTCCTCTCGTTGATCAACGTGGACGTCCGGAGTGATCCCGACGGTGCCAACCCGCACTGTCAGATCTCGTTCCAGCCGTTCGACATCGTGCTCGCCGGTCCGCTCAGGTGCCTCGAGGTGTCCGGCAACACCGCGGTCATTGGGTTCACAGACGAAATGTTCGGCGACTTCATCGCCGTGGCGATCGACAATCGACCAGCCGGGACCACGGCCGAGCGAGCAGACGAGTTCCTGGCGGCGCGGGCCCCGACTTCCCCGATCGATTGCGCCGGGGGAACTACCGTCGCCACTCGCCGGCGGGCCGCTCGCGGAAGGCGACCTTGCCGTCACCGATGCACAGCCGCCGCCCACGTCGAAGGGGCAGTGCAAGCACGGGGGCTGGCGCACGTTCCCGGACTTCAGGAACCAGGGGGACTGCGTGAGCTACTTGCCCGCCGGCTGATCCGGGGGTGCACGGTCGTGCACGGGCCGCAAGATCGGCTGTTGCGGCGGTGGGTCCCGGTTCCGTCCCCGATGAGTTCCGGGGGCCGCGGCAGTCCTACTTGTGACCACCACCGACGCTCAGGTCAGGAGCAAGCACATGGGCACCCTCACCATCGCAACCTTCATGACCCTCGACGGGGTCATGCAGGCACCCGGCGGCCCCGACGAGGACCGCGACGGGGGGTTCGCGCACGGCGGCTGGAGCTTCCCCTATTTCAGCGAAGACATGGGCGAGGTCACCAACGACGCGTTCGCCAAGGCCGAGGCCATACTCCTCGGGCGGCGAACCTACGAGATCTTCGCCGCCAGCTGGCCCAACTTCCCCGACAAGGACGACCCGATCGCGTCGAGGCTCAACACCCTGCCCAAGTACGTCGTCTCGACAACACTGGAACACGCCGACTGGGAGCCCACCACGATCATTCGCAGCGACATCCCGGGCCAAGTGGCCACACTCAAGGAGCAGTACGCAGGCGAGATCCAGGTCCATGGCAGCGCCGCGCTGGCCCAGACCCTGCACACCCACGGACTCATCGACGAGTACCGGTTGTTCATCGAACCGATAGTGCTCGGCACCGGCAAGCGGCTGTTCGAAGCCGGCGCCGCGCCAACGGCGCTGCGGCTGGTCGACAGCCGGCCCATGGGCAAGGGCGCGGTGCTGGCCACCTACCAGCCTGCCGGCAAGCCGACCTACGGCGAGTTCCAAATGGAAGAGGGCTTCGGCCTCCCCGACACCTGAGGAGCACCGGCTCCCGGCTCACCGTCGGCACCGTCGCGTTTCGCATCGACGTTCGAGGCGACTCGTCGGTCAGGACAGGAGCACCACTCGATCGCCGACGCGGATCGGGCCTGGGGTCCGAACCCGGGCGTAAACACCGAGGTGGTTGGGGAACGCGGTGTTGAGCTCGTTGAGAGCACTGAAGAGTCGTGGCTGGCGTTGCAGACCGGGCTGGGCACGCAGCGGCATCGCGCAGCGCACATCGGTTGGACGACCTCCAGCGCGGCCTGGGTGCCGACCTGGATCGCGTGACCGCTCCAGCGGTCCTCGCAGAACGCCTCGCTGTCGAGGTCGATCACCAGGTTGGGGCGAAAGCGGCGAACGTCCCAGTCCAGATCGGGCCGCGCCGCGGCGCAGCCAGCGAGGGTCGCGGTGGTCACCAGGTGGAGCGGCGCGAGGTCGACGAAGCTGCCCTCTGGGGAGGGTATGTCGAAGTACTCGGCATCGTCGTTGGGTGGATCGAAGGTCATCTGATAGGCGAGCTTCTCTCCCGGACGGGGCTTCGCCAATCGGACGTCGCGCGTCAGCCAGCGCGATAGCGCCAAGGACGCGTTCGGGTCCTCGAGCGCGATGGTGGACCCATCGGGGAGCCCGATGGCGTCGCCAGAGGCGCGGGCCCCGAGCAGGGCACCGGTCCGCTTTGCGGACAAAATCCGGTTGGCCGCGGTGTCGATCACCGCCCAGCCGCGGTCGCCGTCGACCCCGGCTGCGGTGATCGAGAGCTCACTTCGGGCCTCTCCCTGCATCGACTTGACCGGGTAACGCCAGCATTGGAGGACCGTGCCGAGCGCGTTCACCCGACCACCTCCACCGACGGGTTCAGCATCATGAGGCATCACTTCGTCCTGTCGAGCGACGGCACCTCTTGTGACTCATCCTTCGTGACCGTCTCCTGAGCATCGTGTCTCGGCTCACACGGTCGTCGCTTGCCGTGGTGACGAGGACTCACCGGAGCAGTCGACCGACGCGTGGTTGCTGCCGGCGAGGGGAGTTCCCGGGCTCGAGACTGGTCGGTGGCCGTTGGACTCACGCTCCCCCCGAGCGGAGCGCCGACCGAGACCTGGCGCTCAGCTATCGGTGAAGGTGGCCGGGTTCCGTGGCGAGCGGTCGATGCGAAGCTCGAACACGTCGGGCCGGCTGTAGTGGCCGGCAACATCGAGGGTTCGATGGTCGGGGGCTGCCCGGCTCGGATCGATCTCGGCTATGAGGATGCCGTGCTCCTCGTGCAGCGGACCGGCCACTACCGTGCCGCCGGGGGCAACCACGATCGAGTCGCCCGGGTTGATCCAGTCGTCGTCGACGAACAGCCGCTCCCGCCCCGGAAACGCGGTGGGCACGTCGTCGGGTCGCAGTGAACAACCGGAACCGATGACCCAGCAGCGCCCCTCGGCGGCGATGTGGCGCATGGTGGCGATCCACGTGTCGCCGGAGTCCCACGTCGATGCCACGTACACGTCGACACCCTGCGCGTAGAGCGCGTAGCGGGCGAGCGGCATGTAGTTCTCCCAGCAAATGAGCCCACCCAGGCGCCCAAAGGGCGTGTTGACCGCCCGGAGCCCGCTCCCGTCACCCTGCCCCCACACCATGCGCTCCGGGTTGGTCGGGACCAGCTTGCGGTGACGGTTGAGGATCGACCCGTCAGGGCCGATGGTGACGAGTGTGTTGTAGAGGGTCGCACCCGTGAATCGGCCGTCGCGCTCGTGAACGCCGACGACAACGGTGACTCGCCGCTCCCCCGCTGCGTCGCACAGCGCCAGGAGTTCGTCGTCCGCCAGATCGACACTGTTGGCCAGCAGTTCGGCATGGATCTCGCTGGTTAGCCCATAGTCGGTGCCCGGCTTGAGGTCCCAGATCCATGCCGGATAGCCCGGCAGATACGTCTCGGGGAACACCACGAGCCCAGCGCTCTGATCGGCTGCCTCGTGGAGAGACTTCACCGCCTGGGCCAGCGTAGCCTCACGGTCGAGCAGCACCGGCGGCCGCTGCACCACGCCAACAACGAGAGACCCGACCACCACCACATCACCTCCGACGGTCCCGTAACGATAGGACCGCTCGCCACGGGACGCCCACGCCACCCGCAACACCGGCAGACGATGGCGCGTCACGCCACCAGCGCGTGCACGAGCGCTCACTACCTACAGCTGGTGCGCTCGTCGGAGCGCCGTCGCCCTCCTGCGCCGTACCGAACGACGGTCTGGAATCGGTTCGGAGATAGAACATCGGCGTCGCGCGCACCTGGCCCGTCCGACGCCCAACAGTCGACAGGAGCAGGGCCGGCCGGCCCACGGTCAGCCGCAGGCGCCCATCTGTGAAGCGAAAGAAACGCGATCCATCGGTGACACGACGTGCTTGACCAGCCACGTCTTGACCGACTCCGTCGAGATCGTCCAACCATTCTGCCGGCGCCTGATCGCCGGGGTGTCTGGCCCGTCAGAGTCCCCTCAAGTGCCGGTAGATCACCGGCCCGGCGGTCGCGTCGTGACTCGGCACGAGCACGCTTCGCGCGAGCTGGCCGCAGCTAGGGAGGGCATCGCGGCCGACCGCAGGCGCAAGCCCCATGCCCGTCCAGAGAGCAGGCCCCATGATTTGCTGTTGGTGTGGATGCCTCAGGATCGCGGTCGAGGCCGACTCCGACGCCGAGCCGGGCTGACCCAGTGGCAGTGTCCCCGCGTCCGGAGCTGGCGGCACTCGGGCTGTCGGCCGGCGAGCGCGTCCGCTGGCGAAAGCGGCCCGGCGGGCGGTGGCATGAGGGCACGGTCGTCGAGCGCGAGCACGACGGCAGCGTGAGCGTCCGCGACGGCAACGGCGCAAGCCGGGCGCTGAGGGTCGACCGGCTCGAGGTCCGCACCCGCGGCCCCCGCGGTGCCCGCACATGGGAGCCGCTCACCGCGCGGGTTGAGCGTACCGAGCAGCTCCCGCTGTTCACCGCACAGGCTTCGGACGAGGAGTGGCGGCATTGACTCGCATCGGGCCCACGGGCTGACCCGGCGCTATAGGACAGTCCTGCCGGAGCGATTGCGCTAAAACGGCTCTCCACGGAGTAGCTGTCTCGTGACGATCACTCGCCTGCCTGACGGGGCCGACGTCATCGCCCGGTGTCAAGCAGTCCCGTTGCGCGGTTCGAAGACGACCGCAGGCGTCTCGGCCGACCGCCGGCCCGCATACGCGTCGAGCTTCGGGTCAACCGCGACCCAGCGTTGCCATAGCCGGTCACGCTCGTCGGCCTTCGACGGTACCGGGCTA
>JBKOUY010000222.1:0-57397 GCA_046723645.1 Actinomycetota bacterium | reverse complement strand
CACCATCGAACTCCCCGACGGCGTCGAGATGTGCATGCCCGGCGACAACACCAACATGACCGTCGAACTCATCGCCCCCATCGCCATGGACGAAGGACTCCTCTTCGCCATCCGCGAAGGCGGCCGCACCGTCGGCTCCGGGAGAGTGACGAAGATCCTCAAGTGATAGCCGTCCCGGCGGGACAGCGGGTCCTGTCGCCTCCGGGTGCGGTACCTACCGCTGTCGGCGCTGCTAGGCGCCGACAGCGGTGCCGCATCCTCAGCGCCACCCGCGGCCCCCCTCCCTCGCGATGTTCGAATCGGGCCGGCCGTTGAGGCCTGTTCGGCTCGCTGCGTGGGCGTGAGGTGGCGGGTTCACGGGGGCAGTCGGTAGCCTGACTCCTCCGTCGCTCGGGCGACCGTTCCTTGACAAGCGAGCGTGAGATGGCTGACAAGCAGAAGATCCGCATCCGCCTGAAGGCGTACGACCACGAGGTCATCGACCAGTCGACGAAGAAGATCGTCGAGACCGTGCTGCGCACCCAGGCGACGATCCGGGGGCCGATCCCGTTGCCCACCGAGAAGCACCGCTACACGGTGATCCGCTCGCCGCACAAGGACAAGGACAGCCGCGAGCACTTCGAGATGCGTGTCCACAAGCGGCTCCTCGACATCCTCGAGCCGAGCCCGAAGACCGTCGACTCCCTGCAGCGCATCGAGCTGCCCGCCGGCGTCGACATCGAGATCAAGATCCAGCAGGCGTAGCCCGGCGGACGAGGCGGGTCCGGCCCGGGCCCGGAAACCTGCCGCGGGATTGGTTGCCCGGGCCACCAGAACCGCGGCGGGAATCAGGGTGGCTTGCTGGGCGGCGGGGTGACCGAGAGCGGCACGCCGGGCTTGGGTCGCCGCAGCGGCGGGTCCGCCTCAGCCGGGGGCGGCGTGTCCGGCCGCTCGTCCGAGGGCTGGGTGCTCGGCTGGCCGGATCGCTCGGGCGTGTGCCCATCCACCGCCTCGTCGGGGTCCCCCCACGCCATGGCACTGAGCGCGACCAGCAGCGTCGAGCCGATCATCATGGCCAGGCGCCGGCCTCCTCGTGTCACATCCGTTTTGACGGATGTGTCGCCCGGGCCGGTTCCCGGCCCGGGCGACACGCCGTGCTGTCGTTCTGTGGGTCAGCCGACCGCGTTGCCGTCGGGCTCTGTCGCGGTGGTCCCCCCGTCGGTCGACGCTTGTACGTACAGGTAATCGAAGCGGGCACCGATTTCGTAGCGGCCTCGAGCGTCAACCCGCGACCATAGGGCACTTCGATCTCCGCTGCTAGCGATCGCGAGGCGAAACGCCCTGCGTGCCGCCGGCGTGCGTGACAGAACGTCCAGGTCGACTCGCGGCGGCGGGGCGCGCGGGGGAGCGACCGGGCCCGGATCCGGCCGGTGTTACTCGAGATCCTCGTCGCGCAGGTTGGACGAGATCCCAGCGTCGACGTCGAGCTCGGGGCCGTCGTCGGTCGCCAGGAACCACGGTTCGCCCGACTCGGCGGCGCGGCGCTCGTCGGCCAGGTGCTCGAACGGGTCTCGATTCTTGGTGCCGTCGTGCTTTCGTCGTCCGAAAGCCATGGGCGCGGAGGCTACCGGCTCGGGCTGCCCCGGCCGGGCGGAATCGGGTCAGGGCCCGTTCGCCCAGGTTGGACCCCGTACCAGGACGTCGCTATATTTGTCTGGCCCTGCGCAGGGCCGCCGCTCGGCTCGCGCAGGCATGTCCCGTCCCAACTGACGTCCGTGCAGGCCCGCGTCGCCGGGAACCGCGCGGCACAACCGACAGACGCGCTCCGCCGGGGGGACTCCCGAGCGGAGCGTTCGCGTGACAAGCCACAGAAAGACGCGCACCCCCATGGCCACTAGAGCGATCGTCGGCGAGAAGGTCGGCATGACGCAGGTCTGGGACGACGACAACCACGTCGTCCCGGTCACCGTCCTGCGCGTGCGGCCGTGCCGCGTGGTCCAGGTCAAGACGCACGAGCGCGACGGGTACAGCGCGCTCCAGGTGACCTTCGGGCAGAAGAAGGCCTCCAAGCTCACCAAGCCCATCGCCGGCCAGTTCGAGCGTGCGGGGGTCGAGCCCGGGGTCAAGCTGGTCGAGCTGCGCCTCGACGACGTCAGTGACTACGAGGTGGGCCAGGAGATCGGAGTGGACCTGCTGTCGCAGGGCGAGCTGGTCGACGTCACGTCGGTGAGCAAGGGCAAGGGAACCTCCGGCGTCATGAAGCGCCACGGGTTCGGCGGCCTCGGCGCCAGCCACGGCACCCATCGCGTGCACCGTGCCCCCGGCTCGATCGGCGGGGCGGCCACGCCCTCGCGGGTCTTCCGGGGCACCCGCATGGCGGGCCGATCCGGTGGCCAGAAGACGACCACCCTCAATCTGACCGTCGTCCAGGCCGACGCCGAACGCGACCTGCTGCTGGTCAAGGGCTCGGTGCCAGGCCCCAAGGGCTCCGTCGTCCTCGTCCGCGACGCCGCCAAGGCCGATGCCAAGGGCAAGGGGGCCTGACATGGCGACGCTCAAGCTGACCAAGCCCACCGGCCGGGCCTCGGGGTCCGTCGACCTCGACGACGCCCTGTTCGGCGTGGAGCCAAACATCCCGGTCATGCACCAGGTGGTGACCGCCCAACTGGCGGCCCGCCGGGCCGGCACCCAGTCGACCAAGACGCGCGCCGAGGTGCGGGGCGGTGGCGCCAAGCCCTGGCGCCAGAAGGGCACGGGCCGGTCCCGCCAGGGCTCGATCCGGTCGCCGCAGTGGCGGGGCGGCGGGGTTGCCCTCGGGCCCAAGCCCCGCAGCTACGCCCAGCGCACGCCCCGCAAGATGATCCGGCTGGCGCTGGCGTCAGCGCTGTCCGACCGGATGGCCGACGACAAGGTCAAGGTGCTCGACGACTGGGGCATCGACACTCCCAGCACCAAGCGGGCGATCGAGATCCTCTCGTCGATCAAGGTCGACGGCCGGGTCCTGGTCGTGCTCACCCGCGAGGACGAGGCGGCCTGGAAGAGCCTCCGGAACCTACCCGACGTCCACATCCTGTCCACCGGCGAGCTCAACGCCTACGACGTGCTCGTCAGCGACTGGGTGGTCTTCACCCGGGCGTCGCTGCCCGGCGGACACGCCGGTGAAACCAAGGCCACCGACGCCCCCGCGGCCGACACGACCGACGCCGACACCACCGAGGGGAGCGAAGAGTGACCGATGCCCGCGACATCATCGTCGCCCCCGTCGTGAGCGAGAAGTCGTACGCCCTCATGGAGGAGGGCGTCTACACGTTCACTGTCCACCCCGACGCGTCCAAGCCGCAGATCCGCGACGCCGTGCAGGAGATCTTCGGCGTCAAGGTCGCCAAGGTGAACACCCTGAACCGCCCCGGGAAGCGCAAGCGCAACCGGCGCACGTTCACCTACGGCCGGCGTCCCGACACCAAGCGGGCGATCGTCACCCTCGTCGAGGGCGATTCGATCGACCTGTTCCAGGACTGAGGCTCCGCGATGGCACTCCGCAAGCGCAAGCCCACCAGCCCCGGCCGCCGGTTCCAGACGGTCGCGGACTTCTCCGAGCTGACCCGCACCGGCCCCGAGCGGTCGCTGGTCGACAAGAAGCCCGCCAGCGGCGGGCGCAACGTCCACGGCCGCAAGACGGCGCGCCACCGCGGCGGCGGCCACAAGCAGCGGTACCGGGTGGTCGACTTCCGCCGCAACAAGGACGGCGTTCCTGCCAAGGTGGCCGCCATCGAGTACGACCCCAACCGGTCGTGCCGCATCGCACTGCTGCACTACCTCGACGGCGAGAAGCGCTACATCCTGGCGCCCCGCGACGTCGGCGTCGGCGACGTGCTGCAGTCGGGCCAGGGCTCCGAGATCCGTCCCGGCAACGCCCTGCCTCTGCGCTACATCCCCGTGGGCACCACCGTGCACAACGTCGAGCTCAAGCCCGGCGCCGGCGGCAAGATGGCCCGCTCGGCAGGGTCGTCGGTCGTGCTGTTGGCCAAGGAGGGTGCGTACGCCACACTGCGCCTGCCGTCGACCGAGATGCGCCGGGTGTCGATCGACTGCCGCGCCACGGTCGGCGAGGTGGGCAACCCCGAGCACGAGCTGGTCAAGGTGGGCAAGGCCGGGCGCAACCGCTGGAAGGGCGTCCGTCCGCAGACCCGCGGCGTGGCCATGAACCCCGTCGACCACCCCCTCGGTGGCGGCGAAGGCAAGTCCTCCGGTGGACGCCACCCGGTGTCGCCCTGGGGCAAGACCGAGGGCCGCACACGTCCGAAGAACAAGCAGTCCAACAAGCTCATCGTGCGCCGCCGCCGTACCCGCGGCGCGCGGAGGTAACCCCATGCCGCGTTCGCTGAAGAAGGGCCCGTTCGTCGACGACCACCTGCTCCGCAAGGTCGACGAGCTCAACGCCAAGGGCGAGAAGAAGGTCATCAAGACCTGGTCGCGCCGCTCGACGATCATCCCCGACATGGTCGGCCACACCGTGGCCGTCCACGACGGCCGCAAGCACGTGCCCGTGTACGTCACCGAGTCGATGGTCGGGCACAAGCTGGGCGAGTTCGCACCCACCCGCACGTTCCGGTACCACGCCGGCCAGGAGCGCACGGCGCGGGGGAGGCGCTGATCCATGGCCACCGCGGTCGGCACCAAAACCAACGAGCGGTCGGGCACGCGCGCGCAGATGCGCTTCGCCCGGTTCTCGGCGACCAAGGCGCGTGCCGTGCTCGACCTCATCCGGGGTCTGCCGGTGAGCGAGGCCACCGAGGTCCTGCAGTTCACCGAGCGGGGCCCGAGCGTGGTCGTCGCAAAGGTGCTCAACTCGGCCGTCGCCAACGCCGAGCACAACGACGAGCTCGACGGCGACAGCCTGTACGTGGCCGCCTGCTATGCCGACGAGGGGCCGACGCTCAAGCGCTGGCGCCCGCGTGCCCGGGGGCGCGCCACGCGCATCCGCAAGCGCACCTGCCACATCACGATCATCGTCAGCCCCATGCCCGAGGAGATGGCGGCCCGCGTCGAGGCCCGGCAGGCCCGGGGCAGCGCCGCCACCGCCGGCCGGCGGCGTGGACGTCGAGCGCAGGAGTCGCGCCGGGCCCGCGTCGCCCGCAGCCGCGGTGAGGCGGTGACCGCGGAGCCGAGCGAGGAGCAGGAACCCACCGAGGAAGCGCCGGAGGCCGAGACCGACGAGACCACCGAGGCGGGCGGCGAGCCCACCGACGAGATGGTCGAGGAGGCAGAAGCGGCAGAGGCCGAGGAGGCCGCTGAGCCGGCCGCTGATGAGGCGACGGACGACGAGGCAGACGAGCCGGCCGCTGACGAGGCGACGGACGACGAGGCAGAAGAGCCCGAGGCCGACGACCCCGCCGAGGAGGAAAAGTAATGGGTCAGAAAGTCAACCCCTACGGCTTCCGGCTCGGCGTCACGACCGACTGGAAGTCGCGCTGGTTCGCCGACCGCGACGAGTACAGCGACAACGTCATCCAGGACTGGAAGATCCGGGACTACCTGATGAGCGAGCTGCCCCACGCCGCCATCAGCCGGGTCGAGATCGAGCGCACCCGGGATCGCCTGCGCATCGACGTCCACACCGCCCGCCCGGGCATCGTCATCGGGCGGCGGGGCAGTGAGGCCGACCGCCTGCGCGCGGGCCTGGCCAAGATCACCGGCAACCCGAAGGTGCAGCTCAACATCCAGGAGATCAAGCAACCCGAGCTCGACGCCGCACTCATCGCGCAGGGCGTGGCCGACCAGCTGTCGGCCCGGGTCGCCTTCCGCCGAGCGATGAAGCGGGCCGTGCAGAACGCCCAGAAGGCCGGCGCGCAGGGCATCCAGGTGCAGTGCTCGGGCCGGCTGGGCGGGTCCGAGATGGCGCGCACCGAGAGCTACCTCGAGGGCCGGGTGCCCCGGCACACCCTCCGGGCCGACATCGACTACGGCTTCCGTGAGGCCCGCACGACCGCCGGGCGCATCGGCGTGAAGGTGTGGCTCTACAAGGGCGATGTGCTGCCCTACAAGTCGCAGAGCGAGGACAAGATCTCCCGCGAGGCGGCGATGGCCGTGGGCGAGACGTCCGGCGCCGGCGCCCCCGCCGGCGGCCGTCGGGTCGTGTCGTCGGCCGCGGGCAGGCGCCGCCCCGCCGAGGTCCCCGAGGCGCAGGAGCCGGCCGAGCACGAGCCCCTCATCAAGGAGGCCGACCCCGAGCTCGAGCGGCTGCTGGCCGAGGAGGAGGAGATCGAGCGCCGGGTCCACGACCACCACGAGACGCCCCACTTCCGCCCGGGGGACGAGTAGATGTTGATGCCGCGCAAGGTTGCGCACCGCAAGCACCACCGGGGTCGGATGACCGGCGTCGCCAAGGGCGGCACCGAGGTCAACTTCGGCGAGTTCGGCATCCAGGCGCTCGAGCCGGGATGGATCACCGCCCGCCAGATCGAGGCCGCCCGTATCGCCATGACCCGCCACATCAGGCGCGGGGGGAAGGTCTGGATCAACGTCTTCCCCGACAAGCCGGTCACGCAGAAGCCGGCCGAGACCCGGATGGGGTCGGGCAAGGGCAACCCCGAGCGCTGGGTCGCCGTGGTCAAGCCGGGGCGCGTGCTCTTCGAGCTGTCGTACCCCGACGCCGTCGTCGCCCGAGCCGCCATCGAGCGGGCCATCCAGAAGCTGCCGATCAAGGCCCGCTTCGTCACCAAGGAGGACGCACTCTGATGGCGAGGCAATCCTTCCGCGACCTCGACGACGGCAGCCTCATGGACCGCCTGCGCGAGACCAGGGACGAGCTGTTCAAGCTCCGGTTCCAGCTGGCCACCGGCCAGCTGAGCAACTACGCCCGCATCGGCCAGGTGCGCAGGGACATCGCACGGCTCGAGACCGAGCTCCGCGCCCGCGAGATCAGCGCCGCCGAGGCCCTTCAAGAGGAGAACGCGTGATGGCTGAGGCAACCGCAGCCACCGAGGCCCGCGGGGCGCGCAAGGTGCGCGAGGGCGTGGTGGCGTCCACCGCCATGGACAAGACCGCCGTCGTCGTGGTGACCACCCGCAAGCCCCACCCGCTGTACCGCAAGACGATGGTCAGGACCAGCCGCCTCTACGCGCACGACGAGAACAACGAGCTGCGCGTGGGCGACCGGGTCCGCATCGCCGAGACCCGGCCGCTGTCCAAGCAGAAGCGCTGGCGGCTGGTCGAGATCCTCGAGAGAGCGAAGTAGCCCGATGATCCAGCAGGAATCGCGACTCAAGGTCGCTGACAACAGCGGCGCCAAGGAGGTGCTCGTCATAAAGGTGCTGGGCGGCTCCCGCCGCCGTTACGCCTCGATCGGCGACATCTTCGTGGCCACCGTCAAGGACGCCATCCCCGGCGCCGCCGTCCGCAAGGGCGACGTCGTGCGCTGCGTGGTCGTCCGCACCAACAAGGAACGCCGCCGCCCCGACGGCAGCTACATCCGCTTCGACGAGAACGCCGCGGTGCTCATCACCCCCGAGCACAACCCCCGCGGCACCCGCATCTTCGGTCCCGTGGGCCGGGAGCTGCGGGAGAAGCGGTTCATGAAGATCGTCTCGCTCGCACCCGAGGTCCTGTGATGGCTGGACTGAAGATTCGCAAGGGCGACCGGGTCCGTGTGCTCACCGGCAAGGACCGCGGCAAGGAGGGCCAGGTCATGCGCGCCCTCCCCGCGACCGGCAAGGTGATCGTCGACGGGGTCAACGTCGCCCGCAAGCACCAACGCCCGACCCGCGCCACCCAGCAGGGCGGGATCATCGACCGGGACATGCCGCTGCCGGTGTCCAACGTCGCGCTGGTGTGCCCGTCGTGCGGCAAGCCCACACGGGTGGGCTACAAGGTCGACCCCTCCGGCCAGAAGGTCAGGGTCTGCAAGCGCTGCGGAGGTGAGATCTCGTGAGCACCGAGACGGCCACCGAAGAGAGGACCGTGCCGCGGCTCAAGGCCCGCTACAACGAAACGCTGCGCGCCCAGCTGCTGCGCGACCTCGGCCTCGGCAACATCATGCAGGCCCCGCGGCTCGAGAAGATCGTCGTCAACATGGGGGTCGGCGACGCCACGGTGCAGGCCTCGCTGCTGGAGGGTGCCCAGCGCGACCTCACCGTGATCACCGGCCAGAAGCCGCTTGTCACCCGGGCCCGCAAGTCGATCGCGGGCTTCAAGCTGCGCGAGGGCAACGCCATCGGCGCCAAGGTCACCCTGCGGGGCCACCGCATGTGGGAGTTCCTCGATCGGCTCATCTCGATCGCCATCCCCCGCATCCGCGACTTCCGCGGCCTCAACCCCCGGAGCTTCGACGGTCACGGCAACTACACGTTCGGCCTGACCGAGCAGCTCGTCTTCCCCGAGATCGACTACGACAGCATCGACCAGCCCCGTGGCATGGACATCACCATCGTGACCACGGCGACCACGGACGCCGAGGGAAGGGCGCTCCTGTTGGCCTTGGGTTTTCCGTTCCGACGTGAGGGTCAGTAATGGCGAAGAAAGCGCTCATCAACAAGCAGCAGCGCAAGCCGAAGTTCAAGGTGCGCGCCTACACCCGCTGCCGCCGCTGCGGCCGGCCGCGCTCGGTGTTCCGCAAGTTCGGCCTCTGCCGCGTGTGCCTGCGCGAGCTGGCGCATGCGGGCGAGCTGCCCGGCGTCACCAAGGCGAGCTGGTGAGGGGAGGCGACGACAGATGACGATGACCGACCCCATCGCCGACATGCTCACCCGCATCCGCAACGCCAACATCGCGATGCACGACGAGGTGCGCATGCCGTCGTCCAAGCTCAAGGAGGCGCTGGCTGGCGTCCTCGAGCGGGAGGGCTACATCGAGGGCTTCGCAGTCGAGGAGACCCCCGACGGGCCCGGCCGCACGCTCCAGGTCAGGATGAAGTACAGCCCCGAGCGCGCCCGCACGATCTCCGGCATCCGCCGGGTGTCGAAGCCGGGCCTGCGCGTCTACTCCAAGTCCAACGAGGTGCCCCGCGTCCTCGGTGGGCTCGGCGTGGCGGTGCTGTCGACGAGCCAGGGACTGCTGTCCGACCGCGAGGCGCGCAAGCGCCGGGTCGGCGGCGAGGTCCTGTGCTTCGTCTGGTGAGGCAGTGAGGCACTGACATGTCCCGAATCGGCAAGGCACCGATCCCCGTACCCAGCGGCGTCGACGTGACGATCTCCAACGGTCACGTCGCCGTGAAGGGCCCCAAGGGTGCGCTCGAGCGAGACATCCCGGGCTCCATCACCGTCAAGCAGGACGGCGCCGCGCTGGTGGTCGAGCGACCCGACGACGAGCGCGAGAACCGCGCCCTGCACGGGCTCGTGCGATCGCTGGTCAACAACATGGTCGTGGGCGTCACGCAGGGCTTCACCAAGGAGCTCGAGATCGTGGGCGTGGGCTACCGGGCGACCGCCCGCGGACCGGACGCGATCGAGCTAGCGCTCGGGTTCAGCCACCCCGTGAACGTCGAGGCGCCCGAGGGCATCACCTTCGAGGTGCCGGCGCCCAACCGCATCGTCGTGAGCGGCATCGACAAGGAGGCCGTCGGCCAGGTGGCGGCCGACATCCGTGCGTGGCGCAAGCCGGAGCCCTACAAGGGCAAGGGCGTGCGGTACGCCGGCGAGTACGTCCGGCGCAAGGCCGGCAAGGCCGGGAAGTAGCGCAGAGGATTGGCAATGAACAGCGCCAAGTACAAGCGAGACGCCCGCATCAAGCGGCACGCCCGGGTGCGCAAGCACGTGCGGGGCACCGCCGAGCGGCCGCGCCTGGCGGTCTTCCGCTCCAACAGGCACATCTCCGCGCAGGTCATCGATGATCGCGCCGGGCGCACCCTGGTGTCGGCGTCGACGCTGGAGGGCGGCCTACAGAGCGGCGGCACCTCCAACAAGGACGCGGCGAGGCGCGTCGGCCAGCTCGTCGCCCAGCGGGCGCGGGACGCCGGTGTCGAGCGGGTGGTGTTCGATCGAGGCGGCTTCCTCTACCACGGCCGGGTTGCGGCCGTGGCCGAGGCGGCACGCGAAGCAGGACTGGAGTTCTGATGCCCAACGGATCCGGCAATGCCGGCCGCCCCCGTCCGCCCCGGGAGCGCGAGCCCCGCGAGAACCCGCGGGCCTCGGGCGATGCGACGCTGCACGAGTCCCGCGTCATCAACATCAACCGGGTCGCCAAGGTGGTCAAGGGCGGCCGGCGGTTCTCGTTCACCGCGCTGGTCGTGATCGGCGACGGCAACGGCCGCGTCGGCCTCGGCTACGGGAAGGCCAAGGAGGTGCCCCTTGCCATCCAGAAGGGCACCGAGGAGGCCCGCAAGAACCTCTTCAAGGTGCCCCTGGCCGGCACCACCATCGTCCACCCCGTGATCGGCCAGACCGGCGCCGGCCGCGTGCTCATCAAGCCCGCCGCCCCCGGTACCGGAGTCATCGCGGGCGGGGCCGCCCGGGCGATCCTCGAGGAGGCCGGCATCAAGGACGTGCTGTGCAAGTCCCTGGGCTCGTCCAACCACATCAACGTGGCCCGCGCCACCATCGCCGGCCTCAAGGCGCTGAAGCGCCCGGACGAGGTGGCCCAGCTCCGGGGCAGCACGCCCGACGAGCTGTTCCCCGCCGGCCTGGTCGCTGCGTACCGCGAGAGCGAGCGGGCCCGCACCGAGCAGGCCGAGGTGCCACTGTGATGCCCGAGCTCGTCGTCACCCAGGTGCGGTCGTCGATCGGCGCCAAGCCGAAGCACCGGGGCACGCTGCGTGCCCTCGGCCTGGGCCGCATCGGCAAGTCCAACACGCTCCCCGACCGTCCCGAGATCAGGGGGATGATCGCCAAGGTGCCCCACATGATCACGGTCGACGACGCGGAGCCGGCCGGGGCGGAGAAGGCGCCGGCGAAGCGGGCGGCTGCGAAGAAGACAGGGGCGAAGAAGGCGCCGGCGAAGAAGGCGCCGGCCAAGAAGACGACCGCGAAGAAGGCGGCCGCCACCAAGGCGACCGCGAAGAAGGCGCCGGCCAAGAAGGCGGCCGCCGGGACCTCGAAGAGCCAAGAGACCCGAGAGAACTAGCCATGACCATCAAGGTCCACGACCTCAAGCCGGCGCCGGGCTCGACCAAGAGCCGCAAGCGCGTCGGGCGCGGCATCGCCGGCAAGGGCGGCAAGACGGCCGGCCGCGGCCACAAGGGCCAGAAGGCCCGCGACACGGTCCCCGCCTACTTCGAGGGCGGCCAGATGCCGCTGATCAGGCGGGTGCCCAAGCTGAAGGGCTTCAACAACCCGTTCCGCGTCGAGTACCAGGCCATCAACCTCGACACCATCGAGGCGTCCGAGCTCGACGAGGTCACGCCCGAGTCGCTGCATGCCAGGGGCCTCACCCACAAGGGTGCCCTGGTCAAGGTGCTGGGGCGCGGGGAGCTGACCAGGAAGGTCACCGTCAGGGCCCACGCGTTCTCCAAGTCCGCCGAGCAGGCTATCCGCGACGCCGGCGGCAGCGTCGAAGTGCTCCCGAAGCCGTGGGGCGACCGCCGCCCGCCGGCGAAGGGCAACCAGTTCGCCAACCGCTAGTGGACGCGGGGGCCGGTGGTGCCTCCCAGCGGAGGGGGACACGCCACCCCCGCATCCCGATCCACCGTCGTTACCGTTAGCTTGCCGGTATCCACCGATTACGTCTGGCTCGCACCCACGAACCACACTGGCGTACCCGGCACCGCTGAGCCCGCTCCGCTCGGCTGACATCGCCAAAGGGGAGAACCGACCGTGCTGTCCAGCTTGTGGAACATGTTCAGGGTCGCTGACCTGCGGAACAAGATCGTGTTCACGCTGGCCATCATCGCCCTCTACCGCTTCGGGTCGTTCGTGCCGGCCCCGGGCATCGACATCGACGCCGTCGACCAGCTGCGGCGGCAGGCCGAGAACTCGGGCGGGATCCTCGCCTACCTGCAGCTGTTCTCGGGCCGGGGGCTCACCAACTTCGCGGTGTTCGCCCTGGGGATCATGCCCTACATCACGAGCTCGATCATCATGCAGATCCTCACGGTGGTGATCCCCAAGCTCGAGGAGTGGCAGCAGCAGGGGGCCATTGGCCAGCGGAAGATCACGCAGTGGACCCGCTACCTGACGATCTCCATCGCGATCCTGCAGTCGACGGCGCTGGCGTTCCTGTTCCACAACGGCGGGGGTGGCCTGCTGGGCGGTGGCGGCAACCCCACCGGCGTCGACGTCCTGCCCGAGTTCACGGCGCCCAACGTCCTCCTGGTCGTGATCGTGCTGACCGCCGGCACGGCCCTGCTGATGTGGATGGGCGAGCTCATCACCCAGCGCGGCATCGGCAACGGCATGTCGCTCCTGATCTTCTCGAGCGTCGTGTCGAGCATCCCGGCACAGTTCGCCCAGATCAACGCCGAGAAGGGGCTGGGGCTGCTCATCCCGCTGGTCATCCTGTTCCTGGCGGTGCTGGTGGGCATCGTGTTCATCGAGAACGGCCAGCGGCGGATCCCGGTGCAGTTCGCCAAGCGGGTGGTGGGCCGCCGCATGTACGGCGGCCAGAGCACGTACATCCCGCTGAAGGTCAACCAGTCCGGCGTCGTGCCGATCATCTTCGCCAGCTCGGTGCTCTACCTGCCGGCGCTGGCCACGCAGGTGCTCCCCTCCGACCCGGGAAGCTGGGGCGTCACGGTGCAGCGCTGGGTCGATGACAACCTGCTGCAGCAGGATTCGGCCTTCTACATGATCCTCTACGGCCTGCTGATCATCGGCTTCGCGTACTTCTACACGGCCATCGCCTTCGACCCGCACAAGCAGGCGGACACCATCCGCAAGCAGGGCGGGTTCATTCCCGGCATCCGCCCCGGGCCGCAGACCGAGCGCTACCTGTCGCGGATCCTTGCGCGGATCACGCTGCCCGGCGCACTGTTCATCGCCGCGATCGCCCTCCTGCCCACCCTGCTGCTGGCACTCGCCGATGTAAATGCGTTCGCCTTCGGGGGTACATCCATACTCATCGCCGTCGGTGTGGCCCTGGAGACGATGAAGCAGATCGACAGCCAGCTGATGATGCGCAACTACGAGGGGTTCCTGCAGTGATCCTTCCCCAGGAAGGCGGCCTGGGGCGCGCTCGAATCATCGAAGGACCGCCCCGGTGACGGCCGGGGTGCGGCTCGTCATGCTGGGCCGCCAAGGCGCCGGCAAGGGCACCCAGTGCACGAGGTTGTCACGGCACTACGTGGTGCCGCACATCTCAACCGGCGAGATGCTGCGCGCCGCCGTGAAGGAGGGGACCGAGCTGGGCCGCAAGGCGGCCGAGATCATGAACGAGGGCGGCCTCGTGCCGGACGACGTCATGATCGGGATCGTCGACGAGCGGCTCGACCACGACGACACCACGCGGCGGGGCTACATCCTCGACGGCTTCCCGCGCACCGTCCCCCAGGCCAAGGCGCTGGCCGAGATCACAGCCGGGCGCCCGCTCGACCTGGTCATAGACCTGGACGTGCCCAAGGAGATCGTCCTCCGGCGCCTGGCCAGCCGGCGGGTGTGTGCCGACTGCGGTGCCAACTACTCGGTCGACAAACCGCCGCGCTACGACTGCGTGTGCGACAACTGCGGCGGCGAGGTGGAGCAGCGCGAGGACGACACGCCCGCCGCCATCGAGAAGCGCCTGGCCGAGTACGAGCGCGAGACCGCGCCGCTCATCGGCTGGTACCGCGACCTCGGCCTGCTCGAGCTGGTCGACGGGCAGGGCACCACCACCGAGGTGTCGCTGCGGCTGTTCGAGCTGATCGACCTCCGCCGGGGTAGCTAGTGGGCGCGAGGGTCCACTAGTGGGCGCTCGTCCACCGGCGCCGGCGCCATGAACGTTCGCCCGCGCGCACCCGCCACGGCGGGGCGGCGCACCGCCGAGGAGATCCGCACGATGCGGCGGGCCGGCCGGGTTGTGGCGGAGATGCACGACCGCATCCGCGCCGCGCTGAGGCCCGGCGTGACGACGCTGGCGCTGGACGCGGTGGGCCGCGAGGTGCTGGCGCGGCGGGATGCCCGCTCGAACTTCCTCGGCTACCACGGCTATCCGGGGGTCATCTGCACCAGCCCCAACGAGGTCGTGGTGCACGGCATCCCCGGCGGCCGGGTGCTGGAGGAGGGCGACATCGTCTCCATCGACTGCGGCGCCATCGTCGACGGCTACCACGGCGACGCTGCGTTCACGGCGGGGATCGGGGAGGTCGACGGCGACGCGCAGCGGCTGATCGACGTCACCCGGGACGCCCTGGACGCCGGCATCGCCGAGCTGGTCCCCGGCTCCCGGCTGGGCGACCTGGGCGCCGCAGTGCAGGCGACCGTCGAGGCCGCCGAGTTCAGCGTGGTGCGTGACTACGTGGGCCACGGGATCGGCACGGCCATGCACGAGCCGCCCGACGTCCCCAACGTCGGCCGGCGGGGCCGGGGCAAGCAGGTGGCGGCCGGCGATGTGTTCGCCGTGGAGCCCATGGTGGCCGCCGGTAGCGAGGACACGCTGGTGCTCGCAGACGGGTGGACGGTGGTCACGATCGACGGCTCGTGGGCCGCCCACTGGGAGCACACGGTGGCCGTCACCGACGACGGGCCGGAGATCCTGACGCTGCCGTAGGCCCCAAGCCGCGGACAAACGCGCTTGGGGGGTACTCAGTCGTCGTTGCCGGAGGCGTCGCTGTCCTCGTGATCGGCGCTCGATCCGACGACGTTGAAGCTCTTGTCGAGTTGGACGTCGACCTGGCTGCCGTCGTCGAGGGTCACCTCGACCTCGTAGTAGCTCTCCTCGTCGCCGACCTCGGTCTCGGTCACCCGGCCCTCGCCGGTGTGCTCGAGCGCCGCGGCGCTGGCCTTGTCGAAGGCGTCGCCGGTGATGGGCGCCTCGTTGTCGTCGCCACCGTTGGCGGCGGCGATGCCTGCGCCCGTTCCACCCGCAACAATGGCGGCGGCGGCGGCCAGGGTGATGAGGGTGGTCTTGCGGTTCACGATTGCCTCCTCAGGTCACTCACGAGGATCGCACGCGCTCCCTGAACCCACGCTGAACCCTAGTGGGCCCTCGCGGAAGTCATCGTGGCGTCTCGCCGGCCAGATCCGCCGCTGGACTGCGTCCTCGTCGTCGCCGCAGCCGCTGGCTGCGCCTTCCTCCTGCGTCCTCGCCAGCGACGAACCTGACACGGCGATCCATCCACGGAACCTCCGCGAGCGCCCACTAGTGGGCCCTCGCGGAAGTCATCGTGGCGTCTCGCCGGCCAGATCCACGGAACCTCCGCGAGCGCCCGCCAGAACGCTAGTCACGCCGGATCTTCGGGCTCGTCATTCAGCGTGTCGATCGCGGGCAGGCACACCTCGAAGCGGGCGCCGCCGAGCCGGCTGTCGCCGATCGAGATCGTGCCGCTGTGGGCACCGACCACCTCGGCCACGATCGCCAGACCGAGGCCACTGCCCCCGGCGTCCCGGGCCCGGGCATCGTCCAGCCGCACGAACCGCTCGAACACCCGCTGCCGGTCGGCCGCCGGGATGCCGGGCCCGTCGTCGTCGACGTCGAGGACGACGGTCCCGTTCCGTTCGGCCAGCGTGAATGCGACCTGTGACCTGGCATGGCGGACGGCGTTGTCCCCAAGGTTGCGGAGGGCCCGCCAGAGCGCCGCCCGGTCGCCGGTCACCCGCCCGGCGGAGACCTGCGTGGTGTCGACCCGCAGCGGGGTGGCGTCGCGGAGCAGGTGCGCCTCCTCGAACACCAGGTCGTCGAGGTCGACCGGGCGGCGCTGCAGCTGCAGCGTGTGCTCGTCGGCGCGAGTCAGCAGCAGCAGGTCGTCGACCAGCCGCTCGACCCGGAGGTTCTCGGCGGCCACGGTCTCGGCCAGTGCGCCCACGGTGGTCCGCTCGGGGTGCGCCTGCGCCACCTCGGCGTGCTGGCGGATGGATGCCACCGGGGAGCGCAGCTCGTGCGAGGCGTCGGCGACGAAGCGCCGCTGGCGGGCCTGGCCCCGCTCGAGACGCCCGAGCATGTCGTTCATGGTGGTCGCCAGGCGGGCGATCTCGTCGTTGCCGGGCGGCGTCGGCACGCGACGGCCGAGGTCGGCCGACGAGATGGCGTCCACCTCGCGGCGGATGGACTCGACCGGCGCCAGCGCCCGGCCGACCACCAGCCAGGTGGTCAATGCCGCCACCACGAGCAGGATCGGGAGGCCGATGACGAGGAGGTCGGTGACCACAGCGGTCGACTCACTGACCGTGTCCAGGGTGCGTCCGGCGATGACCGTGTAGCGGTCGGCGCCGGCGGCCACCGCCATGAAGTCGTCGTCCTCACCGGTGACGGGGACCTCGTCGGACTGCCCGGGGTCCAGGTGCGCCACCGCCGGGTCCCCGGCCACCAGGGGGCTGGCGGCCACGACGGCGCCGTCACCGTCGAGGATCTGGATGAAGGCATCGTCGTCGTCTTGGGACAGCCCTGCGGCCACGAACGACGGGTTGGTCCCGGCGTCGAGCGCCGCCGCCGTGTCGTCCGCGCGCACGCGGGCGGCACTCCGCACCTCGTCGGTGAGTGTGTTGCGCATCGCCACCACCAGCGCGAACCCGCCGGCGAGCAGGGCGAGGCCCACGAGCACCGTGGCCGCGACGGTGGTGCGGACGCGCACGGTGCCGGCCCTCGCACGCAGCCGGGCGACCAGGGACGGGGCCGGTCGCCCCGCCGGCGCGGGGCCCGGGGGCGCCTCACCCGCCATCGGCGGCCAGTCGGTAGCCCGCGCCCCGGACGGTCTCGATGGAGGCCCGGCCGAACGGCCGGTCGAGCTTGTTGCGCAAGCGGCGCACGTAGACCTCGACGATGTTGGGATCGCCCTCGAAGTCGACGTCCCACACGTGGTCGAGGATCTCCCGCTTGGCCACCACGTCGCCCCGCCGCCGCATCAGGAACTCGAGGAGGGCCAGCTCGCGGGCCGTCAGCTCGACCTCCTCCTCGCCCCGCCAGGCACGCCGCGTCGCCGGGTCCATCCGCAGGTCACCGGCCGTCAACACCGCCGGGCGCTCCTGGGCTCCCCGGCGGAGCAGCGCCCGCAGCCGGGCCACGAGCACCGCGTGGGAGAATGGCTTGGTGAGGTAGTCGTCGGCTCCCGTGTCGAGGGCCTCCACCTCGTCCCACTCGCCGTTCTTGGCGGTGAGCATCAGGATCGGCGTCCAGACCCCCTCGTCGCGCAACGTCCGGCACACGCGGTAGCCATTCAGCCCCGGGAGCATGATGTCGAGGACGATGGCGTCGTAGGGCTCCTCGCGGGCGCGCCACAACCCGGTGGTGCCATCGGGCGCCACGTCGACGGCGAAACCGTCGGCCTCCAGTCCGGCGCGTAGGCCCGCGGCGAGTCGGTCCTCATCCTCGACGACCAGCACTCGCATCGACCGCCCACCGTAGGCCGATTTGCCTGAACCGGCGCTGAAAGCCGGCGGAAACTCCCTGGTCAGGCCTCCTGGGGACCGAAGACGCCGGCCTCGACGGCCCAGGACCGCCCGACCGTGACGGGGGCGTCGGGCTGGAGCACGGACTGGGCCTGCTGGTAGGTGGCGAGGAGCCGGTCGCCATCGACGTCGCACCGGACATAGCCCCGGTGGCGGGCGTCGACCCAGCGCACGTGAGGGAGCGCGCCGATGAGCTGCTCGGCCACGTCGACCAGCTCGGAAGGAAAGCCGGAGCTGATCGAGGTGCCCACCAGTTCGGTGCCGCGGACCTCGCTGCTGGGTGTCCCGTCGGAGTTCTCGCCGACGAGGTCGCCGACCCCGGCGGCGTGGATGTCGCCGGTTATCACCACCGGGTTGTCGGTGCCGGCGGCGGTGAGCTGGTCGAAGAACCGCGCCCGGGCATCCGCATAGCCGTCCCACTGGTCGAGGTTGTAGATCGGCCCACCGAAGGGCATGGCGGTCATGACGATCTGGTTCGCCAACAGGTCCCAGGTGGCCCTGGACTTTTGCAGGCTCCGGCCCAGCCAGGCCTCCTGCTCCGCGCCCAGCAGGGTGCGTCCGGCTGCGGTGCGCTCGCCGCAGGTTGGGCCGATGTCATTGGTGCCGCATGCCTGGTCGCTGCGGTACTGACGGGTGTCAAGCACGTGGAACCGCGCCAGCCGGCCCCAGTCGACTGCGCGATAGATCCGCAGGTCGGCCCCGGTGGGTGGCGGCAGGCGGACCGGTTGGTGCTCCCACCAGGCCTGGTACGCGGCGGCCCGCCGCGCTGCGAACCCCGATGCCTGCGCCGGCACCTGGGGGATGAGCCCCGCATAGTTGTTCTCGACCTCGTGGTCGTCCCACGTGATCACCCAGGGGCAGGCGGCGTGGATGGCCTGGAGCGCCGGGTCGCCCTTGTAGAGCCCGTAGCGGTTGCGGTAGGCGTCGAGCGTCATGATCTCGGCGCTGTTGTGCTGGCGGACGGCGGCGGGGCTGGCTCCGCCCTCGTAGATGTAGTCGCCGAGGTGGACCACCAGGTCGGGGTCGTCCTGCGGTGCGAAGGACCACGCGGGCCAGAAGCCGTCCTGCCAGTTCTGGCACGAAGCGAACAGGAACCGCAGCCGCTGTCCGCGGCCCGGGGCCGGCGCGGTGCGGGTACGGCCCACCGGGCTGAACTGGTCGCCGACCCGGAAGCGGTAGAAGTACCGGGCATCGGGGCGCAGGTGGCGCACGTCGACGTGGACCGAGTGCGCGAACCCCGGCGAGGCCGTCGCCCACCCGGCGCGGGCCAGACGCCGGAATTCCTCGTCGTCCGCCACCTCCCAGCGGACCGGCACGTCGACCGGCGGCATCCCGCCCCCGGCCAAGGGCTCGGGCGCCAGGCGGGTCCACAGCACAACGCCACCGGGGATCGGATCTCCCGACGCCACCCCCAGCGAGAACAGTCCCGGGGGGAGGCTGGGACCCGCTCGCCTGGACCGCGTGGCGGGGGCAGACCCGGCGGCGCCGACCAGCGGAAGTGCCAGCAGTGCACCGCCGGCGCCGGCCAGGAATCGCCGGCGCGAGGCGCCGTCAGCTGGTTGTTGATGGTCGCCCATCGTCCCCTCCCCGTGATCGCGCGTCCCGGCTCGCCCCGGCGCGGCTACGGTAGCCAATGCCGCCGACCGGCAGCGGTGTCGCCCCTGAAACGGCGACTACACGTTCGTGCGCGGAGTTTTCCCCGGTGGGGCGCCGCGCTAGGATATTCAGTCGGCTCTCGGTGCCCTTCCGGCTGTCCAGGCGCGCCCGAGCCTCGGCACCAGCAGCACCACGAGGAGCAACCCCTGCCGAAGTCCAAAGAAGACGCGATCGTGCTCGAGGGGACCGTCGTCGAGCCCCTCCCCAACGCCATGTTCCGGGTCGAGCTCGAAAACGGCCACAAGGTCTTGGCGCACATCTCCGGGAAGATGCGCATGCACTACATCCGCATCCTGCCGGGGGATCGCGTGCAGGTCGAGCTCACCCCTTACGACCTCAGCCGGGGTCGCATCACCTATCGCTACAAGTGACGGGAACCGCCATGAAGGTCCGACCCAGCGTCAAGCCAATCTGTGAGAAGTGCAAGGTGATCCGCCGCCACGGGCGCGTGCAGGTCATCTGCACCAACCCGCGCCACAAGCAGCGCCAGGGCTAGAGGGACGAACGAATGGCACGCATCGCCGGCGTCGACATCCCCCGCGAGAAGCGCCTCGAGGTCTCGTTGACCTACATCTTCGGCATCGGCCGCACGCGCTCCGCCGAGATCTGCCGCGCGCTCGACATCAGCCCCGACACCCGGGTGCGCGACCTCACCGACGACGAGGTCGCCCGCATACGCAACCACATCGAGACCACGTTCAAGATCGAGGGTGACCTGCGGCGAGAGATCCAGCAGGACATCAAGCGCAAGATGGAGATCGGCGCGTGGCAGGGCCTGCGCCACCGCAAGGGCCTGCCCGTCCGCGGCCAGCGCACCCAGACCAACGCCCGCACCCGCAAGGGACCCAAGAAGACCGTTGCCGGCAAGAAGAAGGTCAGGAAGTAGATGGCCAAGCCCAAGTCCCCGGGGGGCCGTCGCCCCCGCCGGCGCGAGCGCAAGAATGTGGGCCACGGCGTGGCCCACATCAAGAGCAGCTTCAACAACACGATCGTCACGTTCACCGACCAGGGTGGCAACGTCGTGTCGTGGGCGTCGGCCGGCAACGTCGGCTTCAAGGGGTCGCGCAAGTCCACGCCGTTCGCGGCCCAGATGGCCGCCGAGGCGGCCGCCCGGCGGGCCATGGAGCACGGCGTGCGCAAGGTCGACGTGCAGGTGAAGGGCCCGGGCTCGGGCCGCGAGACGGCGATCCGCTCGATCCAGAACGCCGGCATCGAGGTCACCGGCATCAAGGACGTGACCCCTGTCCCCCACAACGGCTGCCGCCCCCCGAAGCGGCGCCGCGTCTGAGGTAGTTGCGCGATGGCTCGTTACACAGGACCCAAGGCCCGTGTCTCCCGGCGCCTCGGCGCCAACATCTGGGGCACGGCCGGCGAAAACCGCGCCATGGAGCGCCGGCCCTACCCGCCCGGTGAGCACGGCCGCAGCCGCCGGCGCAACGCCTCCGAGTACCTGCTGCAGATGCAGGAGAAGCAGAAGGCCCGGTTCACCTATGGCCTCAACGAGCGGCAGTTCCGCAACCTCTACGAGGAGTGCAGCCGCCGCAAGGGCGTGACGGGTGAGCTGATGCTCCAGCTGCTCGAGCGTCGCCTCGACAACGTCGTCTACCGCGCCGGGTGGGCATCAACCCGGCCCCAAGCGCGCCAGTTCGTCCGCCACGGCCACGTCGAGGTCAACGGCAAGCGCGTCGACATCCCCAGCTACCGCGTCCGCAAGGGCGACGTGATCAGCCTGCGGGGCAAGGCGCGGCAGATGATCGTCATCCAGTGGAACCGTGACGTGCTGGCACGCACGCCACCTCCGTGGCTCGACTCCACCGACGATGGTCTCTCGGTGAAGGTGCGCGAGTACCCGCTGCGCGAGCACATCGACGTGCCGGTGCGCGAGCAGCTCATCGTCGAGCTCTACAGCAAGTAGTCCCCCCCAAAGTCATCAGGGAGCCTCCCGCCATGCTGGTCATGCAGCGCCCAACGGTCGAGCCGATCGCCGAGGAAGAGGGCAACCGTCAGCGGTTCGCCATCGGTCCTCTCGATCCCGGCTTCGGCCACACCCTCGGCAACTCGTTGCGGCGCACGCTGCTTTCGTCGATCCCGGGTGCCGCCATCACCCAGGTCCGCTTCGACGACGCGCTGCACGAGTTCGACACCATCCCCGGTGTCGTCGAGGACGTCACCGATGTCATCCTCAACCTCAAGGACATCGTGCTCGTTAGCCACGCCGACGAGCCGGTCACGCTACGCCTCGACGTGCGCGGCCCCGCCGACGTCACCGCCGGCGACATCCAGCTGACCTCAGACGTCGAGATCCTCAACCCCGAGCTGCACCTGGCAACGCTCAACAAGTCCGGGCGCGTCGCGGTCGACATCACCGTCGACAAGGGCCGGGGCTACCGGTCGGCCGAGGCCAACAAGGCGTCGGAGACGATCGGCGTGATCCCGGTGGACTCCATCTTCGCCCCCGTTCGGCGCGTGTCGTTCGACGTCGAGCCCACCCGGGTGGAGCAGTCGACCGAGTTCGACCGCCTGGTCATCGACATCGAGACCGACGGCTCCATCCCGCCGCGCGACGCCCTCGCCTCGGCCGGGGACACGCTGCGGTCCCTGGTGGCTCTGGTGGCCGACATGAGCGACGAGCCCCAGGGCCTCGAGCTCGGCGAGCTGGCCGTCACCAGCGCCGGATCGCCCGACCTCGACCTGCCCATCGAGGACCTCGACCTGTCCGAGCGGCCCCGCAACTGCCTCAAGCGCGCACAGGTGAACACGGTGGGCGAGCTGGTCCAGAAGACCGAGGACGACCTGCTGGCCATCACCAACTTCGGACAGAAGTCGCTCGACGAGGTCATCGCCAAGCTCGACGAGCGCGGCCTGTCACTGCACACGAAGGACTGATGACTCCTGATTCCGCGGAGTACGCCATGACAGACAATCCGACAATGCCAACCCGGCGTGCAGCCGGCGGAATCAGGGGTCACTAGCGGTCATGCCTGCCACCCCGCGCAAGGGCCGTCGCTTCGGCGGCGACGCATCCCATCAGCGGTTGATGATGGCCAACCTGGCGGCGAGCCTGTTCGCCGCCGAGGGCATCGTCACCACCGAGGCCAAGGCCAAGGCGCTGCGGCCCATCGCCGAGAAGCTGATCACGAAGGCGCGCAAGGCCGACGCCGACCCGGACGCCAAGCTGCACCAGATCCGCCAGGTGGTCGCCTACCTGGGTGATCGCGAGATGACCCACAAGCTGTTCACCGAGATCGGGCCCCGTTACGCCGACCGCAACGGCGGCTACACCCGGATCCTGAAGCTCGGTCCCCGCCAAGGCGACAACGCCCCCATGGCGCGAATAGAGCTCGTGTAGTTTCGGCTCGAAAACCGCGGTTTCGAGCCGAGTCCATGGCAGCGCCTGCGGCGCTTCGTTTGTCAGTCCTGCTGCCTCGCATGACGCTTTTCGACTCATCCGAAGGGCTCACGGCCCTCCAGGGGCCGCTGGTGCGTGCCCGGATGACCGTTGCCTACGACGGCTCCGGGTTCCACGGGTTCGCGGCCAATCCGGGCGTGCGGACGGTGGGGGGCACGCTGTCCGAGGCCATCCGCAAGGTGACCCGGTCGCCGGTGGAGCTGACCTGCGCCGGTCGGACCGACACCGGCGTGCACGCATGGGGCCAGGTGGTCAGCTTCGACCTCCCCGCCGACCGGTTCGACCCGACGGCGCTGGCGCGCTCCCTCAACCGGCTCCTGGCGCCCGCCATCGTCGTGCGTGAGCTGTGCCGGGCCCCCGACGACTTCGACGCCCGGCGCTCGGCCGTCGGCCGCACCTACCGCTACACGATTGTCAATCGGCCCGTGGCGGATCCGTTCCTCGCCCGCGTGGCGTGGCACGTCGCCGAGCCGCTGGCCATCGAGCTGCTGCGGCTCGGCTGCGATCCGCTGGTGGGGGAGCACGACTTCTCGGCGTTCTGCCGCAAGCCCAAGCACCGGGGCGGCGAGGGGTCCGAGGCCTCGCTGGTCCGGCACGTCCGCCGGGTGGGCTGGACCGACCTCGGGGACGGCGTGCTCCGCTTCGACATCGAGGCCAACGCCTTCTGCCACCAGATGATCCGGAGCGTCGTCGGCACGCTGGTGGACGTCGGTCTGGCCCGGAAGCACGCAGGTGAGCTGCTCGGAATCCTCGCGGGCCGGGACCGCTCGAAGGCTTCGGCGCTGGCGCCGCCCCACGGCCTGTGCCTGTGGGAGGTCGCGTATTAGGAGCTGAGCGGACAGGCACGTCGTCTGGGCTTACGGTGGTCGGTGCTGCCGAGAGGCCGAGCTGTGTGGCCTCGGCTCACGGGGCAAAGCCCGTACGGTTCTGTGCCCACTTGGCGGGCCTATCCGCTCGGCCTCCTAGGAGCTGGCGAGGCCGACGACGCGGCGCGCCCGAACGGGACCCAGCGCCAGCCGCCCGTCGTCGCATGTTCCAGCAGCGCCGCTGGCTTGCCGTTTCGCGGGTCGCCCCCGTAGGCTTGTACGTCGCTCTGGGCGCTGCGCGCCCGCTCTCGCAAGTTCTGCACGAAGGTGGCACGCGTGCCCACGTACAGCCCGAAAGCCTCAGAGATCCAGCGTGCCTGGTACGTCGTCGACGCCGACGGCCTGGTCCTCGGCCGCATGGCGACCGAGGTCGCACGCGTGTTGCGCGGCAAGCACAAGCCGAGCTTCACCCCCCATCTCGACACCGGCGACCACGTCGTGATCGTCAACGCCGCCAAGGTCGTGCTCACCGCCGACAAGGGCGAGCGCAAGACCGTCTACCGCCACTCGGGCTACCCGGGCGGGCTGAAGGCCGAGACCTTCGCCCACCTGCTGGAGCGGCGCCCCGAGGAGGCCGTGCGCCGCACCATCCGCGGCATGCTCCCCAAGAACCGGCTCGGCCGCCAGATGCTGAGCAAGCTCAAGGTCTACGCCGGACCCACCCATCCGCACGCCGCCCAGCAGCCCCAGCCCCTCGACGTGCCCGGCGCTGCTCGACGCACCGCATGAGGCCGAGCGAACGCGAGGCCGTGGCCCGAGCGGCCCGCCGCGTCAGGGTGACGGGCGACACGCAAGAGCGGGAAACACAGGGGCGCTCGCCAAACCGGACGTACCGATCCACCTCACTCAGCCGAACCGCCTGGTAGGAAGACACGACATGGCCACACCGCTCGCGCAGACCACCGGCCGCCGCAAGGGCGCCGTCGCCCGGGTCCGCATCCGTCCCGGCACGGGGACCATCACCATCAACGACCGCGACGTCGCCGCCTACTTCCCGTCCAAGGCCCACCAGATGATCCTCTCGGAGCCGCTGCGCGTCGTCGACGCCGAGGGCGCCTACGACATCGATGCCAGCCTGGTCGGCGGCGGGGTGTCGGGCCAGGCGGGTGCGTTGCGGCTCGGCATCGCCCGGGCGCTGGTCGAGCTCGACCCCGAGCTGCGCACCACGCTCAAGCGGGCCGGCTTCCTCTCGCGTGACCAGCGCGAGAAGGAGTCGAAGAAGTACGGCCTCAAGAAGGCCCGGAAGGCCCCCCAGTACTCCAAGCGCTGAGCCGGCGCCGGGAGCTCCTGGCCCCACGTTCATGCTGAAGTTCGGGACCGACGGGGTGCGAGGCGTGGCCAACGCCGACCTCACGCCCGAGCTGGCGCTGGCGCTCGGACGCGCCGCCGCCCGTGTGCTCGATGGGGACCGCTTCGCCATCGGCCGCGACACCCGGCGCTCGGGGCCGATGCTCGAGGCCGCCCTGTGCGCAGGGCTGGTGAGCGAGGGCGTCGACGTCGAGCTGCTGGGCGTGGCGCCGACCCCAGAGGTCGCCTGGTGGTCGGTGACCGCCGGCGCGCCGGCGGCGGTCGTGTCGGCGTCGCACAACCCGTTCACCGACAACGGCATCAAGCTGTTCGCAGCCGGCGGCCGCAAGCTGGCCGACGACGTCGAGGAGCGGCTCGAGGGCGAGCTACAGCGCCTGCTCGGCGAGGCCGCGCGCATCGGGCCGCCCGACGCGCCCACCGGCGCCGGGGTGGGCGCGGTTCGGGCTGTCTCGGCCTCCGCACACGCTGGCTACCGCGCCGCGGTGTCCGGCACGCTGGGCGGCCGGGACCTGGCCGGGCTGCGGGCGGTCGTCGACTGCGCCCACGGGTCGGCCTCGGTGGTCGCACCCGGCGTCCTGTCGGACATGGGCGTGGAGGTCGAGGTCATCCACGCCGAGCCCGACGGCACCAACATCAACGCCGCCTGCGGCTCGACCCACCCGCAGGAGCTGGCCCGCATGGTGGCGGCGCGCGGTGCCGACGTCGGCGTGGCCTTCGACGGCGACGCCGACCGCGTGCTCCTCGTCGACGCCGCCGGCGACCTGGTCGACGGCGACCACATCATCGCCATCTGCGCCATCGACCGCTACGAGCGGGGGGCGCTGGCCGGCGACACCGTGGTCGTCACCGTCATGACCAACCTCGGGTTCCGCCTGGCGATGGACAAGCGCGGCATCCACGTCGTCGAGACTCAGGTGGGCGACCGCTACGTCCTCGAGGAGCTGGAGTCCCGGCACCTCCACCTGGGCGGCGAGCAGTCGGGCCACGTGATCTTCCGGGACCTCGCCACCACCGGCGACGGCCTGCTCACCGCACTCCAGGTGCTCGACGTGGTGGTGCGGTCGGGTCGCAGCCTCGCCGACCTGGCGGGCGAGGCGATGACCCGGCTCCCCCAGGTGCTCCGCAACGTCCGGGTGGCCCGGCGCGACCCGGCCGTCGCCGAGCGGCTGGCCGGAGCCATCGCGTCCGTCGAGACGCGCCTGGGTGACCACGGCCGGGTCCTGGTCCGCCCGAGCGGCACCGAGCCCCTCGTGCGGGTGATGGTCGAGGCGCCGACGGAGGAGGAGGCCAAGGCCGCCGCCGACGAGCTGGTCGAGGCCGTCGAGTCGCTGGGCGGGGCGTGAGGTCGTTCCGAACTTGCGGCAGTTAGGGCCGCCATGGGGTCGCTCACCGCCGCAAGTTCGGGCGGGATCGGCCCGTCGTAGACTCGTCGCCCATGTGCGGGATCATCGCCGTCCTTCGGCCACCCGGCGCGCGCCTGGCACCGTCCGCCGACGATGTGACCGGGCCGCTGCACGATGCCGTAGCGGCGCTCGCGTCCGACCTACCGCTGGTGGCGGCGTGCGGGCGCGCCGCGGACCGGCTCGAGGCCGGCGATGCGCTCCTGCGCGGCACCGCCGGCGTCTGGGCGCTGGTGCACGACCGGCGCCTGCTGGCCGAGGTGGAGGGGCTGACGGCCCAGGTGGGCGAGGCGATCAAGGACATCGAAGCCGGCCTCGACGCCGACCCGCGCGGGCATGACGGCGATGGCGAGCACGACCCGCTGGAGGCGGTCAACGCCGCCGTCGTGCGCCTCAAGGACGCGGTGTGGTCGATCGAGCGCGATCGCGTGCGCACCGCCCGGGCCGTCGCCGACCTCGCCGGCAGCGAGCCGGGGTGGGCCTCGACCGAGGCGTACACCGCCATCCAGCAGGCGCTGTCGGCGATCGATCGGCTCGAGGTGCGGGGGCGGGACTCCGCCGGGCTCCACGTCCTGGTGCGGGGCCACGGCCTCGACCTGGCCGGCGCCGCCGTGACCCGCATGCTGGCCCAGAGGGCCGGCGACCCGCTGTTCCGGTCCGGCGCCGTGCGTGCTGTCGACGGCTGCCTGTCGTTCGTCTACAAGGCCGCGGCCGAGATCGGCGAGCTGGGCGACAACACGAAGGACCTCCGCGACGCCGTCCGGTCCGACGAGCTGCTGCGGCTGGCGGTGTCCGTCGACACGGCGGTGGCCACGGTCCTGGGCCACACGCGCTGGGCCTCGGTGGGGATGATCAGCCAGCCCAACGCCCACCCGGTCGACAGCACCGAGGCGGCCGGCCCGGCCCGGCCGTACGTGGTCGCGGCCCTCAACGGCGACGTCGACAACTTCGCCGACCTCAAGGCGCTCGACGGGCTGCAGATCGCCCCCGAGATCACCACTGACGCCAAGGTGATCCCGACCCTCGTTTCCCGCCGCCTGGCCGGGGGCAACGACCTCACTACCGCCTTCCGCAACACCGTCGCCAGCTTCGAGGGCTCGGTCGCGATCGCCGCCAACGCCGCCGCCGAGCCCGACAAGGTGCTCCTGGCGCTGCGGGGCAGCGGCCAGGCGCTGTACGTGGGCCTCGCCGACGGCGCCTACATCGTGGCGAGCGAGCCCTACGGCGTCATCGAACTCACCGATCGCTACCTGCGGATGGACGGCGAGACCCCGGCCAACCCCGACAACCCGACCGCCAGCCGGGGCCAGATCGTGGTGCTCGACGGCAGCCGCGCCGGCACGTTCGAGGGCATCGACCGGCTTGCCTACGACGGCACGCCCCTGCCGGTCACCGAGGCCGACGTGGTGACGGCGCAGATCACCACCCGCGACATCGACCGCGGCGAGTTCCCGCATTTCCTGCTCAAGGAGATTTCCGAGGCGCCCACCAGCTTCCGCAAGACGCTGCGGGGCAAGCTGGTCGAGCGGGGGACCGACGGCGACCTGGCGGTGGCGCTCGGCCCGGAGGTGCTGCCGGACGACGTGCGCCGTGGGCTGCGCCAGGGCGAGATCGTCCGGGTCGTGATGATCGGCCAGGGGACTGCGGCCGTGGCGGGCGGGGCCATGGCCGCCGGCCTCGGCCAGTTCTGCGGATCCACCCGCCTGACGGTCGACGCGGTGCCCGCCACCGAGCTGTCGGGCTTCGGGCTGCGGCCGTGGATGGCGGACACGCTGGTGGTCGCCATCAGCCAGTCCGGCACCACCACCGACACCAACCGCACGGTCGACCTGGTGCGGTCCCGGGGCGCCAAGGTCGTGGCCATCGTCAACCGCCGGGGCAGCGACCTGACCGACAAGGCCGACGGGGTCCTGTACACGTCGGACGGTCGCGACGTCGAGATGTCCGTGGCGTCGACGAAGGCGTTCTACAGCCAGGTCGCCGCCGGCGTGTTGCTGGCGGCGGCGATCAGCGAGGAGGTCGGCGGCCGGGTCGACCAGGCCGTGCTGCGGGCGCTGCGTGACCTGCCCGACGCCATGGCCGAGGTGATCGAGCGCCGGCCCGTGGTCGCCGAGGCCGCCCATCAGCTGGCGCCGGCGAAGCGCTACTGGGCCGTGGTCGGCAACGGCGTCAACCGCATCGCCGCCGCCGAGGTCCGGATCAAGCTGTCGGAGCTCTGCTACAAGTCGATCGCCGCCGACTCCACCGAGGACAAGAAGCACATCGACCTGTCCTCCGAGCCGCTCATCGTCGTGTGCGCCGCGGGCCTGGAAGGCTCGACCGCCGACGACGTGGCCAAGGAGGTGGCGATCTACCGGGCGCACAAGGCGTCGCCGGTCGTCATCGCCACCGACGGTCAGGCCCGGTTCGCCTCGGCGCTCCACGTGCTTCCGGTGCCCCCGACCCATCCGGCACTGGCCTTCGTGCTGTCGGCCATGGCGGGCCACCTGTTCGGCTACGAGGCGGCGCTGGCGATCGACGCGCTGGCCCGTCCCCTGCGGGAGGCCCGCGCCGCGATCGAGTCGGCGACCGTGGATGAGCCCGGCGCCGTCGCGGGCCACGACGGGGAGGCGGTCCTGCGACGGCTGCGGACCGACCTGCAGCCGGTGACCCGGCGGTACACGGACGGGCTCCGGGTCGGCAGCTACGACGGGCAGCTCGAGGCCTCGACCGCAGTGCGCCTGACGCAGCTGTTCCGCTACGTCCTCGGCGTCGTCCCGCTCGACGCCTACCAGATCGACGAGGGCAAGGTGGGGACGCCCGCCGTCGTCGTCGAGGACCTGACTGCGGCGCTCACGCTCGCCATCGAGGAGCTGACGCGCCCGGTCGACGCCATCAAGCACCAGGCCAAGACGGTGACGGTGGGGATCTCCCGCAGCGACGAGACCCTGCTGGAGGTCGCGCTGGTCCGGGCGGTGCTGGATGCCGGGGCCCCGCGCGATTGGCTCTCGTACCGCACGCTGCGGACGCTGGCCGACGTGAGCCCCGCCATCGCCGCGGTGGTCGGATTCACCCGCTACCGCATCGAGGGACGCGGGGGCGCCGACATGGTCTCCAACGCCGCCACCATCTCGGTGGTCGACCGCGGTGGCATCGCCCGCGACATCGCCAGCCGCACCGAGCGGTCGCCCGAGCTGCGCGGCACCAAGCGTCGCGTCGCCTCCGAGCGCGAGGTGCTCGTGGGCCGGGGCCGGGGGGACAGCCGTCCGATCGTCATCGTGCCCGAGGTGAAGGACGGCGAGGCCACCGGCATCACGCTGCTGCACGTGCGCTTCGCCGACCAGCTCCCGGCGCCGACCGTCAGGGGTGTGCTGCAGGGATACCGGAACCGCTACGCAGTGCTGCGCGATGCCGTGCTCGAGACCGAGCCGACGTTCCGGGAGGACCTGCTGTCCGAGTTGCCGGTAGACATGCTCCTCACCGAGCCCATCAACCAGCTCGCCGACCGGTGGCGGGCGGGATGACGCCCGCAGCCTTGTGACCGCCGTGCTCGGGGTCGGGATCGACCTGTGCGAGGTCGACCGGATGCGGGGCGTGCTGGCGCGAAACCCACGATTCGTCGCCCGGGTCTTCACCGAGGACGAGCAGGCGTACTGCCGCCGGCGGCGGGACCCGGTCGAGCGGTTCGCGGTCCGCTTCGCCGCCAAGGAGGCGGTCCTCAAGGCCATGGGGGTCGGCGTGGGCGCATGCGCGTTCCGGGAGATCGAGGTGGTGCGGGCGGAATCGGGGGCGCCGTCGCTGGCGCTCCACGGCGCCGCGGCCGAACTGGCCGCGGCGCGGGGGATCGGGGCCTGGCAGATCAGTCTGTCCCATACCTCGAGGGTGGCCGAGGCGCTGGTGATCGCGCTGGGCAGCTGAACCCGAGCGGGCTGGCGCTACGAGCGACCCCACTACCCTCGGAGCGTCATGCTGCCTGTCCTCACTCCTGACGAGATGGCGGCCGTCGACGGCGCCGCGCCCGAGCCGGTGGAGGTCCTGGTCGGCCGCGCCGGCGCCGCCGTGGCCCACGCCGCACTCGACCTCTTGGGCGGCGCGTACGGCCGCCGGGTCGTGGTCGTGGCCGGAAAGGGCAACAACGGCAACGACGGCCGCGACGCTGCGCGCCGGCTGGAGCGGCGCGGTGTCCGGGTCCAGGTGATCCCCGCCCCCGACGCCCCGCCCGTCCTGCCGGGTAGCGACCTGGTGATCGACGCCGCCTACGGCACCGGCTTCCGGGGGGAGTACGTCGCCCCCGATCCCCGCGGCGCGCCCGTGCTGGCCGTCGACATCCCCAGCGGCGTCGACGGGGTCACGGGCCAGGCGGCGGGGCGCCCGGTCCGCGCCGCCCGCACGGTCACCTTCGCGGCGCGCAAGCCCGGGCTGCTGTTCCACCCCGGCCGGGCCCTGGCGGGCGAGGTGACCGTGGCCGACATCGGCCTGGACGTGTCTGGGGCCCGGATGGGCGTGGTCGAGGCCGCCGACGTCGCGGGGTGGGTCCCGACCCGCGCGCCCGACGCCCACAAGTGGCGGGCGGCGGTCATGGTCGCCGCCGGCTCGCCTGGCATGACCGGGGCCGCCCACCTGGCCGCCCGCGCCGCCTACCGGGCGGACGCGGGGATGGTGCGGGTCGCGACGCCCGGCCTCGAGCACGATCCCGCCATGCCCACGGAGGCGGTGGGGATCGCAGTCCCTGCGGCCGGTTGGGACGCGATGATCCTCCAGGAGCTGGCCCGGGTACGCGCACTCGTCCTCGGCCCCGGGCTGGGGCGGGGCGCCCCCGCGGTGGCCGCCGTCCACCACCTGGTGGCGACCGCACCGGTGGCCCTCTTGGTCGATGGCGACGGCCTGTGGGCGCTCGGCGCCCAAGCTGCGGAGCTCATCCCTCGCCGCGGCCCCGACGCCGCCACCGTTCTCACCCCGCACGACGGCGAGTTCGCCCGGCTCGCGGGCGAGCCCCCCGGACAGGATCGGGTCGCCGCCGCCCGGGGGCTGGCCGAGGCCGTCGGGGCGATTGTGCTCCTGAAGGGCCCCACCACCGTGGTGGCGCATGCCGACGGCCGGGCACGGCTGAACCTGGCCGATGATGCCCGGCTGGCGACGGCCGGCACCGGGGACGTCCTGTCGGGTGTCATCGGGGCACTGCTGGCGCAAGGGGTCGACGCGTTCGACGCCGCGGCGGCCGGCGCGTGGCTGCACACGACGGCGGCGCGCCAGGGCCCGGCGCGCGGGCTGATCGCATCGGACGTCGTCGAGGGGCTGCCCGCCGCCCTGTTGGCGGTGGGCGCGACGCCCGTCGCCGGGGGAAACCCTTAGTGGCGCGGGCCTGGGCCGAGGTCGACCTCGCTGCCATCCGCCACAACGTCACCACCCTCCGCGCCACCGCCGCCCCGGCACGGCTGTGCGCCGTCGTGAAGGCCAACGGCTACGGGCACGGTGCCGCCGCCGTCGGGCGCGCCGCCGTGGAGGCGGGCGCCGACTGGCTGGGCGTGGCGCAGGTCGACGAGCTGGTGGGGCTGCGGGACGCCGGCATCGAGGTCCCCCTCCTGCTGCTGTCGGAGCCACGGCCGGACGAGGTCGACGACGCCATCGCAACCGGCGCCCGGCTGACCGTCTACAGCCCCACGATCGTGGCCGCGTTGGCGAAGTCGGTCCGGTCCCGGAGGCACAGCGCCGTCGCCGTCCACCTCAAGGTCGATACCGGCATGCATCGCGTGGGAGTGGCGCCGGCGGACGCAGTCGCCATGTCCCGATCCATCCAGGAGTCCGCCGAGCTGCGGCTCGAGGGGGTCTGCACCCACCTTCCGGTCGCCGACGAGCCCGACAACCCGTTCACCGACGACCAGATCGCCCGGTTCGACGCAGTCCTGGCCGAGTTGCGGGCGGCGGGGGTCGACCCCGGCATCGTCCACATGGCCAATTCGGCGGGCACGATCGCCCATTCCAAGGCCCGCCACGACCTGGTGCGGTGTGGCATCGCGGTCTACGGCATCCCGCCGGCTCCCGCCATGGCGGCCCAGTGCGCCGACCTCCGGCCCGCCCTGACGCTGGCGTCCGAGGTCTCGTTCGTGAAGCCGGTCGCGGCGGGCGAGCGCATGTCCTACGGGCACCGGCACCAGATCTCCCGGGACACGGTGGTGGCCACGGTGCCGATCGGCTACGCCGACGGCGTGTTCCGGTCACTGCCCCTGGCGGGGCAGGAGGTGCTGATCCGAGGCCGGCGGTGCCCCATCGTGGGCGTGGTCACGATGGACCAGCTGATGGTCGACTGCGGCCCGGGCTCCGACGTCGCCCCGGGCGAGCAGGTCGTGCTCCTCGGCGGGCAGGGCGGCGAGCGCATCACGCCGGACGAGTGGGCGGGCCGCCTCGGCACCATCTCCTACGAGGTGGTCTGTGCGATCGGCGCCCGGGTGGCCCGGCGGTACCGGTAGGTCGGACAGGATGGGCACCGGCATCACCGACATCACCGGGCTCCTCGTCGGGCACTGGACCGACGCCGCGGCGCGCACGGGCTGCACGGTGGTCCTGTTCCCCGACGGGACCGTGGCCTCTGGTGACGCCCGGGGCGGTGCGCCGGCGACGCGCGACCTCGAGCTCCTCGACCCGACTCGGACGGTGAGCCGCATCGACGCGGTGGTGCTGACGGGCGGCTCGGCGTTCGGGCTGGCGGCCGCGGACGGCGCGATGCGGTACTGCGAGGAGCGCGGCCTGGGCTTCGCCACGCCCGCCGGACCGGTCCCGATCGTGGTCGCCCTCGCGCTGTTCGACCTGGCCGTCGGCGACTCCTCCACGCGTCCCGGCGCCGACCAGGGGTATGCGGCCTGCCTGGCCGCGGCCGGCGGCCCGGTCGAGCTGGGGACCGTGGGCGCCGGCACCGGCGCAACCGTGGCCAAGTTCGGTTTCGGCGAGCGCCGGCCCGGGGGACTGGTCTCCGCCGGGGCGGAGGCGGGCGGCCTGCGGGTGGCGGCCCTGGTGGCCGTCAATGCAGCCGGCACCCCGGGCGCCGACGATCGGACCGCGCTCGACCTCGCCCGCGCCCGCGACATGGCGGCGCCACGGGTGACGGGGACCGGCTTCGGCAACACGACGATCGGCGTGGTGGCCACCAATGCCCGCCTCGACAAGGTGGGCTGCAAGGTCGTGGCCCAGGGCGGCCACGACGGCCTGGCGCGAGCGGTGTTCCCGGCGCACACCCGTGCCGACGGCGACGCCTTCGTGGCGGCGGCGACCGGCGAGGTGGCCGGCGACGTGGACATCGTGCGCGCCCTGGCCGTCCACGTGGTCGCCGAGGCCGTGCGGTCACTGGCTGACTGAGGGCATCGGCTTGTGTCTGGGGCGGGGGGTGTGGGGACAGAGGCTCCTGCCGGAGCCCCCCACCGTCGCTCGAGCCGGCTTCGCCGGTCGAGCGACTGGGAATCGACGCCGCCGGCAGGCGGCGACGAATGTCTCGCCGAGCAACCTTTGGTTGCGAGGCGAAATTAGAACGGTCGCTCGGGCGGACCGACCACGGGCCCGGGCGAGAAGGTGGCGGGCATGCGCACCGCGCCGTTCAACTGCGGGTTCCCCTGGTAGAACCGTGTGGCGGCCCGGTCGATTTCGTAGTCGGGCATGCGCTGCAGGACCTGGCGGACGAGGACCTGGAACATCGTGCGGGCCATGTGCATCCCTATGCAGCGGTGGGGGCCGACCCCGAAGGCCAGGTGCGGGTTGCGCTCGCGGTCGAGGTCCACCTCGTCGGCGCGCTCGAACGCCCGCTGGTCGCGGTTGGCCGACAACCAGCTGAGCATGAGGTGATCGCCGCGTCGGAGCTGCTGGCCGCCCAGCTCGACGTCGCGGGTGACCGTGCGGGTCAGGGTCTCGTTCACCGAGAAGTAGCGCAGGAACTCGTCGGTGGCGCCGGCCAACAGGCGGGGCTCCTCGATGAGGCGCCGCCGGAGGTCGCGGTGTTCGTCGAGGTGGTACAGGGTCAGCGACGTGAGCGACGTCGTGGTGTCGAGGCCGCCGGCCACCAGGTTCCACAGGACGGACACCAGCTCGTCGTCGCTGAGCCGCCTCCCGCCGTCGAGTCCGCCCTCGACCTCCATCTCGACCAGCTGTGTGAGCAGGTCGTCGCGGGGCTCGCGCCGGCGCACGTCGATCTCGCGCTGGAGCTCGGCCACCATGCCGGGAACATTGGCTATCGCCTCGTCGTACTCCGGGCTCCTGGGCCGGTAGGAGACCGTGCCGTGGAAGACGGCGGCGTAGTGGGGCCAACTGTCGTGTGGCAGGCCCACCAGCTCCATCGTCAGGATCGCCGGCACCGGGTTCGCCAGCTCGAGGACGAGGTCGATGCTGCCGCTCTCGATCCTCTGGTCGAGGAACCAGGTGGCCGCCGCCTCCATCAGCGGCTGGAGGCGCGCGATGGCCGGCGGCGCCAGGAACCGGTTGAGGACCCGCCGGAGCGCGCCGTGGCGGGGCCCCTCGACCTCGGCGATCCCCTGGGGAGGGATGCCGCCCCGCGGGAGCCCAGCGATTCCGACGTAGTCGATGCCGTCGTCGGGCTCGGCTGGGTAGCGGCTCGTGAACGTCTCGGCGTCGCGGGAGACGATCGCGACCTCGTCGTAGCCGCTCACGACCCAGAACCCGCCGTAGTTGGGGTTGTAGGCCACCGGGCAGCGGCGCAGCTCGGCCCAGCGGGCGTGACGATTCTGGTGGAACTCCCGGCTGTGGTGGTCGAAGTCGACCGTCGCTCGGTCGGCCATCGCGTCGGCCATCGCGGCGCCTCCCCTCCAACCCGTCACGAACCGGAGCCCACCGTGATACCACGTCGGCGCCCCGACTTCTGACGTTGGCGTCAGCCTTGGACTATCAATGGCGGCGTGGGGGTGGACTTGGCCCGCATCCTGGCCGGGCGGCGGACCGACATGGCGGCGATCGACGCCGGCCGGATGGGCCGCGAGCGGCACGCCCGCCTCAAGGCCGAGATGGCGCGCCAGGGCGTGGAGGTCGCGCTCCTGCTCCACGCGCCCAACGTCGCGTACGCCACCGGTCGGGCGGTCCGGGGCGTGGACGTGTCCTGCGCGACCTTCGAGCGCCCGGTCGCGCTGTTGGTTGCGGGGGAGGACCCGCCCCACCTCCTGGCCGACGACATCGACCCCGCGCTGGACGTCGAGGGCCACCCGGCGGCGTGGCCCGAGCTCGACGAGGGGGCTGCGGGCCTCGCCGGGGCCCTGGGCGAGATCGTCGGTCCGCTCGCCGGTCGGCGGGTCGCAGTCGACGAGCAGAGCGGGGCGATGCTGCGAACGGGGATGCTGGCGGGAGCCGACGTCACCGATGCGTCCCACCTCGTCGGCGCCGCCAAGCTGTGCAAGACCGACGACGAGCTCGGCTGCATCGCCGAGGCCCAGCGCCGCAACGAGGAGGCGATGGCTGCGATCCAGGACGAGGCGAGGCCCGGAGCCACGCGCAACGAGGTGGCCGGCGCCTTCCTGGCGCGGCTGGGCGAACTGGGGGTCGAGGCGAACCTCATCGACCCGATCTTCCAGCCCATGCCCCGGACGGTCGCGGACGGGCCCCGCACGACCACCGAGACGATCGCCTTTCCCACCGGCGTCGGCAATCCCGCCTTCGGCGAGGGCGACATCGTCTGGGTGGACAGCGGCATCGACCACCTCGGCTACGCCTCGGACTTCGGCCGGACCTGGGTGATCGGGCGCGACCCGAACGCGGCCGAACGGCGGCTGTTCGAGCGCTGGTGCGAGGTGATGGTCGCCGTGCTCGACGTCCTTAAGCCCGGCGTGACGGGCGGTGACCTGTGCCGGGCGGCGGAAGACGCCAACGGCGGCCAGCGCCCGTGGCTGCCCTACTTCTACCTGGCGCACGGCGTCGGGGTGGAGAGCGCCGAGATGCCGCTGGTGGGCACCGACCTCGGGCCCGAGTTCGACGACCGCCTGGTCATGGCGCCGGGGATGGTGCTGGTGCTGGAACCGGTGATCTGGGACGAGGGTGTCGGCGGCTACCGGGCCGAGGAGATCGTGGCCGTGACCCAGGACGGCTGGCGTCACCTGGGCGGCGGCCACGCCTACCCGCCGTTCGCCTGAGGATGTGCCTGCAGCCGTGAACGCATCGACCGCTCCCACACCGACGACCGACGAGGCCGAGCTCCGCGCCGGGCGCCGGGACCGGGTGTTCGGCGCCATGGCCACCGCCGGGCTCGACGTGCTGGTGCTCGGGCGCCGCGACTCGGTGGCCTACGCCACCGGCGCAGGCTCGTTGTGGACGGCCGGCACCCGCCCGTTCGGGCCCGCGTGCGTGCTGGTCGAGTCGGCGCGCTCGGTTCACATGCTGTCGAGCTGGGACGAGGGAATCCCGCCCGAGATCCCCTTCGACCACGTCTACGGCGTGACCTGGAACGGGGCCGTCCTTGCCGGCGCCCTGGCCGGCATCCCGGGCCTGGCCGCGGCGAGGCGGATCGGCGTCGAGGCCCTGTCGCCGGGCTTCCAGCACATGGTGCGGCGCCTCGCCCCCGAGGCGGAGCTGGTGCCCGCCGACGACCTGATGCGGGCGGTGCGGGCCCTGAAGCTCCCGGCGGAGGTGGAGCGCAGCCGGGCTGCCGTGGCCGTCGCCCGCGCCGGGATGGAGGCCGCCGGCGCAGCCCTCGCCGACGGGGCCGGGACCATCGGCGCCCGGGCGGCGGCGCTGGCGGCCGTCGCCGGGCTGGGGGTGACGGTTCCCACGTCCGGGGTGGCGGTGACGCAGCTCGATGCCACCACCGGGTCCCCAGCCCACGTCGACATCGGGCTGCTGGTCGACGGCTACGAGGGCGGCCTGGGCCGCACGCTGCCCGAGGCCGACGACGACGCCCCGGTGGTCGCCGCCCAGCGGCGGCTGGTGGACGCGTGCCGGCCGGGCGCGACGGTCGCCGACCTCCGCGACGCAGTCGCGCCGGGCGTGTCCCGCTGGGTGGTGCGCGGCAGTGGGATGGGGTTCGAGATCCCGGTGATGACGGCAGCGCTCGGCCGCGGCCAAGTGATCGAGGAGCACATGGTGCTGTCCGTGGGGATCGAGCTCGACGGCGTGCGCCGGCGCGACCTCGCCGTCGTCGGGGCCGCAGCCACCGAGGTCGTCTGACGGCTGGCAGGCGTGGCGCACCTAGGCTGACCCGAGTGCCAGTGAACCCCCGCGATGGCGCCACGCTGGTGGCCCGCACGTCCTCGGTGGAGGCCACGCAGCGGTTGGCGTCGGCGCTCGCGTCGCTGGCGCAACCGGGCGACCTGGTGGTGCTGGCGGGCGACCTGGGCGCGGGCAAGACGGCGTTCGTCCAGGGCTTCGGCCGGGGTCTCGGGGTCGGCGAGCCGATCACCAGCCCGACCTTCACCCTCGTGCAGGAATACGTCGGGCGCCTGCCGGTGCACCACGTGGACGTCTACCGGCTGGACCAGCTCAGCGAGGTCATCGACCTCGGGCTGTCCGAGCTGCTCGACGACGAAGGCGTGGTCCTCATCGAGTGGGGCGACGCCATCCTCCCGATGCTGCCGGCCGACCTGCTCGAGGTGCGGCTGACGTTCGGGGCGGCCGACGACGACCGCACCATCGTCCTCCGGAGCGCCGGCCGCTCGTGGCTTCGGCGCATGGCGTCGCTCGTCGAGGCGGTCGCACCCTGGGCGGGGTCAGGATCGTCCGGCGGGGTGGCACCGTGCTGATCCTCGGGATCACCACGTCGACGGCGCAGGTCGGCTGTGCGATCGGGGGGCACGAGGGCGTGCTGGCGTCGACCCATTCGAGCCGGGGCAAGCGCCACGCCGAGTCGCTGGCACCGTCGATCGAGTTCGTGCGGCGCCAGGCGCGCGTCGAGCTGGCGGACATCGGCTGCGTGGCGGTCGACGTGGGCCCGGGGCTGTTCACCGGCCTCAGGGTCGGCATCGCCGCGGGGAAGGCCATCGCGCACGCCCTGCGGATCCCGATGATCGGGGTGGGCAGCCTCGACCTGCTCGCCTTCCCGGTGCGGTGGAGCCCGCGCCTGATCGTGGCGGCCATCGACGCCCGTCGGGGCGAGCTGTTCACCGCCACCTACCGTCAGGTGCCGGGCGGCATCCAGCGCCTGCGCGGCTACCAGATCTCGTCGCCCGACGACCTGGCCGGCGACCTCGAGGCCACCCGCGAGGACGTGCTGATGGTCGGCGACGGCGGCCTGCGCTACTGCGACGCCTTCGCGGACCTTGCGAACGTCGAGATCGGGGACCAGGCGCTGGCGTATCCCTCGGCCGCCTCGCTGGTGCAGCTCGCGCACGCCAGGGCGCTGCGCGAGGACTTCGTCAAGCCGTGGCAGCTGGAGCCCCTGTACCTGCGGCGCCCCGACGCCGAGATCAACTGGTCGACCCGCGACGTGCTGGAGAGCCAGGGCTGATGGCACGCGCGCTGCGCCTGCCCGGCGACCCCGACGCGCTCGAGGTGCGCATCACGCCCATGCGCCGCCGGCATCTCCGAGGCGTGCTGCGGATCGAGCAGCAGGTGTACCCGCGTCCGTGGACGTTCGGCCTGTTCCTCGGCGAGATCAGCCAGCGCGCCAGCCGGGTCTACCTCGTGGCCCGGGTGGGATCCGAGGTCGTCGGCTACGCCGGGATGTTCCGGGCGGTCGCCGACGGACACATCACTACCGTCGCCGTAGACCCGGCCTGGCAGCGGCACGGCGTGGCGACGCGCATGCTGCTGGCGCTGGCCCGGTCGGCGGTGGACCGGGGGTGCCACAACCTCACCCTGGAGGTGCGGATGAGCAACTCGGGGGCGCAGGCCCTGTACCAGCGTTTCGGCTTCGCGCCGGCGGGCGTGCGCAAGGGTTACTACCCCGAGACCGGCGAGGACGCACTGGTCATGTGGGCCAACGACGTGGACACCGAGGCCTACGCCGCCCGCCTGAGCGAGATCGAGGGCGCCGTCCCGGGCCGTACGGTGGTCGAGGGCGACTGGATCTAGGTCCCCCAACACCTCCCGCCGACTTCGGCCGTAGGCTTCCTGGCCGATGGCCGACGTGATCCTTGGCATCGAGACGTCGTGCGACGAGACCGCCGCCGCGGTGGTCGAGCGCGCCACGCGTGTGCGCTCGTCGGTGGTGGCCAGCCAGATCGACCGCCACGCCCGCTACGGCGGCGTCGTCCCCGAGATCGCCAGCCGGGCCCATGTCGAGCTGCTCACCCCCGTCGTGGCGCAGGCGCTGGTCGAGTCCGGCGTCGCGGACCAGGACATCGAGGCCGTCGCCGCCACGGCCGGGCCGGGCCTCGTCGGCTCGCTACTCGTCGGCGTCAGCGCGGCCAAGGCCTTCGCCCTCGTGTGGGACGTACCCTTCGTGGCCGTCAACCACCTCGAGGGCCACCTGTACGCCTCGTTCCTCGAGGAGCCCGACCTCGAGCTGCCGCTCGTCGTGCTGCTGGTGTCAGGGGGCCACACCCTGCTGGTCCACATGGAGGACCACGGCCGGTACCGCATGCTCGGCTCGACCATCGACGACGCCGCCGGCGAGGCGTTCGACAAGGTCGCCCGCTTCCTGGGCCTCGGCTACCCCGGGGGCCCGGTCATCGACCGCATCGCCGCCGATGGCGACCCGCATGCCATCGCCTTTCCCCGCGCCATGCTCGACCGCGACTACGACTTCAGCTTCAGCGGCCTGAAGACGGCGGTGGTCAACCACGTCCGCAGGCACCCTGACGTCGCCACCGCCGACGTGGCGGCCAGCTTCCAGGAGGCCGTCGTCGACGTCCTGGTCACCAAGGCCCGCAAGGCCGCCCGCGACGTCGGCGCCAAGGGGCTGTGCCTCGGTGGCGGGGTGGCGGCCAACAGCTCGCTGCGCTCCCGGTTCGTGGAGGCGTGCGACGAGGACGGCATCCGCCCGTTCGTCCCCAGCCGGTCGATGTGCACCGACAACGCCGCGATGATCGCCGCCGCCGGCTGGTGGCGGCTGCGATCGGACGGGCCCTCGCCGCTCGACACGGGCGCGACGCCGAACCTTCGCCTCCCCGTCGCCTGAGGCTGCGCCGTACGCAACCCGGTGCCGGAGCCGGCCTAAGCTGCTGGCACTCGGGGGTTGCGAGTGCTAACCGGCGTGGCCTAGCGTTAGCAGTCGACATAGGGAGACTGCTAACCCAGCGCGGGTTAGCCGAGTGAGCGCCAATGGAGGCGACACGCATGAACCTGCAGCCCCTCGACGACCGCATCGTCGTCAAGCCCGGTGAGAGCGAGGAGACCACCGCCAGCGGCCTCGTCATCCCCGACACCGCCAAGGAGAAGCCGCAGCAGGGCGAGGTCCTGGCCGTGGGCCCGGGCAAGCGCTCCGAGCAGACCGGCGAGATCATCCCCATCGGGGTGAGCGTTGGCGACACCGTCCTCTACAGCAAGTACGGCGGCACCGAGGTCACGATCGACGGCGAGGACGTGCTCGTCCTGTCGGCCCGTGACGTGCTCGCCCTAGTGAAGAAGTGAGCCGCTGATGCCCAAGATCCTCAAGTTCGACGACCAGGCCCGGCGATCGCTCGAGGCCGGCGTCAACAAGCTCGCCGACGCGGTGAAGGTCACCCTCGGCCCGCGCGGCCGCAACGTGGTGCTCGACAAGAAGTGGGGCGCCCCGACCATCACCAACGACGGCGTATCGATCGCCCGTGAGATCGAGCTCGACGACCCCTTCGAGAACATGGGCGCCCAGCTCGTGAAGGAGGTCGCCACCAAGACCAACGACGTGGCGGGCGACGGCACCACCACGGCGACGGTGCTGGCCCAGGCGTTGGTGCGCGAGGGCCTGCGCAACGTGGCCGCCGGCGCCAGCCCGACCGGGCTGAAGCGGGGCATCGAGAAGGCCGTCTCGGCCGCCGTCGAGGCCATCGCCGAGCAGTCCCGGGAGATCGACGACAAGTCCGAGATCGCCCAGGTGGCGGCCATCTCGGCGGCCGACCCGGCCATTGGCGAGGTGCTCGCCGACGCCATCGACAAGGTCGGCAAGGACGGTGTGGTCACCGTCGAGGAGTCCAACACGTTCGGCATGGAGCTCGAGTTCACCGAGGGCATGCAGTTCGACAAGGGCTTCCTGGCGCCCTACTTCGTCACCGATCAGGACCGGCAGGAGGCCGTCCTCGAGGACGCCTACGTACTGCTGAACCAGAGCAAGATCAGCTCGGTGCAGGACCTGCTCCCGGTGCTCGAGAAGGTGATGCAGACGGGTCGCCCGCTGCTGATCATCGCCGAGGACGTCGAGGGCGAGGCGCTGGCCACCCTGGTCGTGAACAAGATCCGCGGCACCTTCAACAGCGTGGCCGTCAAGGCGCCCGGCTTCGGCGATCGCCGCAAGGCGATGCTGCAGGACATGGCCATACTGACCGGTGGCCAGGTCGTGGCCGAGGAGGTCGGGCTCAAGCTCGACAGCATCACGCTCGACCTGCTGGGCCGGGTCAAGAAGGCCATCGTCACCAAGGACACCACGACGCTCATCGAGGGCGCCGGCTCCGACGACGAGATCAAGGGCCGCATCCAGCAGATCCGCAACGAGATCGAGAACACCGACTCGGACTGGGACCGCGAGAAGCTGCAGGAGCGGCTGGCCAAGCTCGCCGGCGGCGTGGCGGTCGTGAAGGTCGGCGCGGCCACCGAGGTCGAGCTCAAGGAGAAGAAGCACCGCATCGAGGACGCCCTGTCGGCCACCCGCGCCGCGATCGAAGAGGGCGTCGTCGCCGGAGGCGGCACCGCGCTGCTCCGGAGCCGGGCCGCCGTGGGCAAGGTCGTCGACGAGCTGAAGGGCGATGAGTCCACCGGTGCCCGCACCGTCTACCAGGCGCTCGAGTGGCCGGCGCGGCTGATCGCCGACAACGCCGGGCTCGAGGGTGCGGTGGCGGTCCGCGACATCGAGGGCGAGACCGGCACGATCGGCCTCAACGCCCTGACCGGCGACTACGAGGACCTGGTGAAGGCCGGTGTCATCGACCCCGCGAAGGTCACCCGCGCCGCCCTCCAGAACGCCGCCTCGATCGCCGGCCTGGTGCTGACGACCGAGTCGCTCGTGGCCGACAAGCCCGAGCCACCCGCCCCGGCGCCGGCAGGCGGCGGCGATCCCATGGGTGGCATGGGCGGCATGGGGATGATGTAGGCCCCAGCCCCTGCGCTACGCACACTTGTGGGCCCGCCACCTCGGTGGCGGGCCCGTGCGCGCCACCGCTGCGGGCCGACTCCCGGGCCCGCCGTCTACCGCCCGGCCGGGAGCTCGCTGGGGCCGACGTTGGCGACCAGCCAGCGGTTGAGGGGGACGAGTGAGCGCCAGCCCTCGGCGACCCTGTCGCGGGCGGCGATGGAGTGCAGCCACGGCCCCGGTTCGTGGTCCCACCAGCCGATGATCCCCTTGAAGCGGAGGAGCTCGATGCGGGGGTGGTCGGCGGGATAGCCGCGCGGTGCGGTCTTGAGCTCGTCGTGGGCGCCGATCTCGCCGTCCTTCAGGCGGATGCCAGCGACGATGGCCTCGAGCTCGGGCCCGGTCTTGTCGTCGTCGATCGCCTGACGCAGCCGTGCCAGCTGGTCGGACGCCGGCATGTAGGCGCCGCCACCGACCATGAGTCCCTCAGCCGACACGGACAGGTAGTACGTGCCGACACCCTCGTGCGCCTGGCCGATGACGGCGGCGGCGTTGGTCTTGTACGGGGACTTGTCCCGGGCGAACCGGGTGTCGCGGTTGGGCCGGAACACCTTGGCCTCGCCGAACTCCGGCCGGAGATCCTCCAGCAGGTGCTCCAGCGGCGCCCGGACCTCTCGCTCGTACCGCGCCTTGTTGGCCTGCCACCAGTCCCTGGTGTTGTTGGCGGCCAGTTCCACGTAGAACGCGACGATCCCCGTCCCGAATCCCTCGAACAGCACGGCGCCGACTGTATGAGGGTCGAGCCCGAGAATCACGCAGGTGACGCTGCCGGGCCCACGACCGGCCAGCACACCTCGGCACGGCCGTCCGCCAGGTAGTGCTCGCGGATCGGCCCCGGCGCCCCGATGCCGCGCTCGGCGACCACCGTGCCCAGCGCCCCGTAGGTGCGGTCGATGTCGTCGAACGGCCCGGCGTGGACCATCACGGCGAGGTCGCCGCCGGCGATCTCGCGACGGGTCGCGCGCGCCGCCCGCACCTGAGCCTGCGGGGCGGACCCACCGACCGGTACGAACGCCACGACCTGCCCCGCGCCGTGCTCGAAGAACTCGTCGGGGTACAGGGCGCCGTCCGGCCCCGCAGGATCGATGCCGGTGCCCCGCAGCGCCTCGTGCAGCTCCGCGAGGGCGCCACCGAGCCACGCAGCGCACTCGTCGAACCCGACCGGTTCGGCGATCGCCAGCGCGGCGATGGCCGACACGGAGCGCAGCTCGACCTCGGGGGGCGACTCGGCGTCCTCCAGCAGCGCCTGCAGCGACGCGACGGTGGCTTGCGTGCGGGCGAGTTGCTCCTGCATGTCCCGGAGGTGCACGAGGATGGCCTCGTTCCGGGAGGCGACGTCCGGCGCCCCCAGCACGGCACGGATCCGGTCGAGCGGCATGTCGAGGTCGCGGAAGCGCCTGATCGCCTGCGCAGTCGCCACCTGGTGGGTCGAGTAGAGCCGGTACCCGGACGAGGAATCGACGGCGGTCGGCTCGAGCAGCCCCACGTCGTGGTAGTGGCGGAGCGCCTTGACGCTCAGGTAGGTCATCTTCGAGAACTGCCCGATCGTCACCATCGCGTCCACGGCGCGGTCTCCTCCCCTCAATGGCGGTCCTAGGCCACCTCGACACCGTCGAGGGTGCGCCGCATGGCCGCGACGCCCAGGTCCATCATCCCCTCGACCGCCGGCGCCACGTCGTCGGGGAGCAGGTCGGCGATCCAGACCAGCAGCGTCCCCCCGCCGGGCCCGGGCGTCACCTCGAAGGACGCGTTGTGGTGGGTGGAGCCCAGTGGCCCCTCGACGGCGGCGTACGCCACCCGGCGGCGATGGTCATCGACGTCGACGATCAGCTCCCGCACCACCGCGCCGTTGGCGAAGGTCACCAGCCTGGCCGCCGGGTCGTCCATCCTCGTGTCGACCACGAAGTCCCGGGCCAGGCGGTGGTGCACGGCGCCGACGTCGCGGATCGCGTCCCACACCTCGTCGGGGTCACGTGCGAGCTCGATCTCTCTCCGTAGTGAAGCCATGCGGGCAGCATCGGCCCTCCCCCAAGGGGAGGGTCAAGCGACCGAGCGCGTGCGAACGCAGCGCCTGATTAACGCCACCATCGGTGGGGTAAGGCCGCATACGGTGCTCGGCTCGTCGACCCCCCGGCGGCCGGTATCTGGGGGCCGGTCACGCGTGGCCTTGGCGGCGGCGATCCTGGCGGGCAGCGGGATCCTGGTGGCATGCGGCGGCGGTGGCGGCGGTGTCCCCACGCTGACCTGGTACATCAACCCCGACAACGGCGGGCAGCAGGACCTGGCGGCCAAGTGCACCAAGGCCGCCGATGGCGCCTACCGCATCGACGTAGCCCTGCTGCCCACCGACGCCGACGGCCAGCGCGAGCAGCTCGTGCGCCGGCTCGCCGCCGACGACAGCTCGATCGACATCATGAGCCTCGACCCGGTGTTCGTGCCCGAGTTCGCCAACGCCGGCTTCCTCCGTCCCTTCAGCGACGACGAGGCCGCCATGGTCACGAAGGACGTGCTCGACGGTCCTGCCGAGACCGTGAAGTGGAACGACAAGGTGGTGGCGGCCCCGTTCTGGGCCAACACCCAGCTCCTGTGGTACCGCAAGTCGGTGGCCGAGCAGGCCGGCATCGATCCTGCCAGTGGGCCGGTCACGTGGGACCAGGTCATCAAAGCGGCTGAGCAGACCAACACCACGGTCGAGGTCACCGGCGCCCGCTACGAGGGCTACATGGTGTTGATCAACGCCCTGGTCCTCTCGGCCGGTGGCGAGGTGCTGAAGGATCCCGAGGCCGGCAAGGACGCGATCCCCGAGCTCGACACCGGTCCTGGACGGAAGGCCGCCGAGATCATCCACCGTGTGGCCACCAGGGTCGGCGACCCGGCCATCTCCACCGCCATCGAGGAGAATGCGCGGTTGGGGTTCCAGGCCGACAACGGCGGGTTCATGATCAACTGGCCCTACATCTACGGCGCCGCCCGCAGCGCGGTCGACGATGGGTCCCTCGACAAGGCTGTGTTCGACGACATCGGCTGGGCGCGCTTCCCCCAGGTCGACTCGGGGACCGAGAGCGCGCCGGCCCTGGGCGGCATCGACCTCGGCATCGGCGCCTTCAGCAAGCACCCCGACGAGGCGGTCGCCGCGGTGAACTGCATCACCTCGGTCGAGAGCCAGACGGAGTACATGATCGCCGAGGGCAATTCCGGTGCCCGCGCCGCGGTGTACGACAACGCCGATGTCCGCAAGGCCTTCCCCATGGCCGACCTCATCCGCGACTCGATCGACACCGCCGGGCCCCGGCCCCGCAGCGCCTACTACACCGATGTGAGCTCGGCGACCGTGCGTGAGTACCACCCGCCGGCCAGCGTCAACCCCGATTCGACCCCGCGCAAGGCCGACGACCTAATCGTCGGTGTGTTGCAGGACCGGCAGCTGTTGTAGGGAGGAAGCGAGGATGACCACCGTGACCGCACCCCCGGGTACCGGCGACGCCGGCCGGGACGTGCGGGCGCCCCGCCCCGCCCGTCTCAGCGAGCGGGCCCGCGACGAGCAGCGCCTCGGCTGGTACCTGGTCGCGCCGGCGGTGGTCGTCATGCTGGCGGTCACCGCCTATCCGCTGGGCAGGGCGGTGTATCTGTCGCTCTACAGCTACCGGCTGACCGACCCGGCGGCGAAGGAGTTCGTCGGCCTGCGCAACTACGGCGTCGTGCTCACCGACAGCCTGTGGTGGCAGGACGTCTTCACCACCGTGTTCATCACCGTGATCACCGTGGCCGTCGAGCTGGTCATCGGTTTCGCCTTCGCCACGGTGATGCACCGCATCATCTTCGGGCGCCGTACGGTCCGCACGGCGATCCTCATCCCCTACGGCATCATCACCGTGGTCGCCGCCTTCGCCTGGCAGTACGCCTTCGCCCTCGACTCGGGCTTCGTCAACGAGTGGTTCGGGCTGGGCGACAAGGCCTGGTTCTCGGACCGGTGGTCGGCGCTGGCGGTGATCATCCTGGCCGAGGTGTGGAAGACGACGCCGTTCATCTCGCTGCTGCTGCTCGCCGGGTTGGCCCAGGTACCCGAGGAGTTGCAGGAGGCGGCCAAGGTCGACGGCGCCACCGCGTGGCAGCGGCTGTGGCGGGTGACGATTCCCAACATGAAGGGCGCGATCCTGGTCGCGCTGCTGTTCCGCACGCTCGACGCCTTCCGCATCTTCGACACCATCTTCATCATGACCGGCGGCGCCGAGAAGACCGAGAGCTTGTCGATCCTCGCCTTCCGCCAGACCATCACCCGCACCGAACTGGGCCTGGGCGGCGCGGTGTCGGTGCTGCTGTTCCTCTCCGTGGTGCTCATAGCCGCCGCGATCATTCGGGGCTTCAACGTGGACCTGGGACAGGTGAGGGGGGACTGAGATGAACTCGTTGCGCTCCAGGGTGGGTTGGGGACTCGCCGGACTGGCGATCCTCGTCTACACGCTGCTGCCGGTGGCATGGATCGTGTCGCTGTCGTTCAAGGAGGGCGACGACATCAACAACAAGAAGTTCCTGCCCTCGCACTGGTCGCTCGACAACTACCGCACGGTGTTCGACACCAACCTGTTCACCAGCGCGCTGCGCAACTCGATCGGCATCTCGCTCATCGCCACGACGATTTCGGTGGCGCTGGCCACCGTCGCGGCCTACGCCATCGCCCGGCTCCAGTTCCGGGGCAAGCGCCTCGTGCTGTCGTCGGCGTTGGCCATCGCCATCTTCCCCACCGTCGCCCTGGTGGGGCCGCTGTTCGACATGTGGCGGTCACTGGGCATCTACGACACCTGGATCGGGCTGATCATCCCCTACGTGTCGTTCACGCTGCCGTTGTCGATCTGGGTGCTGTCGGCGTTCTTCCGGGAGATCCCGTGGGAGATGGAGCAGGCGGCCCAGGTCGACGGGGCGACGCCCTGGCAGGCGTTCCGCAAGGTGATCGTCCCGCTGGCGGCGCCGGGGGTGTTCACCGCTGCCATCCTCGCCTTCTTCTTCGCCTGGAACGACTTCGTGTTCGGCATCTCGCTCACCGCCACCGACGCCGCCCGGCCGGTGCCGGCGGCGCTGGCGTTCTTCACCGGCGAGTCGTTCTTCCAGCAGCCGACCGCGGCCATCTCGGCCGCATCGGTGATCGTGACCATCCCGGTGATCGCACTGGTGCTCATCTTCCAGCGCAGGATCGTCGCCGGCCTCACCTCCGGCGCGGTGAAGGGATAACTAAGCCAGGAGGCACGCTCGCATGGCCCAGATCCGGCTCGAGCACGTGACCAAGGACTTCGGCACCGGGGAACCCGCGGTCGACGACGTCAACCTCGAGATCGACGACGGCGAGTTCGTGATCCTCGTGGGGCCGTCGGGGTCCGGGAAATCCACGGTCCTGCGCATGATCGTCGGCCTCGAGGACATCACGTCGGGCGACGTCTACATCGGCGACCAGCGGGTCAATGACAAGGCGCCGCGCGACCGCAACCTGGCCATGGTGTTCCAGAACTATGCCCTTTACCCCCACCTGACCGTGTACGAGAACATCGCCTTTCCCCTGCGGCTGCACAAGGTGCCCGACGACCAGGTGCGCGAGCGCGTCGAGCGGGCGGCCGATCTGCTCGAGCTGCGGGAGTTCTTCGACCGCAAGCCGGCCCAACTCTCGGGTGGTCAGCGCCAGCGAGTGGCGATGGGGCGGGCGATCGTGCGAGAGGCGGACGCCTTTCTCTTCGACGAGCCGCTGTCGAACCTCGACGCCAAGTTGCGCGGCCAGGTGCGCACGGAGATATCCCGCCTGCAGAACCGGCTCGGGATCACCACCGTGTACGTGACCCACGACCAGGTCGAGGCCATCACGTTGGGTGACCGGGTGGCGGTGCTGCGCAGGGGTGTGCTGCAGCAGGTGGACGTGCCTCGCGAGCTCTACGAGCAGCCGGTCAACCTGTTCGTGGCCGGGTTCATCGGCTCGCCGCCCATGAACTTCATGCCCGCCGGCGTGGAGGGCGCCACGCTGCACCTCCCGATCGGCGACATCAAGTTGTCCCGCGAAATGGCCGACGAGGTGCAGGGTCACGACATTCTCATCGCCGGTGCGCGGCCCGAGCACTTCGAGGACGCCACCCTGCTGGACGACGCCCGCCGCTCGCAGGGCCTCACCTTCGAGGCGCACGTCGACGTGATCGAGTGGCTGGGCGCCGAGCAGTACGCCTACATCCCGTTCGAGGCGCCCGAGGAGGTGCGGGCCCCGCTCGCGGAGCTGGCGACCGAGCTGGACATGGAACAGATCCGCACCCAACTGGTGGTCATTCTCGACGCCGACAGCCAGGTGTCGGAGGGCGAGAACGCCAGCCTCTGGCTCGACCCCAGCCGCATGCACCTGTTCGACCCCGCCTCGGGCGAGAACCTCACTCACGGGCGCGGCACCGAGGCCCGCACGCTGGCGACCGCCTAGCGGCACCACGCCCGGGACCGCCCACAGCCGCCCCCCCGTCAGCCGCCGCTGACCGCCTCGAGCTCGTCGTCGACGACGGGCGAGGGATTGTCGGCGCCGGCGAGCCAGCCGTCGGGGAGGGCCACGCGCACCGGCCCGGACGTCTTGCCCCGCGGCTGGGCGGTGGCCCCGAGCAGAGGGCGCAGGTCGGGGTCGAGCCGGTCGAGCTCGGCCTCGAACGCCGCGAGCGTGGCGGCCCCGGTGAGCCGCCGGCGGATCGCACCGCCCAGCGGGTAGCCCTGCAGATACCAGCCGACGTGCTTGCGGACGTCACGCACCGCCACGGGCTCGGTCAGCCACTCGGCCAGCAGCCGGGCATGGCGTTGGAGCACCTCGCACACCTCGCCGAGGCGCGGCGGCGGAGGCGCGTCCCCGCCGGCGAACGCCAACGCCAGGTCGCGGAACAGCCACGGGCGTCCCAGGCAGCCACGGCCGACGACGACGCCGTGGCACCCGGTGGCGTCGATCATCCGGAGGGCGTCGGTGGCCTGCCAGATGTCGCCGTTGCCGAGCACCGGGATGGTGACCGCGGCCCTGAGGGCAGCGATCGCCGTCCAGTCCGCCCGCCCCGAGTAGTGCTGCTCGGCCGTGCGGGCGTGGAGCGAGACGGCGGCCGCCCCCTCGTCCTCGGCGATGCGGCCCGCGTCGAGGAACGTGCGCACGCGGTCGTCGACGCCGATCCGCAGCTTCACCGTGACGGGTGCGGCGTCGGCACTGGCGACCGCGGCGCGCACGATGTCACGGAACAGGGCGCGGCGCACGGGCAGCGCCGCCCCGCCGCCCTTCCTGGTCACCTTGGCCACCGGGCAACCGAAGTTGAGGTCGATGTGGTTGGCGCGCTGCTCTTCGACGAGGAACCCGACGGCCTCGCCGATCGCCCACGGCTCGGTGCCGTACAACTGGATCGACCGCACCCGCTCGTCGGCGGCGAACCGGGCCATGCGGAGGGTCTTGTCGTTGCGCTCCACAAGGCCGCGTGCCGTGATCATCTCGCTGACGAACAGTCCGCCAGGCTCGAACGTCCGGCACAGCCGCCGAAACGGCGCGTTGGTGATGCCCGCCATCGGCGCCAGCACCACCGGCGGCCATACGCGCAGCGGACCGATCCGGAGCGGTGGCGAGGTGGCGTTCCGGTCGACGGTCACGGCGTGCGCGCCCACAGGTCGGTGATGGCGATGCCGAGGTCGGCCAGCAGGGTCCGCAGCAGGGGGAGGGACAGGCCGATGACCGTGCCGTGGCTGCCCTCGATGCCGGTGACGAACGGCGCGCCATACCCCTCGATCGTGCATGCCCCCGCCACGGCCAAGGGCTCACCGGTGGCGATGTACGCCTCGATCTCGGCGTCGGATGGGCTGCCGAAGTGCACCACCGTGTCGGCGACGCCCGACGTCCGCCGGCCGGTCCCCATGTCGATGACCGCGTGGCCCGTGGTGAGGACGCCCGACCGGCCCCGGTGCTCCCGCCACCAGGCGCGGGCCTGGTCCGCCGACGCCGGCTTGCCGCGCACCTCGCCGTCGATCGCGAGCAGGGAGTCGCAACCGACCACGAGCGGCGCGGGATGCCCCGGCAGCGTTGCGCCGTGGAGCCGGCGGGCGATCGCTGCGGCCTTGCGCTCGGCCAGCGTGCGTGCGGACTCACCGGGCGAGAGCCCCTCCACCCCGGCCTCCGCCACCCCGCTGACCATGACCTCGGGCTCCAGGCCGGCCGCCCGGAGCAGCGCCAGGCGCGCCGGCGAGGCCGAGGCGAGGACGAGGCGGCGGATGGGCACGCCGCCAGCCTCGCACGGCAAGCGCGGCGGCCAACCCATCCGGTCCGGCCGCTCCCGCACGGCCCGGGTCCCGCGGCGGCCCAACACGGCGCCGGTAGCCTGCGGGGCATGGAGATGCCGCCCCCCGACCCCGAGAAGCTCCTGGCCCACTGGATGGAGTGGGAGCGCGGGGAGACCCCGCCGGGGCGGGTGATGAGCAGCCTCAAGACGGCAGGGCTCCGCCAGCTGCTCGAGTCGTTGGTGAGCCAGACGGCAGGTTCGGGCGCAGAGTCCGGAACCTGACCGTGCCCGATCGCCCGACCGACGCCGCCGCCGACCCGTCGACCGAGTGGCCCGAGGCGGTCAACGTCTCCGCCCGTACTGCGGCCGAGCGGGGGCTCCCCGGGTGGCCGCGGCCCGGCGAGGTACCGCCCGGCCCACCGGTGCCGGTGCCGCCCGGACGGGGCGGCGAGCAGCGGATCCCCCGTCCCTTCAACGCCCGCGCCGGAGGCCCGGCGCCGTGGGCCGACCTGCCGCCGGAGCGCCGCCGCCCGGCCCTGGCCGACGTCACACGTGCGTTGGTGGCCCTGGGCCCGGCGCGCCCGTCGGAACGGGAGATCAGCGACCCCACGGCGCGGCCCTCTGCGGTGCTCGCCCCCGTCTACGAGGAGGACGGCGACGCCCACGTGGTCCTCACCCGCCGGACCTGGGGCCTGCGGACCCACGAGGGCGAGGTGAGCTTCCCCGGGGGTCGCGTCGAGCCCGGTGAGTCGACCGTCGACGGCGCCCTGCGGGAGGCCAAGGAGGAGATCGACCTCGACCCGTCGACGGTCGAGGTCATCGGTGAGCTCGACCACCTGGCCACGGTCACGAGCTGGTCCTTCATCGTGCCCTACGTGGGGGCGCTGCCCGGCCGCCCCGACACACACCCCAACCCGGCCGAGGTGGAGGCGGTGTTGCACGTGCCGCTGGCCGAGCTGCTCGACCCGGACAACTTCCGCCAGGAGATCTGGACCTTCCCGGGCGGGGACCTTCGGCCGATCTACTTCTTCGAGCTGGTGGGCGACACCGTCTGGGGTGCCACGGCGAACCTGCTCCGCCAGCTCCTCGGGGCCGTCACCGGCACGCTCGGACGGGGCGACCTCGACCACCCCGACACCTGACGAAACCTGCCGCGGGTAGCGGGCGCGGCGGCTACCAACTTCCGTAGTTGGGCGCTTCCTTGGTGATCGTGATGTCGTGGGGGTGCGACTCGCGCAGGCCGGCACCGGTGATCCGCACGAACCGGGCCGTGCGCTGCAGGTCGGCGATGCTGGGGGCGCCGCAGTACCCCATGGCCGCCCGCAGGCCACCGACGAGCTGGAACAGCACATTGGCGACCGGTCCCTTGTAGGCCACGCGGCCCTCGATGCCCTCGGGTACGAGCTGGTCGGTGTCGATGACGTCGCCCTGGAAGTAGCGGTCCTTCGAGAACGAGCGCGCCTTCATGGCGCCCATCGATCCCATGCCGCGGTACTCCTTGTAGCGCTCGCCCTGGTGGAGCACGACCTCGCCCGGCGACTCGTCCACCCCGGCCAGCAGGCCGCCCAGCATCACCGTGTCGGCGCCGGCGGCGATCGCCTTGGGCACGTCGCCCGAGTACTGGATCCCCCCGTCAGCGATGACCGTCGCCCCGTGGCGGGCGGCCGCCACGGCGCAGTCGTAGGTGGCCGTGACCTGGGGAACGCCCACGCCCGCAACGACCCGGGTCGTGCAGATCGACCCCGGCCCCACTCCGGCCTTCACGCCGTCGGCGCCGGCGCCGACCAGCGCGTCGACCGCATCGGCCGTGGCCACGTTGCCCGCGATCACCTCGACCGGCAGGGCGCCCTTCACCTGCTTGACCATGTCGAGCACCGCCAGGCTGTGGCCGTGGGCGGTATCGACCACCAGCACGTCGGCGCCGGCATCGACCAGCCGCTCGGCCCGCTCGAGGGCGTCCGGCCCCACGCCGACGGCCGCGCCCACCCGCAGCCGGCCCTTCTCGTCCTGCGTGGCGTGGGGGAAGTCGGTCCGCTTCTTAATGTCCTTGACCGTGATGAGGCCCTTGAGCAGCCCGTGATCGTCGACGATCGGCAGCTTCTCGATCCGGTGGCGCCAGAGGATGTCCTTGGCGTCCTCCAGCGTCGTGCCCAGCGGTGCGGTCACCAGCGGGGGCTGGCGCATGACGTTCGCGATGGGCTGCTCGACGTCCTCGATGAAGCGCAGGTCGCGGTTGGTCAGCAGGCCCACGAGGTGGCCGGCCGCATCGGTGATCGGCACACCGGAGATGTGGTAGCGGGCCATCACCGCCAGGGCATCGGACACCAGCGCCTCGGCCCGCAGCGTCACCGGGTCGACGATCATGCCCGACTGGCTGCGCTTCACCTTGTCGACCTCGGCCACCTGGTCCGCGATCGACAGGTTGCGGTGGACGATGCCGATGCCGCCGGCCCGGGCCAGTGCGATGGCGAGCGGCGCCTCGGTGACCGTGTCCATGGCGGCCGAGACGATCGGGATGGCCAGGTCGATCTCCGGCGTCAGCCGGGCGGCCGTGTCGACTTCGGCCGGGAGGACCGACGACTCGGCCGGCAGCAGCAGCACGTCGTCGAAGGTCAGCCCCTCCTTGGCGAACTTGGGCGGGTAATCGTCGCCGGGATCGGGGGCAAACGGACTCGCTGGGGCCTCCATGGGGGGAGTCTAGAGGCCGGCCGGTACTGTCCGGACGATGGGCACCCGACCGTCCCGACCGTCGTTTCACATGACGGCCGACGAGCTGCGCCGCTGGGGCCATGCGGCCGTCGACTGGGTAGCCGACTACCTCGACACCGTGGAGCGGCACCCGGTCGTGCCCGACGTCGAGCCGGGAGCCGTCCGCTCGTGGCTGCCGCCGTCCCCGCCCGACCGGCCCGAGTCGTTCGACGCGGTGCTGGCCGACCTCGACCGCGTGGTCGTGCCCGCCACAACGCACTGGCAGCACCCCGGGTTCCACGCCTACTTCCCGGCCAACACGTCGGGGCCGGCGATCCTGGGCGACATCGTCTCCACCGGCCTCGGCACCCAGGGGATGCTGTGGCAGACCGGCCCGGCGTGCACCGAGGTCGAGGCCCACCTGCTCGACTGGATGGTCGACGCGCTGGGGCTGCCCGACCGGTTCCTGTCGACCGGCCCCGGCGGCGGGGTGATCCAGGACTCGGCGTCGTCGGCCACCCTGTGCGCCCTCGTGGCTGCCCGCGAGCGGGCGCTGGCCCGCTCCGGCGCCGCGATGGACCGCCTGGTGGCCTATTCGTCCACGCAGGCGCACTCGTCGTTCGAGAAGGGCGCCCGGATCGCCGGACTGCGCCCCCAGCAGATCCGGCTCGTCGAGGTCGACGACGCCTTCGCCATGCGTCCCGATGCGCTGGCCGACGCGGCGGCCGCCGACCGGGCTGCGGGCCGCGTCCCGTTCCTGGTGATGGCGACGGTCGGCACCACCAGCTCGCTAGCGATCGACCCTATGCCCGCCATCGCCGAGGTCGCCGTCCGCCAGGGGATGTGGCTGCACGTCGACGCAGCCATGGCCGGGTCGGCCGCCGTCTGCCCCGAGCTGCGCTGGATCTACGGTGCCGGCGGCCTCGGACGGGCCGACAGCTACGTCACCGACCCGCACAAGTGGTTGTTCACCACGTTCGACTGCTCGCTGCTGTGGGTGGCGGACCGGTCGGCGCTGGTGGGGGCGCTGTCGATCCTGCCCGAGTACCTGCGCAACCGGGCGTCCGAGACGGGCGCGGTCATCGACTACCGCGACTGGCACGTGCCCTTGGGCCGGCGGTTCCGGGCGCTCAAGCTGTGGTTCGTCCTGCGCTGGTACGGCCTCGAGGGCTTGCGCCACCACGTGCGCGAGCACGTCCGGTTGGCCGGGGAGCTGGCCGGGCGCGTGGCGGCCGACCCCCGGCTCGAGCTGCTGGCCCCGGCCCGGCTCAACCTCGTCTGCTTCCGCCACGCCGCCGGCGACGCGGCCACCGAGCGGCTGCACCGGGCGCTCAACGCCACCGGTCGCGTCTACCTGACCCACACCCGGCTGGGCGGGCGCTACGCCATCCGGGCCAGCATCGGCGCCTGGACCACGGAACAGCGCCATGTGGACGCACTGTGGCGGCTGATCGACGAGCTGGCGTCCCCGGGGCCCGAGGACGCGCGTCGATAAGCTGCGGTTCTTCCCCGCCTGGCGAGACGAGGTGATGCATGGCCGAGGTCGACGTCGGCATCGGCAAGACAGCACGACGGGCCTACCGGCTCGACGAGGTGTCCATCGTTCCCAGTCGCCGCACCCGCGATCCCGAGGACGTCGACGTCACCTGCGAGATCGACGCCTATCGCTTCGAGATGCCGATCCTGGGGGCGCCGACCGACAGCGTGGTCTCGCCCGCCAGCGCCGTGGAGCTGGGACGGTTGGGCTCCGCCGGGGTCCTGCACCTCGAGGGCTTGTGGACCCGCTACGAGCACCCCGAGAAGTTCTTCGAGGAGATCGCCGAGCTGCCCGCCGAGACCGCCACCCGGCGGATGCAGGAGATCTACGCCGAGCCGATCAAGCCGGAGCTGATCGGGCCCCGCATCGCCCAGATCAAGGACGCCGGCGTCACCTGTGCGGTTGCCGTGACGCCGCACCGGACCCTCCAGCTCGCCGACGCCGTGCTCGAAGGTGAGCCCGACCTCCTGGTCATCCAGGCCACGATCGTGTCGGCCGAGCACCTGGCGCGCACGACCGAGCCCCTCAACCTCAAGGCCTTCATCCGGCACTACGAGCTGCCGGTGCTGGTCGGCGGCTGCACGTCGTACCCGGCGGCGCTTCACCTCATGCGCACGGGGGCGGCGGGGGTGCTGGTCGGCGCCGGGTCGGGGGCCGAGGACGTGACCCGCGAGTTGCTCGGCGTTGGCGTGCCGCTGGCCACCGCGCTCGCCGACGCCCGCGCCGCCCGGATGCGGCACCTCGACGAGACCGGCGTGTATTGCCACGTGATCGCCGACGGGGGCGTCGCCACCGGCGGCGACATCGCCAAGGCCATCGCCTGCGGCGCCGACGCCGTGATGATCGGGACGCCGCTGGCGGCGGCCGTCGATGCCCCCGGCCGGGGCTGGCACTGGGGGATGGGCGCCGTGCACGCCGCGCTGCCGCGCGGCGAGCGGGTCCGGGTCGAGCCGACCGGGACACTCGCCGAGATCCTCCTGGGGCCGGCGCACGACGCCACCGGTGCCGTCAACCTCACCGGCGCCCTGCGGCGGGCCATGGCGCTGTGCGGCTACGAGACGGTGAAGGACATGCAGAAGGCCGAGCTCGTGGTGATGGGCGGATGACGCCCATCACCGACCCGGCCGAGGAGTTCGACACATGCCTCGTCGTCGACTTCGGCGCCCAGTACGCACAGCTCATCGCCCGGCGGGTGCGCGAGGCGCACGTCTACTCCGAGATCGTGCCCCACTCCGTCGCCGCCGCCGAGGTGAGGGACCGGGCGCCGGCGGCACTGATCCTCTCCGGCGGGCCCAAGTCGGTCCACGTCGACGGGGCCCCGCTGCTCGACCCCGAGATCTACGAGCTGGGCATCCCCATCCTCGGCATCTGCTATGGCGCCCAGCTCATCGCCCAGCAGCTGGGTGGCGAGGTGGGGCGCGGGGGCCAGGGCGAGTACGGCCGAACGCCGCTGCGGATCACCGGGGCGGACGGAGGCCTGCTCGCCGACCAGCCGACCGACCAGACCGTGTGGATGAGCCATTTCGACGGCATCACAGGGGTCCCCGACGGGTTCGTCGCCACCGCCACCACGGCCGGCGCCCCCGTGGCCGCGCTCGAGTCACCGGCCCGCCGGATCTGGGGCATCCAGTACCACCCCGAGGTGTCGCACACGCCCCACGGGCAGCAGGCGCTCCGCCAGTTCCTCCACCACCTCGCCGGCTGCCGGCCCACCTGGACGATGACGTCGATCATCGAGCAGCAGGTGACCGCCATTCGGGCGCAGGTCGGTTCGGGCCGGGTGATCTGCGCGCTGTCGGGGGGCGTCGACTCGGCCGTGGCGGCGGCGCTGGTCCACAAGGCGGTCGGTCCGCAGCTCACCTGCGTCTTCGTCGACACCGGGCTCCTCCGGGCCGGTGAGGGCGAGCAGGTGGTGGAGACGTTCCAGCGCCACCAGCGCATCGAGCTGATCCACGTCAGGGCGGCCGACCGCTACTTCGATCGGCTCGCCGGCGTCACCGATCCCGAGGACAAGCGCAAGATCGTGGGCGAGCTGTTCATCCGGATCTTCGAGGAGTCGGCCGGCGGCCTCGAGGACGCCCGCTTCCTGGTGCAGGGCACGCTCTATCCCGACGTGATCGAGTCTGGGGGCGGCGCCGGGGCCTCCACCATCAAGAGCCACCACAACGTGGGCGGGCTCCCCGAGGACATGACCCTGGAGCTGGTGGAGCCCCTGCGCAGCCTGTTCAAGGACGAGGTGCGCCGCGTCGGCGAGGAGCTGGGCCTGCCCCAGGAGATCGTGTGGCGCCAGCCGTTCCCCGGGCCGGGGCTGGCGGTGCGGATCATCGGCGAGGTCACGCCCGCCAAGGTCGCGATGCTGCAGCACGCCGACGCCATCGTGCGCGAGGAGCTGCGCAAGGCCGAGCTGGAGCGCGACATCTGGCAGGCGTTCGCCGTGCTGCCCGACATCCGCTCGGTGGGCGTGATGGGCGACGAACGCACCTATGCCCATCCCATCATCGTCCGCGCCGTCACCAGCGAGGACGCCATGACCGCGGACTGGGCCCGCCTGCCCTACGACGTCCTGGAGGCGATGTCGAGCCGGATCATCAACGAGGTGGCGGGCATCAACCGGGTTGCGTACGACATCACGTCCAAGCCCCCTGGCACAATCGAGTGGGAGTAGGAGGACTCACGCACATGAGCGAGACCACGACCGACCGTCC
>JBKOUY010000150.1:0-42107 GCA_046723645.1 Actinomycetota bacterium | reverse complement strand
GTGCGGCAGCCCGCGGGGCCCGGCCGGCGGCCGCCGTCTGGCGGCCCGAGGTTCCGGGCGGTTGCAGGCAGGCGACGACGGCCGGCGCGAGGTCGGGAACGGCGCCGACGGCCTCGAACCGGAGCGCGGCCCGAACCCGCTCGGCGTGGCGCTCGAAGCCCGAGCACTGCGAGCAGGCGTCGGCGTGCCCATCCAGCTCGCGCACGTCGAGGTCGCCGGGCAGCTCGCCGTCGAGGCGGAGCGAGATCGCCGCGCGGGCGTCGTCACACCTCACCGGAGGCCCTTTCCTCGTCGGCGGTCGACCAGCGGTGCAGCCGGGATCGGGCGCTGAACACGCGGCTTTTGACCGTGCCCTCGGGCACGCCCAGCACTCGGGCGACCTCGCGGTAGCGCAGTCCCAGCACCTCGACCAGCAGGATGGCCTCGCGCAGGTCGACCGGGAGGCTGGCCAGCGCCGCGTCGATCTCGGCGGCGGCCTCGGGCACGGCGGCCGGCGGCCTCGGCGGCGGGGTCAGGGACGCGAGTCGGAGGCGTCGCCGGCGGGAGCGGAGCTCGTCCACACCGGCGTTGCGGGCGATCTGGAACACCCAGGTGGAGAACTTCGCCTCGAACGAGAAGCTGGGCAGCCTCCGGAACACGCGCAGGAACGCCTCCTGGGCGACGTCCTCGGCCGCGCCGGCGTCGCCGAGCAGGCGGCGGAGGAACCGCCACACCGGCTCCTGGAAGGCGCGCACCAACCGCTCGAACGCGGCCAGGTCGCCTGCCGCGGCGGCTCGGATGAGCGCCGGCTCCGGTTCCTCCATGCGCTGCCCCTCCGTCACCGGGCGGGCCCATGGTGATGGGCGGGCGGCTGCCTGTCCATCGCGTGGATCCGCCGCTCACAGCTTGATGTTGACCGGGTCGGGGTCGTCGTCGGATGCCCGGTGGTCGTCCTGGCCGTTGCCCTGGCGCACGACCATCCGGGCCTCCCTGGGCCGCCAGCGCCAGGCCACGCACCACACCACCAGGAGCGCGCCGAAGGCCAGCAGCCAGGCAACGACCTCGCTGGGGACGCCACCGGCCGGATCGGCGCCGGCCCGTCCCGCCGGCGAGGTGCCGGCGTCCGCGATCGGCCGGCTCGCAGGTTCCGCCGTGGTCGATGTCGCCGGTGGCTCCGGCTGCCGGGGGGCGGTGACGGGCGTGGGCCGATAGCCCGCACGGATCTCGCCGGCCGTGACGGTCCAGTCGCCGAGGTCGTCGCAGTCCGCCTCGCAGACCGGAGCCACCACGAGCGCGTCGTCCTCGAGATGGCGGATCGCGGGGTCGCCGAGTGGCCACTCGCGAACGGTTGGGCCCTCGGGATCGATGCCGACGTACAGGGGCGAGGCGAAGAGCCAGCCGAGCGTCGTGGTGCACGGGTCGTTGCAGACGATCACGTCGTACATGCCGCGGGCGAGGCCCCGGGGCAGCCGGAAGCTGGCGCTCACGCGCACCGAGACGTAGCGACTCGCCACCGGGATGAACTCCTCGACTGTGACCTGTGCCATGCGTCGATCGGTCGGATGGACGTAGGGCCGGGGACTGTCGTCCCGTGGCGCATCGCGCTGGACGGCGGCCGGATCCACCCGGAGGTAGGCGTAGTACGGGCCGTCGCCCCGCAGGGCGGCCCTGGCCAGCACGCTGTCGTCGCCGGGCGACCGGGCGATTGCCTCCGTGTAGCCGACGAGCAGAACCTGCTGGCCGACTTCGTAGCGGTCCCGATGCGGGTACAGCCGGTCGCCACCACCGGCACCAGCCGGCACCGGTTCCGCCAATGTCACCGCCGACAGCGCCGCCGCGGCCACCGCCGCGCCGATCCCTGTCCGAACCCGTCGCTTCCCCACGCGCGCCATGGCCAGCCTCCTCGTCGCCACCCGATGAGACGAACGACGGACCGGTTTGGTTCGGGTCAGCCGCTGGTCGATGTCGTCCGGTCGGCGGCGTTGAGGTCGATGTCGATGTTGCCGTCGGCGTCGACGGTGACGGGGTACATCGGCAGCCCCTCGCCGTCGGCGGGGAACTCGGCGCCGTCGCACTCGCCGCTGACCTTCCCCGAGGAGTCGAGCAGCCGGAACACCACGTCGGCGGCGCTCCACTGGAGGGTGCAGGCGCGTGACACGCCGGGTGGGCGGGCCGCGAATGCGATCCAGCCCTCGTTGGGGTCGTCCCCGAAGTGCTGCAGGTAGATGTCCCGGTCGCCGCCGGCGGTGTCGGGGTAGAGGATCGGCCCGTTCTCGGCGATGTCCCTGGCGGCGTCCTCGGCGTCGTGCTCTGCGAACGTGTCCGAGCCCAACCGCACGTCGACCTTGCCCCGGTTGGCCAGCACGGCCAGCGCCGCGGCCACCCCGATCGCCACCACGACGCCGGCCCCCGCCACCGCCAACGCCCGCCCGGTGTGGCCCTGCGAGCGCGCGACGGGGCTCACGGAACCCCGGGCGAGGCGGGCTTGGGGCCGGTCGGCGACATGCCCGTAGTATCGCTAGCCGGCATCGCCCAGCGCGAACCCACCAGCCCGTCCGGCGCGAGCCACATCATGGGAGGCCAGGCCCCTTGGATCTCTACGAGTACCAGGGCAAGCAGTTTTTCGCCCGCTACGGCATCCCCGTGAGCCCGGGCGAGGCCGTCAGCAGCGTCGACGAGGCCGTGGCCGCCGCCGACCGCATCGGCTACCCGGTCGTGATCAAGGCCCAGGTGCAGGTCGGCGGGCGTGGCAAGGCCGGCGGAATCAAGCTGGCCAGCGACGCCGAGGAGACCCGCACCCACGCCGGCAACATCCTGGGCATGGACATCAAGGGCCACACGGTCGAGATCCTGTGGATCGAGCGGGCCTCCGACATCGCCGAGGAGTATTACGCCAGCTTCACGCTCGACCGGTCCACCAAGAAGTACCTCGGCATGCTCTCGGCCCGGGGCGGTGTCGACATCGAGGCCGTGGCGGCCGAGGAGCCCGACGCCATCGCCAAGATCTGGGTCGATCCCGTCGACGGGCTCACCGAGGGGGAGGCCAAGGCCTGGGTGGCGGCGGCCAGGCTCAACCCCGACGCGACCGACGGAACCGTCGACGTCCTCCTGAAGCTCTACAACGCCTACGTCCAGGGCGACGCCGACCTCGTGGAGATCAACCCCTTGATCCTGAAGCCCACCGGCGAGGTGCACGCGCTCGACGCCAAGGTCACGCTGGACGGCAACTCCGAGTTCCGCCATCCGGACTACGCCGCGTACGACGCCACCCAGGTGCGTGACGAGCGCGAACAGGCGGCGCACGAGAAGGGCCTGCAGTACGTCGGGCTCGACGGCTACGTCGGGGTGATCGCCAACGGCGCCGGGCTGGCCATGTCGACCGTCGACATCGTCAACCAGGTGGGCGGCGAGCCGTCTAACTTCCTCGACATCGGCGGCGGCGCCTCGGCCGAGGTGATGACCGGCGCGCTCGAGGTCATCACTAACGATTCCAGCGTGCGCTCGATCTTCATCAACATCTTCGGCGGCATCACCAAGGGCGAGGAGGTGGCCAACGGCATTGTCGCCGCCCTCGGTCGGGTGGACATCGACCAGCCAATCGTGATCCGCCTCGACGGCACCAACGCCGACCTCGGTCGCGAGATCCTCGAGCCGCACCTGTCGGACAAGCTGCAGATGCAACCCACGATGGTGGACGCCGCCCGCACGGCCGTCGCCCTGGCGGGGAAGTGAGGTAGGGCGCCGTGGCCATCTTCGTCGACGAGACCACCAAGGTCGTCTACCAGGGCCTGACCGGCAGCCAGGGTCGCTTCTACGGGCTGCTCAACCGCGACTACGGCACCCAGGTCGTCGCGGGCACCAACCCGCGCAAGGCCGGCAGCGACGTCGACGGCATCCCCGTCTACGCCAGCGTGGCCGACGCGGTCGAGGCCACCGGTGCGACGGCGAGCTGCATCTTCATCCCCGGCCCCGGCGTGCGGGATGCGGTGATCGAGGCCGCCGAGGGCGGTGTCACGTTCATCGTCTGCATCACCGAGGGCGTGCCGGCGCACGACGAGGCGTGGTTCTACAACAGGCTCCGGCGCGACTTCCCCAACGTCCGGCTGCTCGGCCCCAACTGTCCCGGCATCATCAGTCCCGGCAAGGCCAACATCGGCATCACGGCCGGGCACATCGCCAAGGCCCCGGAGCCCGGGGACACGTCTGTCGGCATCGTCAGCCGTTCGGGCACGCTCACGTACCAGGCGCTCTACGAGCTGAAGCTCCACGACATCGGTGTGTCGACCTGTGTCGGGATCGGCGGCGACCCGGTGCCGGGCACCTCGTTCATCGACTGCCTCGAGGCGTTCGAGGCCGACTCCGACACCCACGCGGTGATGATGATCGGCGAGATCGGTGGCTCCGCGGAGGAGGAGGCCGCCGAGTTCATCGCCTCGAAGATGGCCAAGCCGGTGGTGGCCTACATCGCCGGCGTGACCGCGCCGCCGGGCAGGAAGATGGGCCACGCCGGTGCCATCGTCTCGGGTGGCAAGGGAACGGCCCAGGCGAAGATGGACGCGCTGCGTGACGCCGGCGCCAGGGTGGGACTCAACCCCACCGAGGCCGGCCAGGTCATGGTCGAGGTGGTTCGCGACCTGGGCTGAACGGGCCTCAGAAACCGAACTTGCGGCGGTTAAGGCCGCCATGGGGACTCCACGCGCCGCAAGTTCGGCGTGAACGGGGCTCAGCCCGGCCGCGCCTCGTCCCGCTCCAACAGCTCCACAGTGCGCGGAGGCAGGCTACTCCGGGGGTCGTGGGGGCGGCGCTGGCTGGGCCGGCGGCACCGGTCGCACGGGCGGCACCGCCGGGCCTGACGGGCCGGATCCCGGGGGTGCGTACGGCGACGGGGCCGACCATCCCGGCGCCGGGTTGGTACGGCTGAACACGGATGGCCCCGGCTTCATCTGCGGCGTCTCGCCCGTCTGGAGGTGCATGACCTGGGCGCCGAGGGCGACCGCCGCTCCGACGATCAGCAGCGCGACCCCGATCCGGGTGGGGCTGCTCTCCTGCATGGCGTCGGCGATGATCAGCACGATGCCGAGGGCGACGCCGGCCGCGCCGATGACCGTCGATCCCCGGCGGCCGCTGCGCGCCCCGAACCAGGCGACCACCAGGCCGGCGACGACCGAGGCGGCGCCGGCGCCCGCAGCCTCGATGTCCTCGCCCAGCAAGCTGATCCCGGCGGCTATGGCGGCCAGCGACGCCACGACGAACGGCGTCGCGGTCCCGGCGAAGCCCCGGCGGTCGAGCAACCGGGCGCACACCAGGTAGGCGACTCCGAACACCAGCGAGATGATGCCGAGCGTCGTGGGGTCCGGCTCGCCCGACTCGCCGGTGACGCTCTGGCCACCAGGGAAGGGTTCGTCCCCCGGCAGGGGGTCGTCGGGGGCGAACGGGGCCTCGTCGACGAAGCTCTCGTCGAATCCCGCAGAGAACGGCTCCTCCACGAGCTGGAACACGAGGAGCACGACCGCCACCAGTCCGGCTCCCACGAGCAGTGGACGCCCCCGCGCCGGGCCCACGATGTAGGACACCAGCCACACCAGCGCCGACAGCGCCAGGATCCCCTCGGCCGACCACGGCGGGACACTGTCGGCGTCGAAGGTCAGGAAGTAGAAGAACGGCGGCACCGCCAACGCGATGGCGGTCACGCCGGCGGTGGCGGCCGGGCTCTCGGGGAACCAGTGCAACAGGACGTAGCCGGCTGCGGCCACGACCAGGCACATGATGATGCCCGGCAGCCGTGTCCCGTCGCTGAAACCATCCTCGCCAACCTGCGCGTCGCCGGAGATGGTCACGACGCCCGCGACCGCCAGCGCGCATCCGGCACCGGCGAGCGAGATCCAGAGCCGCGGTTCGGCCCGTCGCGTCGCCCAGGCGCCCAGTCGGCCCAGGAAGCCCACGTGTTCAGTAGCCATCCCGTCTCCTCAGGTGACGGCGGCTTCGGTCCCGAGCTCAGACCGCCGTCGACGGCGGCGCCGACCGGCTCGTGGCGGCCTCGTCGGACTCCTGGAACTTCAGGTAGCCGCCGACGGCAAGGCCGATGGCGGCGAGGAACGCGATCCAGAGCCCGTACTTGCGATCGAGATCGAAGCTCTCGCCGAGGACCTCGACGTCCGACGCGACGAGCACCCGGAGCAACAGCAGCACGACCACGACGGCGCCCGCGGTGAGCTGCATCTGTGACCACGGGATGGGCGGCGTGGGCAACTCGGTCGGCGTGAACCGCTGGATCGCGATGACCGCCACCATGGCGGCGGCGACGAGGAGGGGAAGGATGCCGGTGAGGAAGTAGTCCCAGCCGTTGTTGCTCCCCCCGGCCAGGCCGTACCAGGGCATGAACAGTGCGATCAGGAACGCGATGGCGGACGCGCCGATCACCTTGTCGGCGGTCGAGAGCTTGTCGAGGTTCACGTCTTTCGCCTCTCTCCAGAGTCCTTGAACGGCGCGAAGCGCGCCTGCACCCCCGCGCGGGTCGGCCGTTCGCACAACCCCGGCCACTAGCATCCGACTGATGCCCCCAGCTCGGATCGCGGTACTCGCCTCGGGCAGCGGCACCCTACTGCACGCCATCCTCCAGGACGGCGTGGCCGTGGCGCTGGTCGCGGCGGACCGTCCCTGCCGGGCGCTGGAGATCGCCGCCGGGCGGGGGGTCCCGACCGAGTTGGTGGAGCGCACCGAGTGGGGCACGTCCTTCGATCGCACGGCCTACACCGAGCGGCTCGTCAAGGTGCTCCGGACCCACGCCATTGACCTCGTGGTCATGGCCGGCTTCGGCACGGTGGTGCCGGGGCTCACCGACGCGTATGCCGGGCGGGTCCTGAACAGCCACCCGGCGCTGCTGCCGGCGTTCAAGGGCTGGCACGCAGTGCGCGAGGCGCTGGCGGCGGGGGTCAAGGTCACGGGCACCACGATCCACGTGGCCACGGCGGAGGTCGACGACGGACCGATCCTGGCCCAGGAGGCGGTCCCCGTCCTGCCCGACGACACCGAGGAGACCCTGCACGAGCGCATCAAGCAGGTCGAGTGGCGCCTGTATCCAGCGACCATCCGCCGCTTCGTCGCCGATACCTTCGGCGGGTCCGGCGACCATCCCGATCCCAAGGACGATCCCCAGGAGGAGGAGGACACGTGAGGGCGCTCCTCTCCGTCTACGACAAGGCAGGCATCGTCGAGCTCGCCGACGGGCTGGCCGGCTTCGGCTGGGAGCTGGTCTCGTCGGGCGGCACCGCCGCCGCGCTCCGGGAGGCCGGCCTCGAGGTCACGGACACCGAGGCGATCACCGGCTTCCCGGCCATCCTCGGGCACCGGGTGGTGACGCTCCACCCGAAGGTGCACGGCGGCATCCTCGCCGACCGCACCGATCCCGCCCACCGGGCCGACCTCGAGGCCCACGGCATCGAGCCGTTCGACCTCGTGGTGGTGAACCTGTACCCGTTCGGCGCCGACACTTCGGCGTTCGAGCACGGCGCGAGTAGCGCGGAGGAGCTCATCGACATCGGCGGCCCGGCCCTCGTCCGTGCCGCCGCCAAGAACCATGCGCAGGTCGGGGTCGTCGTCGATCCGGCGGACTACCGGCCCGTGCTCGACGAGCTGCGGACATCGGGATCGCTGTCCGAAACGACGCGCCGCGAGCTGGCGCGGACGGCGTTCGCGCGCACGGCTGCGTACGACGCCGCCATCGTCCGCTGGTTCGACGACGCCGCGGGATCGGGTGAGCTGCCGCCATCGCTCCACCTCGCGTACCGGCGCGAGCCGCTCGCCCTGCGCTACGGGGAGAACCCGCACCAGCGGGCGGCGCTGTACCGCGCCGAGTCGGGAGTGGGTACCGGCGAGGGGGAGCCGTGGTGGGCGGCCATGACCCAGCACGGTGGGCTGGCGCTCAGCTACCTCAACCTCTACGACGCCGACGCCGCCTGGCTGCTGGTCCACGACCTAGCCACCCGTTTCGACCGGCCGGCCGCCGCGATCATCAAGCACGCCAATCCCTGCGGGGCGGCGATCGCCCACACCCTGGCCGACGCCTACGAGCGCGCCTACGAATGCGACGAGCGCTCGGCCTTCGGGGGGATCGTGGCGGTCAGCCGCGTGGTCGACGAGGCGACGGTCGAGAGGATGGTGGCGGCGGCGCAGGCCGACGTCGTCATCGCCCCCGGCTACGCGCCCGGCACCATCGAGGCGCTGCAGGCCAAGCGGAAGAACACCCGCATCCTGGAGGCACCGCCGCCCACGCCCGACCGGTGGCACCTGCGCCCCATCAGCGGTGGCCTGCTCCTGCAGGATCCCCACCGGTTCGTGGCGGAGCGGGCCGACTGGCTGGTGGTGACCCGGCGGGTGCCCACGGAGGGCGAGTGGAGCGACGCCGAGCTGGCATGGCGGGTGTGCGGCTGGGTCCGGTCCAACGCCATCGTCCTGGCCAAGGACGGTGTCGCGTGGGGGATCGGCGCCGGCCAGCAGAACCGGGTCGAGTCCGGCCAGCTGGCGGCGGCGAAGGCGGCCGGGCGGGCCGCCGGCGGCGCCTGCGCCAGCGACGCCTTCTACCCCTTCCCCGACGGCATCGAGGCCGCCGCGGACGCCGGGGTGGCGGTCGTGATCCAGCCCGGCCGGCCCACCGGCGTCGCCCGCGACGAGGGGATCATCGCCCGCGCCGACGAGCTCGGCCTCGCCATGATCTTCACCGGCGAACGCCACTTCTTCCACTAGGAAGCTCGGTCAGCGGATGCCGACGTAGAGCAGGTCGCCGGGGACACCCTCGAGCAGCCAGAGCTCGTCACCAACATTGTGCTGGGTCCCGTCGTAGGCGATCCTCCACGGCGCGTCCAGCTGGGCGAGGATGGCCAGGCCCCCGGCGTCCGGGTCCTCGGTCCCGCCGCCGGCAAGGGTGCGGACGACGCCGTCCTGCCCGATGCGGCGGACCCGGTCGTTGCCGCGGTCGGCGACGTGGATCACTCCGGCTGGGCCCTGGGCGACATCGCTGACGTCGTTGAACGTCGCCTGCGTCGCCGGTCCCCCGTCCCCCGAGAACCCCGCCTGTCCGGTCCCGGCGAGCACCGTCTCGGTGCCATTGGGCGAGATGCTCACGACCGTGTTGCCCTTGGGGGTGATGATCGTGCCGTCATTGCGCACCTCGAATCCGTCGTCGAGGCTGAGGCCCTGCGTCCCCGGGCGCAACCTGCGGGTCGTCGGGCCGGTCACCGTGAAGATGCCGGGATTGTCGAAATCGCCCGACCGGACGAGCACGATCGAGCCATCCGGACTGACCACCGGATCCAGGAAGGGATGGAAGAAGGGGTCGGAAGTCGTCCCCGAGTGAATGACGACGCCGTCCGAGGCACCGCCGCCGGGCGGAACGCGCACCAGCTCGTGCCGGTAGTCTTCGAAGGGGATGATCTCACGGCTGCGGACGAAGTAGATCGTCCCGTCGGCCGTCGTCGCCACACCCAGCGACCCCGACTGGATCGACGAGCACGTCGACAGGACGCGCAGCACCGTGGCGTCGGGCGCGAACACCACCACTCCCAATCCGGGGCTGTCGAGCGAGAACAGGCAACCACCACCCACGAACTGCCCGTTGGGGAGCATCTCGACGTCGTCGGCCTCCCACTTCAGGCCACCGGGCAGCGGATCCTGATCGTGGAGGACCACGTCGATCCGGCATCCCGCCAGGACCACCACTAACAGCCCCAGCGCTGCCAACCGTCGTGCGGAACGACCCATCCAGATCCCCCCTTGAGCACAACTGCGGCAACGGTACCAGAGCCGATCCTCAGGTGACCCGGCGGGACGCCGGAGCGTGCCGTTCGTGCGCGCCGCTCTCGACCAGGCGTCGCAGCCGGTCGAGCGCATCCCACACGTCGACGAAGCGGGTGGCGATCGGGGCCGGCCCGAGCCGAATGCGGTCCGGCGCCCGGAAGTCCGGCACCACGCTGGCCACGTCGATCAGCGCCTGGGAGATCCGCCAAGCGTCGGCGTGCGCCAGCGCCACGTGCGATCCGCGCCGCTCGGCCGCCCGGGGGCTGGCCAGGCCGAACCCCAGCGGCGTGAGCCACGCGTCGGCGAGGTCGACGATCAGCGATGTGAGCGCCATCCCCTTGGCCCGCAGGCGCTCGATGCCCGCATCCGCGAACAGGGCGACACCAGCATCGACACACGCCAGGCCCAGCACCGCCGGCGATCCGGTGAGCCAGGAACCGATCCCGTCGACCGGCCGGTAACCGGGCCCCATGGCGAACTGGTCGCGCTGGCCGAACCAGCCCCAGATCGGCTGGCGCAGCTTTCCCTGCAGGTCGCGGCGCACGTAGGTGAAGGCCGGGGCCCCGGGCCCGCCGTTCACGTACTTGTACGTGCAGCCCACGGCCAGGTCGGCACCCGTGGTGCCGAGCCGGACCGGCACCGACCCGACCGAATGCGACAGATCCCACAGGGCGAGGGCGCCGTGCTCGTGCGCCAGCGCCGTCAGCCCGGCCATGTCCGCGAGCACCCCCGACCCGTAGGCCACGTGCGAGAGGCTCAGCAGGGCCGCGCCGTCGAGCGCCGTCCCGATCGCGTCGGCATCGGGCCCGTCGACGGGGTCGCTGCGCACCTCCCGGTACTCCAGTCCGTGTTGGGCCGCGAGGCCCTCGAGCACGTAGCGGTCGGTCGGGAAGTTGTCGTCGTCGGTCACGACGGCCCGGGCACCCGGTCGGGCCGCGATCGCTGCGGACGCCGCTTTGTAAAGGTTGACGGTGGTGGCGTCTCCCACCACCACCTCCCCCGGCTCCGCCCCCAGCAGGTGCCGGGCCAGCGCATCTCCCACCTGCACCGGCAGGTCGATCCACGCCTCCCACGACCGCACTAGGCCGCCGGCCCACTCGTCATCGGTCACCTGCAGCAGGCGGCGCCGGGCGCGATGGGTCAGGCGTCCCAGCGAGTTGCCGTCGAGGTACAGCAGGTCCGGCTCGGTGACGACCGCCTCAGCGACGAACGGGGCCAACGGGTCGGCGGCGTCGAGCGCCTGGGCGTGGCGGCGATCGGTGATCTCCACGGGGACATGGTGGCGTCCCGCAGGGTGGCCGTCAGGTAGCCGCCGATGGTGCCGCGAAAGTGCCGGGGCCGGTGTCCCCGAGGTTGATGTGGAACGTCTCGATCCGGCGGATCAGTTCGTCGGCGAACGTGAACACCTCGGCGAACACGAAGGCGACGGGACCTGCGTCCCTGAGGGTCATGGCACCGTGGCCGATGGCGACGATGGTGTCGCCCTCCTCGATCACCTGGTCGATCTGCAACTTCGGACTCCCGATCGAGGCGTCGCTCTCGATCTCGCCGTCGAAGGCGTCCCTGCCCTGCAGCGTGCGGTGTCCGTGGATGATCCACACGACGTCGTCGGTCAGGCACGAGAGGATCGCCTGGTGGTCGGTGCGCCGGAAGCCGTCGATGTAGGCGGCGACCACCGCCTTGCGGTCTGACATGGATCTCCCTTCCTCGCTACCTCCACCGCGCCCCTGGGACGAGACGCACTCACGTCGACGAAGTCATCGCCGGCCGCCAGTCTCTCGCGCCGGAACGGCGGCTCCGTTTGCCTCGGGATCACCCACCAACGGCGGCACAATGGAACTGGATGACCGCACAACTGCTCGCCGGTGCCCCCGTGGCCGAGGCCGTGCTCGCCGACGTCACCAAGCGGGTGGAGGCCCTCGCCCGCCAAGGCAAGAGCGTGGGCCTGGGCACCATCCTGGTGGGCGACGACGCCGCGTCGGCCGGTTACGTGCGCAAGAAGCACGAGACGTCCGAGCAGGTGGGCGTGGTGAGCCACCACATCGAGGTCCCCGGTGACGGCACCCAGGCCGACCTCATGGCGGCGGTCGAGCGGTTCAACGCCGATCCCGCGGTCGACGCCTACCTCATCCAGCACCCGGTGCCGCCGCAGTTCGACTTCAACGCCGCGGTGGGGGCCATGGACCCGGCCAAGGACGGCGACGGGCTCCACCCCGTCAACCTCGGGAAGCTGGTGCTCCAGGAGGACGGGCCGGTGCCGGCCACGCCGGCGGGCATCCGCGAGATGTTCGTGCACTATGGCATCGACATCGCCGGCAAGCACGTCGTCGTGTGCGGGCGCGGCCCGACGCTGGGCCGGCCGCTGGCGCTGCTGCTGACGCTGAAACAGCCGGGCGCCAACGCGGCCGTGACCGTCGTCCACAGCGGCGTGCCCAACCTGGTCGACTACACCCGGCAGGCCGACATCGTGGTGGCGGCGGTGGGGGTGCCGTCGTTCATGAAGCCCGACATGGTCCGACCGGGCGCCGTGGTCGTGAGCGGCGGGATCAGCTGGGAGGGTCGCCGCCTGCTCCCCGACGTCGACGAGTCCGTCGGCGAGGTCGCCTCGTGGATCACCCCGCGGCTGGGCGGCGTCGGCCCCACCACCGTGGCCATGCTGCTGCGCAACACGGTCGAGGCGGCCGAGCGAACGCGTGAACACTCCGAAGGCGCCAGCCGATAATCTCTCCCCGATCCGGACCGACATGGGTGGTGCTGCTGCATCCGGCCCGGTGAAGCGCACCAACGCACATCCGACCCATCGGGGAGTTGACCCATGGCTTCCGTGCCTCAGGACCGCCAAGCCACCAGAAGGATCGTCGACCTCCTGGCTGCGGGCCCCACGCTCAGCTTCGAGTTCTTCCCGCCCAGGAACGACGAGGCCGAGCGCCAGCTCGAGAAGACCATCCACGAGCTGGCGCCGCTGCGGCCCTCGTTCGTGTCCGTGACCTACGGCGCCGGCGGGTCGACGCGCGACCGCACCCGCGACATCGTGATGCAGGTGAACCGGGAGCAGGTCTTCCCGGCCATGGCCCACCTCACGTGCGTCGGCCACTCGCGTGACCAGATCGTGGCGCTGCTCGACGAGTACGAGGCCGGCGGCGTCCAGAACATCCTGGCGCTCGCCGGCGATCCCCCGGCCGACGGCAGCGATCCTGGCGGCGACTTCACCTACGCGCTCGAGCTCGTGGAGCTGGTCCGCGACCATCCCGGCGACTTCTCGGTCGGCGTGGCCGCCCACCCCGAGCTCCATCCGCGATCCGAGGGCGACCGGGGCCGCGACCGGCGCAACCTGGCGATCAAGCTGGCCGCCGCCGACTTCGGGATCACCCAGTTCTTCTTCGAGCTCGACGACTACCTCCGCATGGTCGATGAGCTGGACGAGCTCGGATCCACCACACCGGTCCTGCCGGGGGTGATGCCGCCGGGCGTGGCACCGCTGAGCGGCCTAGTGCGCATGGCGACCATGAACGGATCCGTCGTCCCCGGGGCCCTGATCGCCCGCCTCGAGGAGGCAGGTGACGAGATCGAGGCGCGTCGGGAGATCGCGATCGACGTGGCCACCGACCTGTGCCGCCGACTGCTCGACGCCGGCGCGCCGGGCCTGCACCTCTACGCGCTGAACCGGTCGGAGGCCGTGCTCCGGATCGTCGACAACCTGGGTCTGGCGCCCAAGCGTTGACGGGCTCCCCTTGACTGTCACACCGGCTTCCTAAGGTGTCGGCATGGCAGCGAGAGGGGTGGGAGCGGCGGAACGAACCGGGCGCAAGAGGTCCCCGACCGCGACCTCGTCATTCGGCGTGGGGCGGCGCGAGAACCACGACTCGGCGGCCTTCTACGCCCGGTTCGCCGCGCCGGCGCTGTCCGACGACGCCGTCGTCAGCCCGCCCGGCGTCGTCGACCAGATCTACGTCGGCGACAGCCGCTCGATGGACCGGGTGCAGCCGTCGTCGGTCGCGCTGGTGGTGACCTCGCCGCCCTACTTCGCCGGCAAGCAGTACGAGGAGGAGCTGGGGAAGCAGGGCATCCCCGCCTCCTACGCCGAGTACCTGGCCCTGCTGGAGGGCGTGTTCGCCGAGTGCGTCGGCAAGCTCGAGCCCGGCGGGCGCATCGCCGTCAACGTGGCCAACCTCGGGCGCAAGCCCTACCGGTCGCTCTCGGCCGACGTCATCGGCATCCTGCAGGACCGCCTGGGCCTGCTGCTCCGGGGCGAGATCATCTGGCGCAAGGCCCGGGGGGCGGGCGGGAACTGCGCCTGGGGGTCCTTCCGCAGCCCCGCCAACCCGGTGCTGCGCGACCTCACCGAGCGGGTGGTGGTCGCGTCCAAGGGGCGGTTCGACCGCGCGATCGACCGGTCGCAGCGCGCCGCCACCGAGCTGCCGCACGTGGCCACGGCCTCCGCCGACGAGTTCATGGACGCGACCCTCGACGTGTGGGAGCTGGCACCCGAGAGCGCCAGGCGGGTGGGCCACCCGGCACCGTTCCCCGTCGAGCTTCCCCAGCGGCTCATCGAGCTGTACACGTGGCGGGGCGACGTCGTGCTCGATCCCTTCATGGGGGTGGGATCGGCGGCGGTGGCCGCCGTGCGCACCGGGCGCCATTACCTCGGCTACGACACCGACGAGCGCTACGTCGAGGTGGCACGGCGGCGGGCGGCCGACGAGTTGCTGCGCGTGCTCGCCTCCGGCGGGCCGTCCGAGCCGGCGGGCGACAAGGCGGTGGCGGTCGCCGCCTCCCTCTTGCGCGGCGCCGGCTTCGCGGTGGACGAGAGGGTGCGCAGGAAGGTGGGCGGCGTCGACGTGACGTTGCTCGCCACCGACGACGCCGGTCACGCGTGGCTGGTCGAGGTGGTCGGCGGCTTCACGGTGGGCCGCCCGGGCCTGCGCCACGGCGACGTGCTCGAGCGCACGCTGGGCCGGGCGGTCCGGCTCTCCGGGTTCGGGGAGCGGCCAGTCCTGGTGCTGGCCACCGACCTGCCGGGCCGGCGGTCGGCGGGGGCGGCGGCGCTCGCCGAGGCGCGGGGCCGGGCGTTCGTCGACGTCCTGCCGATCGAGCGGGCCGACACAACGGTCGAGCGGCTGGCGCACTACGCGCGTGGCGTCATGTCGCCGCAGCCGATCGGCGACCTCCTGGTCCCTGACTGACGAGGGATCGGTCGCCGTGCCCGCCCCGCGCACCGAGATCACCGAGATCGTCACCGGCTTGGCCACGTTCGGCGCCGGCGACCTGGAGGCGGCGCTGTCCGATCCACCTGACGCCTTCGGCGGTGTGGGGCCGGAGCGGTGGGATCGCCTGCGGGCCCTACACGGGGAGGGCCGCCACCGGGCGGAGTTCGCGGCCGCCTGGGCCAACGGGCGTGCGTTCCTCGATGCCCGCGACGGCCTGCGGGGCCGCCCGCCCGAGGTCGTCGAGTGGAAGGGCCCGCACCGCCCGCCCGGCGTCGACCCGGTCCCGGCCGACCTGCGCATCGACCACGTCTACCTGGTCAGCTGCAAGTACAACTCCCGCATCACGCTGAACGCCGCGCCCCGACTCGTCTTCGGCGGGTCCAACGGCGCCGATGCCGACGCCGCCCGGGCCGACTGGTTCGCCGAGATGGCGCCGCGGGAGACGCAGGCGCTGTACGAGATCGTGCGGTTCGAGGCCGGCATGGTCGCGTCCCTGCCCGACCGGGCGACCGACCTCTCGCCCGCCGAACGCCGCGACCTGGCTCGGGCGCTCGGGCGGGGCGCATGGACGTCGCCCGCCGCGGCCGAGGCGTACGCGGCGCTGTCGGCGGTCGTCGCTGATGGGTCGGCGCGGCGGTGGCGCGGCCGGCTGCGCGCTCACGGGCTCCGGGAGGCCACGCTGTGGCGCTTCCTCCGGGTGGCGGCGGCCACCTACTTCGTGCTCGGGTCCGACGGCGACCGCATGGTTCGGGTCCGCGTGGGCAGCCCCTGGGACTGGCGCCAGGCGTTTCGCCTGCGGCGCTTCGACGTCGAGCCGGTCGCCTCGCGCCAGCCCCTGGTGCGCTGGAGGGCGACCGTCGACGACCTCCGAGCCGGCTGCCCCCGCACCATTACCGGCCACATCGAGGTGCGCTGGAGCCACGGCCGGTTCGCCCAACCGCCCGAGGCGAAGGTGTACCTCGACACCCCGCCCCACCTGGTCGCGGGCTACTGGCCGCTCGCCTGAGCCGGCGCCTATGACGCGAGGCTCATGGCCTTGTTGAGGTTGGTGTCGAGGGCGTCGAGGAACTCCTCGGTCGTGAGCCAGGGGGTGTCCCCACCCACGAACAGGGCCAGGTCCTTGGTCATCTGGCCGCCCTCGACCGTCTTCACGCACACGTCCTCGAGGGTGGTGGCGAATCGGGCCACCTCTGGCGTCCCGTCGAGCTTGGCCCGGAAGTTGAGGCCCCGGGTCCAGGCGAAGATCGAGGCGATCGGGTTGGTCGAGGTCTTCTCGCCCCGCTGCCACAGCCGGTAGTGGCGGGTGACGGTGCCGTGAGCGGCCTCGGCCTCGCACGTCTTGCCGTCGGGCGTCAGCAGCACGGACGTCATGAGCCCGAGCGATCCGAATCCCTGGGCCACCACGTCGGACTGCACGTCGCCGTCGTAGTTCTTGCACGCCCACACGTAGCCGCCCTCCCACTTCATGACCTGGGCGACCATGTCGTCGATGAGGCGGTGCTCGTAGCTGAGCCCGGCGGCGTCGAACTCGGCCTTGAACTCGGCGTCGAACACCTCCTGGAACAGGTCCTTGAACCGGCCGTCGTAGGCCTTGAGGATCGTGTTCTTGGTGGAGAGGTAGACGGGGTACTGGCGCTCGAGGCCGTAGCGGAACGAGGCGCGGGCGAAGTCCCGGATCGAGTCGTCGTAGTTGTACATGCCCATGGCGATGCCGCCGCCCGGGTACTCGGCGACCTCGAACTCCATCGGCTCACCGCCGTCGGACGGGGTGTAGCTGATCGTCAGCGTCCCCGGACCCGGGACGACGAAGTCGGTGGCCTTGTACTGGTCGCCATGGGCGTGACGGCCGATGACGATCGGCTTGGTCCAGCCAGGCACGAGCCGCGGCACGTTGGAGCAGATGATCGGCTCGCGGAACACGACGCCGCCGAGGATGTTGCGGATCGTGCCGTTGGGCGAGCGCCACATCTTCTTCAGCCCGAACTCCTCGACGCGGGCCTCGTCAGGCGTGATGGTGGCGCACTTCACGCCCACGCCGTGCTGCTTGATCGCCTTGGCGGCGTCGACCGTGATCTGGTCGTCCGTCTCGTCGCGCTTCTGGATCGAGAGGTCGTAGTAGAGCAGGTCGACGTCGAGGTAGGGGAGGATCAGCTTGTCCTTGATGAACTGCCAGATGACCCGCGTCATCTCGTCCCCGTCGATCTCGACCACGGGGTTGGCGACCTTGATCTTGGCCATGGGTGATCTTCTCCGATCGGGGCACTTGTATCGAACTTGTACAGCCTAGGGGGGTCCCCGTCTCCGGCGGTCCCTCACGTTACGTTTTCGCCGTCGCCCGTCAGGAACGACCGTCCTCGGGCGCGTACCTACCAGCCAGGGAGCGGCCGTGGCGTCGAAAGGAGGAATCGCCGTCCTGGTGTTGTTCGGCCTGGCCGCACTCGCGTCCGCGGATTCCGGCTGCCAGAACAACGGTGACGGCGACTTCGACTTCGACAGCCAGGCCGCATCGACGTGCGACGGCGTCGTGGTCGTCCAGTCGGCGTCGGTGTCGGCGCAGGTGCCAGGGAACACCTCCCTGATCACATCGGACGGCTCCGCCGCCTGTGTCATGCGCGAGGGCAGTCGCGACGAACAGGCCGTCACCGTGCTGCAGACGGCGCTGGTCCAGTGCAATGGCCAGAACGTCACCATCGACGGCAACTACGGGGCCGCAACCAGCCAGGCGGTGGCGAACGTCCAGCGGCAGCACGGGCTGCCCGCAGACGGCGCCTACGGCCCCTCCACGCTCGAGGTCATGAGCTGGCCGACGGGGTCGGGTGGATGCGTGTCGAGCGTCTCGATCAGCTCGGTCGTGGTCGACGAGGCGTCCTGACCCGCCGGGGAGCCGATCCCAGCCCTTGCGGCGCGCAGATGCCGGCGGAACCATGCGCCCGTGCCCCGGGTGCCGATCGACGATCCCCGCGACCCCCGCATCGCCCACTTCGTGGGCCTGCGTGATCGCGAGCTGGCGCGCCGGGTGCCCGCCGGCGAGCCGGCGGTGTTCGTCGCCGAGGGCGACATCGTGGCGGAGCGGGCGATCCGCGCCGGCTACGCGCTCCGGGCGGTGCTGGTCGACGCCACCCGCACCGACCCACTGCCGGCGGGGATCGGCACCGAGGTGCCCGTCTACGCCGCCGCCCCGGCGGTCCTGCAGCGCATCACCGGCCTCGGCGTCCATCGCGGCCTGCTCGCCTGCTTCGAGCGCCGCCCGCCCCGACCCGCCGCCGACGTCCTGCACGGCGCCCGCCGCGTGGTGGTGCTGGAGCGGGTGAGCAACCCCACCAACCTCGGCGTCGTCCTGCGGTCGGCGGCCGGGCTGGGCATGGACGCGGTGCTCCTCGATCCCACGTGCAGCGATCCGCTCTACCGCCGCACGGCGCGGGTGGCGATGGGCGAGGGCTACGGCTTCCCCTGGGCGTGGGTCCCGCGGCTGCCCGGCGGCCTGGACGTGCTCCGGGCGCACGGCTTCAGCCTGGTCGCCCTCACGCCCCACGCCGGCGCGGTTCCCCTCGATGAGCTCGTCCTGGATGGCGCCGACGACCCCGACCTCGACCGGGTGGCGCTCCTGTTCGGCGCCGAAGGGCCCGGGCTGTCGCCCGAGACGCTGGCCGCCGCCGATGTCCGGGCCGGCATTCCCATGCGGGGCGGGGTCGATTCGCTCAACGTGGGGGTGGCGGCGGGCATCGCGTTCTGGGTGTTGGGCAGGCCCAGCCACCACCGGGCGCGACGGCCCGGGCCCGACGGCGAGCGCAGCTCCGCCGACACTTGACCGCTGGGTCAGGATCGGCGCTAGCGTCGGGTACCCACGCTCCACCCGAGGGGGTTCCGCCGTGCAGGTCCACGACAAGCTCTACATCGACGGCGCCTGGGTGCCGTCCACCGGATCGGACACGATCGACGTCCACGACTCGACCAACGGCGAGGTCATCGCCCAGGTCCCCGCGGGCACGCCCGAGGACGTCGACGCCGCGGCGACCGCCGCCCGCGCCGCCTTCGAGTCGTGGTCCCAGACCACGCCCGAGGAGCGGGCCAAGTACTGCACGCGCATCGCCGAGGGCCTCGGCACCCGGATGGACGAGATCGCCACGGTGGTCACGCGCGAGGCCGGCATGCCCAAGTGGCTGAGCCTCATGATCCAGGCTGGCCTGCCCATCAACTCCTTCAACACGGCCGCGCAGCTGGCGGAGAGCTACGAGTACGAGACCCAGTTGGGCAACAGCATCATCAGGCGGGAGCCGGTGGGCGTGGTGGGGGCCATCACGCCGTGGAACTACCCACTCCACCAGATCGCCGCCAAGGTCGCCTACGCGATCGCTGCCGGCTGCACGGTGGTGCTCAAGCCGAGCGAGGTGGCGCCGCTCGACGCGTTCATCCTGGCCGAGGTGATCAACGACGCCGGCCTGCCCGCCGGGGTGTTCAACCTGGTCATCGGCACCGGTCCGGTGGTCGGCGAGGCCATCGCCCGCCATCCCCAGATCGACATGGTGTCGTTCACCGGGTCCACCCGCGCCGGCAAGCGGGTGGCCGAACTCGCGGCCCAGTCCCTCAAGCGAGTGGCGCTGGAGCTCGGCGGCAAGTCGGCCAACGTGCTGCTCGACGACCTCGACGACGAGGCGTTCGAGAAGGCCGTGCGCGACGGCGTCTTCAAGTGCTACCTCAACCAGGGCCAGACCTGCACCGCGCTGACCCGCATGCTGGTCCCGGCGTCCCGGGTCGCCGACGCCGAACGCATCGCCGCCGACGAGGTCGCGGCCAACTTCCAGCCCTCGGATCCGTTCGCCGACGGTGCCCGGCTCGGGCCGCTGTCGAGCCAGGCCCAGGTCGAGCGGGTGACCGGCTACATCCAGAAGGGCATCGACGAGGGCGCCAAGCTGGTGACCGGCGGTCCCGAGCGGCCCGAGGGCTTCGAGCAGGGCTACTACGTGCAGCCCACGGTGTTCTCCGAGGTCCGAAACGACATGACGATCGCCCAGGAGGAGATCTTCGGGCCGGTCCTGTCGATCATCGCCTACGAGGACGAGGACGAGGCGGCCCGCATCGCCAACGACTCGGTCTACGGCTTGTCGGGGGGCGTGTGGTCCGGGGACGCCGAGCGCGCCCGGGCCTTCGCCCGGCGGGTCCGCACCGGGCAGATCGAGGTGAACGGCGGGGCCTTCAACCCGAGCGCCCCGTTCGGTGGCTTCAAGAACAGCGGTTACGGTCGTGAGTACGGCGAGCACGGCTTCGAGGAGTTCCTCGAGATCAAGGCGATGCAGCTCTAGACCCGCGGCGGACGCCCACCACCGGCAGGGAGCGCCCACGGGCGCTCCCTCGCCGCGTCATTGAAGAAAACCGGTGCTGCGGCCCGGAAACCCTTCAAAGAGCGGTACTGGCTCCCCGGCGGCGCCGCATCCTATGGTCGGCCCCCATGAAGGACCCCGTACGTGTCGCCGTCACCGGCGCGGCCGGCCAGATCGGCTACGCCCTGCTGTTCCGCATCGCCAGCGGTCAGATGCTGGGCGACGACCAACCGGTGATCCTCCAGCTCCTCGAGATCCCCCAGGCGTTCGGCGCCCTCGAGGGCGTGTGCATGGAGCTCCACGACTGCGCCTTCCCCCTGCTGGCCGACGTCGTGGGCACCGACGACGCCGGCCGGGCGTTCGAGGGGGCGAACTTCGCCCTCCTCGTCGGCGCCATGCCCCGCAAGGAGGGGATGGAGCGGGCCGACCTGCTGTCCGCCAACGGCGCCATCTTCACCACCCAGGGCCGGGCCATCTCCGAGAACGCTGCCGACGACGTGCGGGTGCTGGTCGTGGGCAACCCCGCCAACACCAACGCGCTGATCGCCGTGAACAACGCGCCCAACGTGCCTCGCGAGCGCTTCTCCGCCATGACCCGGCTCGACCACAACCGGGCGAAGGCCCAGCTGGCCCGCAAGGCCGGCGCGCAGGTCGCCGACGTCACCAGGATGACGATCTGGGGGAACCACTCGGCCACCCAGTACCCCGACGTGTTCCACGCCGAGATCGCCGGCAAGCCCGCGTTCGACGCCATCCGCGGCGACCGCGGCTGGCTCGAGCACGAGTTCATCCCGACGGTGCAACAGCGGGGCGCCGCGGTCATCAAGGCCCGCGGCCTGTCGTCCGCCGCCTCGGCGGCCAATGCCGCGATCGAGCACGTGCGCGACTGGGCGCTCGGTTCGCCGGAGGGGGACTGGGTGTCGATGGCGGTGCCGTCCGATGGCAGCTACGGCGTGGCCGAGGGCCTGGTCTCCGGCTTTCCCTGCACGATCGACGAGCACGGTGACTACCGGATCGTCCCCGGCCTCGACCTCGACGACTTCAGCCGCGGCCGCATCGACGCCTCGGTGGCCGAGCTGGCCGCCGAGCGGGACACCGTGGTCCAGCTCGGCCTGATCTGACGCCGCGAGCCTCCCCCCTCGCCTACTTCAGGAAGCGGCTGGTCGTGTTGTCCGCCAGCACCTTGCCGCCCGTCTGGCACGTCGGGCAGTAGTTGACGGTGTAGCTGCGGTACTCCACGGCGCGTACGGTGTCGCCGCACACCGGGCAGGGCTCGCCGGTGCGGTGGTGGACAGCGCCCGGGCGGTCCGCGGACGACGACATGTCGTCGCGGCTGCGCTCGTAGTCCAGCGACTCGTCGATGCACGCGCCCATGGCGGCGTGCAGGCGCTCGACCTCGTCGGGCGAGAGCTTGGCGGTCCCGGCGAACGGCGAGAGCTTGGCCCGGTGGCAGATCTCGTTGGCCAGGCGGCGGCCGATGCCGGCGAGGATCCCCTGGTCGCGCAGCCAGCCGTGGAGGCGCATCGAGTTCTCGGCCAGGAGGCGCGCCACCGTGGCCTCGTCGAGGAGGTGGGCCTCGGGCCCGAGGGTGTCGAGGGGCGGCTGGGCCAGCGGGTCGCCCGCCACCACCCACACGCCTGCCTTACGCTCGGTGCCCGCCTCGGTGAGCAGCAGCGCCCGCCCGTCGGCGAAGCGCCATCGTCCCTGGCCGTTGCGGGGACGGGCGGCCTGCTTCTCGTCGACCCGTAGGCGCCCGCCCTGCATCAGGTGCACGACGAACGTGCAGGGCTCGAACCGCAGCAGGAGGTGCTTGCCCCGGCGGCCGACCGACTCGAGGGCGTGCCCCTGGGCCGATTCCGGCCCGGGGGTTGCGGTCTTGAGCACCGTGAACGCCAGGGGCGTGAAGCGCTGGAGCGCGGCGCCCTCGAACGCCACGGTCAGGCGCTCGGCGTGGGCCTGGAGCTCGGGCATCTCGGGCACGGCCGCTGCATCCTAGGTGCGTCAGCAGATAGTCACGTCGTGGTGGCTCACCGTGGTCAGCGTTGCAGGGAGGTCCAGCTGTTGAGCTGCGGCCCGGCAGCAAACCCCACGCGGTGGTGCCCTTCGGAGCGCCCTATCCGCTGGGCCTCCAGGTGCGGTCCGTCCGAACCCGGACGCCGGCGAGGGCGTCGTCGATCGTCGCCAACGCCTTGTGGTGGCGGATGAGCGCGGCCAGGTCACCCCCCACCCGCAGGCGGCCCTCCACGAACGCCCGCTGCGCCCCCAGCGTGCCGGCCGCGATCCGGCTCGCCGTTACGTAGTCCGTGGTGAAGCGCAGGTCCGGGTCCTCGGCGGGCCCCGCCGACAACGCAACGTCGCCATCGTCGATCCTGACGTGCCAGCGGGTGATCCCCCCGGGCCCGTCGACGACCACGTGCTCGACGGTGAGCCGGACGCCGGCGGTGGCGCGGGCCAGGCTGGCGTCGCGCGCGATCGCGAGGCGGGCCGCCTCCATCCACTCGGGGCTCAGGTACTGCACCCGGCGGAAGCTACCGCCCGCCCCCGGCGCTGCCGGCGTGGGTCAGGAGCGCCGGTGAGGCAGGTACCGGCGAAGGCGCCGCCGCTGGCTACGTCCCACCCGCACGAGGTCGGCGTCGTGGCGCAGCTGCCGGGATCGCTCGTCGGCCATCAAGTGAAGCATCGGATCCATCGTCGTCCCTCGACTCTGAAGTGTGTCCCGTAACTGGTGAACAAGTTTCGGTGGTGTAACTATACCGGACACCACCGTTGGCTGTACAGTGGTTTCATGGTCGCCACCCACACAAACGACCTCGACGTCGAGCTCGTGAGATCGTTCGCCAACACCGTCGACGCCGAGGACGGCACCGACCGGCTGGCGTCGAGCGACGAGTTCCGCAGCTGGCTGCGGGATCAGGGGCTCGACGGCGCCCATCAGCCCGTCGGCGACGAGGACCTGGCCCTCGCCCGGGAGCTCCGCGGGGCGCTGCGGGCCGAGATGGCGTCCCATCACGACGGCGGGCCTGACACGGCGGCCCGGGCCGCCCTCGATCGCCTGGCGGGCGAGCTGCCCGTCCACATCGTGCCCTCGACCGGCTCACTCGAACCGCTGGCCCCTGGCGCCCGCGGGGCCTTGACCCGGGTCATGGCGTCGACGCACAGCCTGGTGCACGCCGGAGTCTGGGACCGGCTCAAGGTCTGTCCCGACGACGACTGCGCGTGGGTGTTCTACGACGAGTCCCGGAACCGCTCCCGTCGCTGGTGCTCCATGAACGCCTGCGGCAACCGGCACAAGGTGCGCGCGTATCGCGACAGACTCGGCGGGTGACCGATCTCATCCCCGCAGGGCTGGCCGCCGCCGACGAGTCCTACCACGCCCCCGCCGACGGCGACTGGTGGGGCGAGTCCTGGTACTACGACTTCGCCACGCGTGACGCCACACTCGGCGGCTACGTGCGCCTGGGCCTCTATCCGAACCAGGCGGTTGCCTGGTACTGGGCCTGCGTCGTCGGCGAGGGACGGCCGCTGGTGACGGTGGTCGACCACGAGATCCGGCCGCCCCGGCCGCCCTCGCTCGAGGTCCGCACGGAGGGCTTGTGGGCCGACCACAACATCGAGACGCCGTTCGAGCACATCTCCCTCGGCTGCGAGGCGTTCGCGCTGGGGCTGGACGATCCCGCCGCCATGTACGGGGACCACGGGCGGCCGGTCGGGGACCGGGTGCCCTTCGGGCTCGACCTCGAGTGGGAGACCGATGGGAGCGCGTACGTGTACCCGCCGGGCACCACCCGCTACGAGGTGCCGTGCCGGGTCTACGGCGAGGTGCTGGTGGGAGCCGAGCGCATCGAGCTCGACGCCATCGGCGAGCGTGACCACTCGTGGGGCACCCGCGACTGGTGGACGCTCGGCTGGACCTGGTCGGCGGGGTGCCTCGACGACGGCACCCGGTTCCACGGCACCACCGTGCGGCTGGGAGACGACGTGGTGCCCTACCACCCGGGCTTCGTCCAGCCGCCGGGCGGCCCGCTGGCGGGCGTCGAGCACACCTCGACGAGCAGCGTGGCCGGCGACCATGGGTTCCCCACGGCGGCGACCGTCGCGTACGACGACCTCGGCCTCGACGTGGAGCCCGTGGCCTTCGCCCCGGTCCTCCTGGAGGACGGCGCCGGCAGGGTGTCGCGCTTTGCTCGGGCGCTGTGCCGGTTCCGTGACCCCGCCACGGGGAGGGCCGGCGCCGGCTGGGTCGAGTGGAACCAGCCGCAGTAGCGCACCCCCTGGTCCCTACCGATAGCCTCTGCCAGATGCTCGGACGAGTGCTCGCCGCTGGGGGCCTGCTCGACCCGAAGAGCCTCATCGACGACATCGGCCTCTGGGGCGTCTTCGCGGTCGTCTTCGCCGAGTCGGGAATGCTCGTCGGGTTCTTCCTGCCCGGTGACTCATTGCTGTTCACCGCCGGGTTCCTGGCGTCGGGGCCGTCGAGCGTCGACGAGGCGCTCCACCTGCCCCTCGGCTGGCTTCTCGTGGGCACGTTCATCGCCGCGGTGGCGGGTGACCAGGTGGGCTACATCATCGGCCGGCGGGCGGGCCCCGCAATCTTCAATCGCCCGGACTCACGGTTCTTCAAGCACGAGAACGTCGAGAAGGCGCACTCGTTCTTCGAGCGCTACGGCGCCAAGACCATCGTGCTGGCCCGCTTCGTGCCGGTGGTGCGCACGTTCGCGCCGGTTGTCGCCGGGGTGTCGAACATGAAGTACCGCACGTTCGTGACCTTCAACGTGATCGGCGGGCTCCTGTGGGCGATCGGGGTCACGCTGCTCGGGTACTTCCTCGGCCAGGTCGACTTCATCGAGCAGAACCTCGAGCTGGCCATCCTCACCGTCGTCGCCATCTCGGTGCTGCCGATCGCCCGCGAGCTCTGGCTGTCGCGTAGGCAGCGCCGAGCCGAGGTGCCGGTGGCGCAGCCGGAGGTCGATCGCACTGGCGCCTGACGCGCGGCGATGAGATACGTCGTGACCGGGTCGGCGGGCTTCGTCGGCTCCCATGTGTGCGACGCCCTGCTGGCGCGCGGCGACGACGTCGACGGCGTCGACGCCTTCACCGACTACTACGACCCGGCCATCAAGCGCGCCAACACCGCCTCGCTCGCCCGGCACGAGGGCTTCCGGGGATTCGAGCTCGACCTCGCCCGGGTCGACCTCGACGACGTCCTCACCGGCGCCGATGCCGTGGTCCACCTGGCGGCCCAGCCCGGTGTCCGGCTGTCGTGGGAGGAGGGCTTCGCGCTCTACGTCGAGCGCAACATCTCGGCGTCGCAGCGGCTGCTCGAGGCGGCGCGCCGCACCCGCGTGCCACGCCTGGTGCTTGCGTCGTCGTCGTCCGTCTACGGCAACGCGATCGCCGGGCCGATCACCGAGGACGCTCCGACCCGGCCCTTCAGCCCCTACGGGGTCACGAAGCTGGCGACGGAGCACCTGGCGGCGGCGTACGGCGCCAACTGGGGGGTCTCCACCGTGGTCCTGCGCTACTTCACCGTCTACGGGCCGGGGCAGCGGCCCGACATGGCACTCCACCGGTTCATCGGCGTGGTCGCCGCCGGCCGGCCGGTGACGGTGTACGGCGACGGCGACCAGGTCCGCGACTTCACGTACGTATCGGACGCCGCGGCCGCCACCCTCGCCGCGGTGGAGGCCGACGTCGCACCGGCGTCCGTGTTCAACGTGGCCGGCGGGTCACCGGCCACGGTCAACCACCTCCTGAGCCTGGTGTCGGAGCACGTGGGCCGCCCCCTGATCACGCGGCACCTGGCGGCGCAGGCCGGCGACGTCCGGGCCACCCACGGCGCCATCGCCCGGGCCCGCCGCGAGCTCGGATGGGAGCCGGAGGTGACCCTCGACGACGGGGTCAAGCGGCAGGTGGTCCACCAGCTCGGCGGGCGGTGACGCCGGTCGCCGCCGAGGTCGACGATCACGGCCTGCTGGCCACCAACCTGGTGCTCTGCAAGTAGAACTGGCTCCGCCACGACTACTACGCCCTACTAGGAACACGACCACTACGCCCTACTACGCGACTCCGCCACTGTCGCGTGCTGGCGCCGACTTCCTCCCGCGTGGGCCTAACGCTTCGAGATGTACGGCGGGATGATGTTGCGCCGCATCTCGTGGCGATGACGCGAGGTGGCACCGGCGGTCGCAGCATCGATGCGGGTGACGCTGGCCGAGGTCGGCGCCGACGGCGCACGGTGGGGTCGACGTGGGTGCCGTTCTGTTTCAGCGATCGCTCAGCTCTGCTTCAGCGCCGCTTCAACCCGCCCGGTGACACTAACCCCCTCGGGATGACGAGAACTTTTGGCGGCATTGTGGTTTCGGTCTCTCCGCGGTCAGCACGGGCGCGCCATGGCTCCAGCGCGCCGTCGGGCGACTCAGGGCGTCGAGCGGCGGTGGCATCGGGGGGCAGTGCGGGTTCCGCGACGCCGAGCTCCGGCCCTTCTTCGTGGCATCCCGACAGGCTTCGAGTTCGATCGCTGGCATCGGTGGACCCGGTGAGCCATGGGTCAACTTCGACGCGGGGCGATAGTGGGTCTGCTTTCAAGCGGCGCGGACGCTGCCGCCGCTTGACTGCCCGAAGCAGCGCCGTTCAAAAGCGCCCTGACGGGGCTCGAGGCCGAGGCCGATGCAAGACATCTGAGCGGCAGTCTCAGCCCATTCTGGCTTTCGGAGAGCCCTCCGTGGCGCGTCAGCAGCTCGGGTCCGCCGCTTCTAAACGGATTGTCCATCCCCGGTGAAGGCGAGGAGAGTATGGGTAGCACAGTCGCGGTCATCGGTTGCGGGTACGTCGGGCTGACGACCGGGGCATGTCTCGCCCACCTCGGTCACGACGTCACGTGCGCTGACATCGACGCCGATCGCATCGCCCGCCTCGGCCAGGGGGACCTGCCGATCGTCGAGCCCGGCCTCGCGCACCTCGTCGCCGAGGGACTGGGCCAAGGACGGCTGCGCTTCGTCTTGGGGGCCGCCCAGGCGGTGGCCGGGGCGGAGTTCGTCTACCTGAGCGTCCCGACTCCAATGCGGTCGGATGGCTCGGCCGACCTCTCGTTCATCAATGCTGCAGCACGTGAGATCGGACCGCTGCTTGGTTCAGAGGCGGTGGTGATCAACAAGTCCACCGTGCCGGTGGGTTCTACGCTGGTCGTTGAGCGCGCCCTCGGTCGCGACGACGTCTTTGTCGTGTCGAACCCGGAGTTCCTCCGCGAGGGTTCGGCCGTGCAGGACTTCCTCCACCCTGACCGGATCGTCATTGGTGCCTCGGACCAATCGGTAGCCATCCGCATCGCCACCGTGTACCTCGGGATCTCCGCTCCGAGGATCGTCACCGACCCAGCGTCGGCCGAGACGATCAAGTATGCGGCGAACGCCTTCCTCGCCACGAAGATCAGCTTTGTCAACGCCCTTGCTGCGGTATGCGAGGCCGTCGGCGCGGACGTGAACGACGTGCTGGTCGGGCTCGGCTACGACCGGCGAATCGGTTCGGAATTTCTTCGCCCTGGTCCCGGGTTTGGAGGTTCCTGCCTCCCCAAGGACACGCGGGCTCTCATCCGCATCGCCGAGGATGCCGGTTACGACTTCGATCTTCTCGGGGGCGTGGTCAGCGTCAACGAGGAGCAGTTCGACCGCGTGGCTGAAAAGGCCAAAGATGCGGTCGGTGGATCGCTCGACGGCAAGCGTGTGGCCGTGTGGGGCCTCACGTTCAAGGCACGCACTGACGACTTGAGGGAATCGCCGGCTCTGGCTGTGATTCGACGACTCAGCAACATGGGGGCGACTGTCCAGGCGTTCGATCCGACGGTAACTCCTCCGCTCGATAGCCGCGCCGCTTCGGACCTCGACGGCATCAAGATCGCCGACGACCCCTACAGCGCCTGCGATGGGGCGGACGTACTGCTCGTCCTCACGGAGTGGGACGAGTTTCGCTGGTTTGACTTCGCCAAGGTCAAAGAGATGCTCGCCGCGCCGCGAGTGGTGGACGCACGGAATCTGCTCGACCGAGACGCGCTCCGGCGGCGGGGATTCGCCTACCAGGCCATCGGCCGAACCTGACGCACCGAGAACGCAACGGATCAATGGCACGCGTGGTCGTCACCGGGGGAGGCGGGTTCCTGGGCTCGCACGTGTGTGAAGCGCTGCTCGACCGAGGCGACGAAGTCGTGGCCATGGACAACTTCGCGACCAGCTCGGTCTCCAACGTCGACCACCTCTTCGCCCGACCGCGCTTCACGATGGTGAGGCACGACGTGAGCGAATACGTGTGGGTCCCTGGCTCGGTCGATGTGGTCATGCACCTGGCCAGCCCGGCGTCGCCCAGGGACTACCTCGAACTCCCGATCCAGACGCTCAAGGTCGGAAGTCGCGGAACCCACAACACGCTCGGGCTCGCCAAGGCAAAGGGCGCCCGGTACTTCCTCGCCTCGACTAGCGAGGTCTACGGTGACCCCCAGGTGCATCCCCAGACGGAGTCGTATTGGGGGCATGTCAACCCGGTCGGTCCCCGAGGCGTCTACGACGAGGCCAAGCGCTTCGCCGAGGCGATGGCCATGGCGTACCACCGTTACCACGGCGTCGAGGTCCGGATCGCTCGGATCTTCAACACGTATGGGCCCCGTATGCGACTGAACGACGGGCGAGTCGTTTCGAACTTCCTCGCTCAAGCCCTCGAAGGCAAGCCGCTAACCGTGTACGGCGACGGCTCTCAGACCCGCAGCTTCTGCTGTGTCGACGATACGGTTCGAGGCCTCGTTTGGTTGTTGGACAGCGACGTCGAACAGCCGGTGAACATCGGCAACTCGGACGAGTATCCGGTGTTAGACCTCGCCCGGCTCGTCATCGACGTGACCGGTTCGGCGTCAGAGATTCGGTTCGAGCCACTGCCCGTCGACGACCCGACCCGGCGCCGACCCGACCTCACGTTGGCGAGCGAATTGCTCGGCTGGCAACCGGAGGTGCCGCTCGTCGAGGGGCTTCGGCGAACCGCGACGTACTTCGAGCAGGCGCTCGCTGGGAAGTCGGGAGGCTTCCTCCCCGTCGACGGAACGAGTCTGGTGCTGAGCGGGTCGTCAGCCGCCAGCGTGCAGTGACGTGCGCCGACATCCAGCAGGTTCCACTTCGAGGACCCGTCGCCGATCGTCGATCGACACGCCGCCGGACGGACCGATAGCTGCGGCCCACTGGTCCTCGTCGGTGACATCGAGATGCGTCTACGCCGCGACCAGATCCTCGGCGGGCTTTACCACTCGCATCACCACCCCGATAGACGCTGACATCGTCAACGACGGTCTGGCGACGAGCGTCGGCACCTACAGCGCCGGGGCGACTCAGAGCGGAGCGGCAAACTGGGTGATGCAGGTGGCGACGTTCCGGGCCGCAGGCCAGTAGCGGCCAGCGTCCGCACACGGGGGGCCCCTCATGGGGCCCCCCGTCCCTTCCACCAGATCGGCCCACGAACCGGCGGCACGGTCCCGGGGGCTGATCTCGGCGACCGGCAGCGGCCAAGAGATGGCCAGGTGGGGATCGTCGTAACGCACAGCGCGGTCTTCGCTAGGGTCGTGCTCCCTATCGATCCGGTAGCACACGTCCGCGAGGTCGCTCAGGACCTGGAAGCCGTGCAGCAGGCCATAAGGGATGTACACGTGCCAGAACTGCTCGTCGTCGAGCCGAAAAGACTCGTGACGGCCGAAGGTGGGCGACCCGGGGCGCGCGTCCACCACCACGTCGTGGATCGCACCCCGGGCGCAGCGCACGAGCTTGGCCTCGCCCCTCCCGGCTCGGGTGTGGAGCCCGCGCACCGTGCCGAGGCCGGAGCGGGACTGCGAGTCCTGGATGAACGAGGCCGAGTCGACGCCGTGCGCGGCCGCGACGGTGGCATCGAACGTACGCGTGAAGAACCCCCGGTGGTCGCGATGGGGCGTGGGTACGAACACGAGCACGTCCGCCAACGATGTCGTACGCACCTGCATCCCCCCATCTTGGCAGCAGGGCGCGGGGGGGCGAGCGGTTGAGCGAGCCCCATCGCTGCCGCTTCTGCCGCACCACCGACGGCCAAATCGTGCTCGATCTCGGCGACCAACCGGCCGCCGATCACTTCCCGGCCGTCGAAGAGCCCGGGCCCGACCCGGCCTATCCATTGCAGATGTGGCTCTGCGCCGCCTGCGGGCTCGCGCAGCTATTGGTCGATCCGACAGTTCCCGAGGAACCACGGGGAGCCGAGCCCACAGCGCTCGTCGAACAAGCCGAGGACGCCGTCGACCGGGTGGCGCTCGCCGGCTTCCTGCCCACTGGAGCACGCACCGCCGAATACGGCAGCCCCCACGGCGGCTCCTGGTTGGCATTGCTCGCCGCGCGCGGGCTGGTGCCGGTGGACGACGGCGACCGGGCCGACGTCGTGCTCGACTGCTTCGGGCTCATGCACCGCGCCGACCAGGCGACGGCGCTGGCCGAGCGGGCTGCGCGGGTGGCGCCGCGCGGTGTCCTCCTGCTCCAATACCACTCGCTGGCCACGATCATGCGGCTTGGCCAGTGGAACTCGCTGCGCCACGGCCACTACGCCTACTACTCGACCACCGTCTTGCGTCGCATGCTGGCGGAGGTGGGCTTTGTTCCCCGCCAGGCCTGGCGCTTCGAGCTGTACGGAGGGACCATCCTACTGGCCGCCACCCGCCGCGGCGACGCTGACGACGGGAGCCCCGTCGACACAGGTCGGGACGCCAGCGTCGCCGACCTTCTGGCCGAGGAGGCTGTCCTGCGCGTGGAGGACCCGGCCCGGGTTCGTGCCCTACAGGACAGCGCCGTGGCCCGAGCCGAAGCGCTTCACCTGTGGCTGGTCGAGCAGAAGGCGGCCGGGTCAACGGTGCTGGGCTACGGCGCTGCGTCACGCGCGGTGGCCCTGCTCTGCCGCGCAGGCGTCGACCGCAGCCTGCTCGGTGCCGTTGCCGATGCATCGCGCGCCAAGCATGGACGTCGTATGCCGGCAACGGACATCCCGGTCGTCGCGCCGGGCGAGCTCGTCGCGGCGCGCCCTGATGCCGTGGCCCTGTTCCTGCCCGATTTGATGCGGGAGATACGGCGGACGCTGCCGGAGGTCGAGGCCGCCGGCGGCCGTTGGGTGGATGTGGATTCCCTGGGGCCGAAGCCAGGCGCCGACGGCTGAAAGGACGTCGTGGCGGTCAGCCCCCGCGGCTGAACACCAGGTCTCCCCGCGCCTCGGTGCCGTCGTTGAACAGCTCGATGATCCGGTCCGGCATGGGGCCGAGGTCGGAGGCGCGCATGAAATCCCGGATCGACGAACCCGAGCAGTGGACGTCGACGTTCGGCGCGCCCCGTCCGGCCTCGATGTCACCGATGTGCACGGTGCGGAAGTCGATCGAGAAGCGCGTGCGCCCCGAGTGGTTCGGCACGCTCGAGTGGAGGTGCTGCCCGGAGAATTGGATGAGGCCGCCGACCGGCGTGACGAAAACGAGGGGGTTGCGGAGGTCGATGCCAACGGTCGGCCCCGGCAATGGCCGGGCGTCGCTGCCGATATTTGACGACGCCGCGGCACGATGCTTCTGGTTCCACTCGTAGTAGTTGTAGGTGCTCGACGTGTTCGCGACGTCGGTGGCGAAGTAATCCTGGTGGAACGCCATCGCGTTGCCCGCCACCATCGGGTAGACCGGCATCCAGAAATTGAGCTGGCTGAGCGGCGCCGAATACCAGGTGTCGCGGTGGGGGTGCCAGGCATAGGCGATCCCGGACGTGAGGTACCCGTCGGACGTCGATGTGCGCAACCGGGGGACGTCGAAATAGGTCTGCTCGAGATCGCATCCCCGGCGCTCCAGGACGGTGCGCAGCAGCTCCTTGGACCGGGGATGGTGAATGAAGCGGGGCTTGAGCGCCGAGAGGATCTCGATGTAGCGCTCGACCGGCATGTCGTACTGGGCCGTCTCGGGGTCGAGCCCGGCGAACGCTTCCTCGGCCAGCTCCCGGGTGAATGTGCAGAACGCCCGTGTGGCGTCGTCCGGAGTCGTCAGGAAGATGTCGCCCTGGTAGAGCGCCATGCGCCGCTCGTCGTCAGTGAACGCCGCATCATGGTGCACTGAAGTCATGCTGCCCGCTCTGCTTTCCCGCCCAACGGCGAACCAGTGCCCGCTGCCTTCCGGCCAGGATGCCGGATCTGGCCCGAGATGACAAGCTTGCGGCGGGCGATTCGCGACAGGCGCGACGAGCAAAGGACGACGTGGATGCGGGCACGATCGAGCAACGTTTTGGTGGCAGGCACCACCGGCTTGAGCTGGCGAGCCCATGACCTGCGGCTCCTTGGGGAGCACAGCGCGGTGTCCCGGGCCCGCCGGCCGACCATGCTGTCCCGGGCCGAGGCGATGCGGGACCACGTGCGGCGCACCGACGACACCCGTTTCCCTTACAAGGCGTGGCGCTCCCATGACATTGCCCCCCCGGATTCGAGGCTCGTCTACCGGCACGAGGCGGCCCCGTGACCGGACCGGGCACTAGCCGTAGCGATCGGCTCACAGGGCGGGTGGCAGTGGTCACCGGCGCATCCAGTGGTATCGGCCGCGCCGTCGCCCTCCAGCTCGTCGGCGAAGGTGCAACGGTCATCGCAATCGGTCGTGACGAGACGCGGCTCGCCGGCCTAGCGAAGGAAGCGGACGGGCCCGGCCTCCTGGTCGCGGAACAGCTCGACCTGACCGATGACGCCGCCCGCGATGCGTTCGCCGCCGCGCTCGTCGCCAGCCACGGCCACCTCGACCATCTCGTGCACAGCGCCGGCGGTTATGTGCGCGCGCCCGTCGCCGAGTCCTCAGTGACCGACTTCGACGCCCAGTATGCGGCGAACGTGCGTGCCCCGTTCGCCCTCACCCGGGCCCTGCTCCCCGCGCTGCAGGCTGCCGGTGGACGCCGAATTGCCGACGTCATCGTCGTCAATTCCTCGCAGGGCGTTCGGGCCACGGGTGGGACCAGCCAGTTCGCCGCCACGCAGCACGCGATGCGCGCGGTCGCCGACAGTCTGCGCGAGGAGGTCAATGCCGACCGCATCCGGGTCTGTACGATCCACCTTGGCCGGACCGCCACTCCTCGCCAAGAGGCGATCCATGCGTGCGAGGGCCGTGTCTACCGGCCCGAGCTGCTGGTGCAGCCCGAGGACGTGGCAGAGGTGGTCGTATGCGTGTTGGCATTGCCGCCGACCGCAGAGGTGACCGAGATGCACGTACGCCCGGCGAAGAAGGACTTGTGACGCCCGCCCGACGGCGCGTCGGCGAGCGGGGCCGACGCCCCTGAGGACCGGTTGTAACAGGACAACCGGGGTCGTCGCGACAGCGTGCCCTTAAGTGACCCCTCAGCTATCCTTCAGCACTCCTTCAACCCGTCCAATGACACTGACGCCACCGGACGACGAACAAGGGCAGGGGCGGCATAGTGGTTTCAGTTCCTCCGCGGTCCAGCACGGCGCGCTGTGGCTTCGAAGCGACCCCGACCGAAGCCAAGCCGTCGAGTGACCGTGCCACCGGCGGACCTTGCCGCTTCTGCGGCGCCGAGCTGCGGCACACCTTCGTCGACCTGGGGATGTCGCCCCTGTGCGAGAGCTACATCGAGGCCAGCCGGGTCAACGCCATGGAGGCCTTCTACCCACTAAGGGTCTATGTCTGTGAGCGCTGCTTCCTGGTGCAGCTCCAGGAGTACGTCACCCCCGAGGACATCTTCACCGAGTACGCGTACTTCTCGTCGTACTCCGATACCTGGCTTGCTCATTGCCGCGATTACGTCGACCTCATCACCGAGCGGCTGCAGCTCTCGTCCGACAGCCTCGTGGTCGAGGTGGCCAGCAACGATGGCTACCTGCTCCAATGGTTCGTCGAGAAGGGCATCCCCGCACTCGGCATCGAGCCGGCGCTCAACGTCGCCAGGGCGGCCGTCGACAAGGGCGTCCCCACGCTGACCGAGTTCTTCGGCGCCGAGCTTGCGTCGAAGCTCGTCGGCGAGGGAACCGTGGCCGACCTGATCATCGGCAACAACGTCCTCGCCCAGGTGCCCGATCTGAACGGCTTCGTCGCGGGCGTCACCACACTGCTCCGGCCCGAGGGTGTCGTCACCATCGAGTTTCCCCACCTGCAGCAGCTCGTCGAACAGAACCAGTTCGACACCATCTATCACGAGCACTTCTCCTATTTCTCGCTGGTGTCCGCCGAGCGGATCTTCGCCGCCCACGGCCTGCGGATCTTTGATGTCGACGAGCTGTGGACCCACGGCGGGTCGCTCCGGATCTACGCGTGCCACACGACCAACGAGCGGCTCGGGGAATCGGCGGCGCTGGTGGCGCTTCGTGCGCGTGAGCTCGAAGCCGGCTATGCCGACATCGGGACGTACTCGGTGTTCGAGGAGCGGGCACGTGAGACAAAGCGGAAGCTCCTCGAGTACCTGATCGAGGCGAAGCGGGCCGGCAAGACCGTCGTCGGCTACGGAGCCCCCGGAAAGGGGAACACCCTCCTCAACTACTGCGGCATCCGCACCGACTTCATCGACTTCACCGTGGATCGCAACCCGTACAAGCAGGGGAGGTTCCTGCCGGGTACCCACATCCTGATCCATCCGCCGGAGAAGATCGCCGAGGTCAAGCCCGACGTGATCCTGGTCCTTCCCTGGAACTTCAAGGACGAGATCATCGAGCAGCTCGCTTATGCGCGTGCGTGGGGCGCCGAGTTCGTCGTTCCGATCCCCGAAGTCACGGTCTACTGAGAGAAGGCGGGTGGGGCATGAAGGTCGTACTCTTCTGTGGGGGTCAGGGGATGCGCATGCGGGAGTTCTCCGAGACGATCCCCAAGCCCATGGTTCCGATCGGCTACCGGCCGATCATGTGGCACCTGATGCGCTATTACGCCCACTTCGGGCACAAGGACTTCATCCTGTGCCTCGGTTACCGCGGCGATTTGATCAAAGAGTACTTCCTTAACTACAAGGAGTGGCTCTCGAACGACTTCGTGCTTTCGGGAGGCGGCGCCGACGTCCAGCTCCTTTCGAGTGACATCGACGACTGGCGAATCACATTCGTCGACACTGGCACCCACTCCAACATCGGTGAGCGGCTGCGGGCCGTCCGCCCGCACCTCCAAGGCGAGGAGGTGTTCCTCGCCAACTACAGCGACGGCCTCACCGATGCACCCCTCGATCAGGTCATCGACTTCTTCCACGAGAGTGGCGGAATCGCCTCGTTCGTCTCTGCCGCACCCAGCCACACCTTCCATGTCGTGGCCGCCTCCGACCACGGCGTGGTCAAGGCGATCGAGGACGTCACCCGGGCGGGCGTGTGGATCAACGCCGGGTTCTTCGTGATGAGCACCCGGATCTTCGACTTCCTCGGTCCCGGTGAGGAGCTCGTTCAAGAGCCGTTCCAGCGGCTAATCGACATCTCGGCCCTGACGACATATCGACACGAAGGCTTCTTCGTGCCCATGGACACCTTCAAGGACCGGCAGGTTCTCGAGGACCTCTACGCCCAGGGAAGCCCGCCCTGGGAGCTCTGGCGATCCGGGCCCGGCTGATGCGCCCCTTGGCGTTGATCGAGCCCCGCGAGGACGCGCTCGAGATCCTGTGCATCGGAGCTCACTGCGACGACATCGAGATCGGATGCGGCGGCACCGCCCTTCGCCTCGTCAAGGAGTTCCCGAGCGCTCGCTTCCATTGGGTGGTGCTCAGCTCGAACGACGTGCGGTCGACCGAGGCTCAGCGCTCGGCAGAGCACTTCCTGGCCGGCGCCGGCAAGCAGGACATACGGATCGAGCGGTTCCGGGAAAGCTACTTCCCCTGGACCGGCGCCGACATCAAGGACTACTTCGAAGGGCTCAAGGCGGACATGGATCCAGACCTCATCCTCACCCATCACCGCCACGACCGACACCAGGACCACCGCCTGGTGGCCGAGCTCACGTGGAACACGTGGCGTAACAACCTGATCCTCGAGTACGAGATCCCGAAGTACGACGGCGACCTTGGCTCGCCGAACGTCTTCGTCGTTCTCGATGATGCGACCGCCCAGCGCAAGGTCGACGGCATCCTCGATCACTTCCCGAGCCAGCGGCGCCGCGCGTGGTTCGACGCCGACACATTTCGCGCGCTGTTGCGGTTGCGGGGCATGGAGGCCAACGCACCCAGTCGCTTCGCCGAGGGTTTCTACGGATCAAAGGTGGTGCTCTAGCGATGAAGGTGCTGGTCACAGGCCTTCGGGGCTACATCGGATCGGTCATGGGCCCTCTGCTGATCGAGACCGGTCACGAGGTGGTGGGGCTCGACACCGGCCTCTACGAGGCGTGCGGCTTCGGGGATCGCCGGCAGGAGATCGCCAGCGTCAGGCTTGATCTCCGGGACGTCGAGCCCCGCCATCTCGAGGGTTTCGAAGCCGTCATCCACCTCGCAGCCCTGTCGAACGATCCGCTCGGTGACCTCGACCGGCAGCTGACGTACGACATCAATCACGGAGCCTCCGTCCGGCTCGCCCGAGCGGCGCGTCGGGCCGGCGTCGAGCGCTTCCTGTTTGCGTCGTCGTGCAGTCTCTACGGGGCCAGCGGCGGCGATACCCCGCTTACCGAGGAGGCACCGTTCAATCCCGTGACGCCCTATGGCGAGTCGAAGGTCCTCGTCGAACAGGACGTTTCGAGACTGGCGACCGACAGCTTCAGCCCCGTCTTCTTTCGCAACGCGACGGCGTACGGGGTCTCGCCCTACCTGCGGGTCGACATCATGGTCAACAACCTCGTCGGCTACGCCGTCACGACCGGCAAAGTGCTGATCAAGAGCGACGGATCGCCATGGCGCCCGCTGGTCCATGTCGAGGACATCTGCCGGGCGTTTATGGCTGCCATCGAGGCCGACCGCAGTCGCACCCACAACCAGGCCTTCAATGTCGGGCTGAGCGAAGACAACTTCCGGGTGCGCGAGGTCGCGGACATGGTCGAATCGGTTGTCGCCGACAGCCGAGTGCAGTTCGCCGGCGGCGGCAGCGCGGACGCGCGGGACTACCGAGTCGACTTCGCCAAGATCCAACGGGTCCTGCCCGAGTTCCGACCGCGGTGGACCGTCAGGAAGGGCGTCGAAGAGCTGTACGAGGCCTATCTGCGGCACCGCCTAACCCCAGACGAGTTCCTCGGCGGCCGTTACGTGCGCCTGGCCGAGATCAAACGCCTCCAAGGCGAGGCCCGCCTCAACGATCAGCTGCGATGGACGGGCGTGAACGGTGGCTAGTACGGACCGTGCAGATCACCGCATCGGCGGCGCTGGGGAAGCTCAACCTACGCGTCGGGGAGCTGGTCGAGGTCCGCAGCGACGAGGAGATCCTGGCGACGCTGCGGCTAGCGCTTCCGCGCCCGGCGTCGGCTCCGGGCCCCGGGAAGCGCGGGCAGGCTGGGGACGGAAGCGAACCTTCGAGATCTGGCAGGCGATGCGACTGAATCGGCGACCTGGGCGGCCTCCGGAATCCCGCATCCTTTGGGTGGGTTTGGACAACCTGCCTCCGCACACGTACCTGGTCGAGTCGTCTCGCCGAGCCGGCAGCGCGGTCCGCGAACTGCATTGGGCCGTACCCCTCGAGGGTGAGCCGTCCTTTGGTCGGCTCGTAGAGTTCGGGGGCCGGACGGAACAGACGCACCCGATGAGCGTCAAGCTGGTCAGCCCCCGGATGCTCCTCGAGTTCGCCCGCGCCCCCGAGGATGTCCTGGTCATTTACGAGCTCGGGCTGGTCGGGCTGTACGCGGGCCTGTCCAAGCTGTTCCGGCCGCACAAGGTGATCTCCCTGGTCGAGGGCGACTACCGCCACATCGGCCGAACCGGCAACGCCTTCCTCAAGGTCGTCGTCCGTCGGCTCGCCGCGCGCTTCGTCGATGTCTTCGTTGCCAACAGCCCACCCGCCCGGGAGTACCTGATCAGAACGCTCAACGTTCCCGAGGAGAAGATCATTCTGGGCTGGTGGCTGGCAGGCATGCCGGCGGACCTCGCGGCGCATCCCCCGGCCGCGGCGCCGGCCGCCGACGGTGTGCCGCTGTTCGTCTGCGCCGGCCGGCTCATCCCCCAGAAGGGCAGCGACCTGGTGATCCGCGCCCTGGCGGACTACCGGCGGCGGTTCGGCCCCTGCGTCCTGTGGATCATCGGCGACGGCCCCGAACGGGAGAACCTGGTCCAGCTCAGCCGTCGCCTAGGCGTCGAGGACGCGGTCATCTTCCTCGGGACGGTGGACCATGAGGCCCTCAAGGGCGCCTTTCAGGCCTGCCAGGCTTTCGTGTTCCCGACCCTCCAGGACTTCACCGGCCGCGTCGTGGTGGAGTCCCTGAGCGCGGGTGCGCCCGTGGTGGTGTCGCCGATGACGGGAGCGGTCGGCACGATTGTGCACGACGGCGTGAACGGGATCGTGGTTGACCCGAGGGACGCGTCGGCGCTGGCCGAGGCGATGCACCGAGCCGCCGATCCCGAGACGTCGCGCGCTCTCCGCGAGGGCGTCCGGCGGACCAGCGCCGCCCTGCGCCCGGAGGCCGCCAGCCAGGTCGTGCTGAGTGCGGTCGCGCGGGCACGGGCGGCCACGCGGCGAAGGATGCCAAGCAAGCCCTCGGCCGGAGTCGTCCACGGCCGACCAGAGGGAGGGGCAACAGTGCAGACACAAGAGGCGCCAGCGGACCAGGTGCTCAACCTGCGTGTCGGCGAGATCGTCGAGGTGCGCAGCGAGGCCGAGATCCTGGCCACGCTCGACGGGCGGGGTGAGCTCGAGTCCCTCCCGTTCATGCCCGAGATGCTGCAGTTCTGCGGCCGGCGGTTCAGGGTGGACAAGCTGGCAGTGAAGCTGTGCGACACCATTGGCTCGACCGGCATGTACCGCATGCGCAACGCCGTGCACCTTGCCGAGGTGCGGTGCGACGGTCACGCGCACGGCGGCTGCCAGGCTGGCTGCCTCATCTACTGGAAGGAGGCGTGGCTCAGGCGGGTCCCGGCCGGCGAGCCCGGGCCCGCGCCGGCGCCCGGCTGCACGCTGGTCACGCTGACGGCGGCGACGCGGCCCGCGGACCCCGCCGCCCCCGGCGAGGAACGGTATGCGTGCCAGGCGACCGAGCTGCTGCGGGCCGCGCCCGAGCACATCCCGGCGTGGGACGGCAGGCAGTACCTGCAGGACGTCCGCTCCGGCAACGCCGGCGCCCTGGCCATGATCCGAACGCTCGGCATCGGCCTGTTCAACGAGTACCAGGACGCCAGCCGGCGCCTCATGCCGCGGCCGCTGCGGATCCGGGCCGGCCGCAGGTATCCGTTCATCGAGGGCCGCCTCCAGAAAACGCCGGTGCAGACGCTCGGCCTGCAGCCCGGTGAGCGGGTTCGGGTCAAGCGCAGGGAGGAGATCGTCGCGACGCTCGACGCCAACAACGCCAATCGCGGCATGTCGTTCGACGGGGAGATGCTGCGCTACTGCGGGCAGGAGGCCCGGGTGCTGCGCCGAGTCGAGCGGATCATCGACGAGAAGAGCGGCCGGATGCTGCGGTTGAAGAACCCTTGCATCGTCTTGGACGACGTCACCTGTACTGGGGCCTATCACCGCCAGTGCCCGCGCGGCATCTTCCCGTATTGGCGGGAGGTCTGGCTGGAGCGGCTGGAGTGAGCCGCCGTCCGGTCAGCTCGCCTTGGGGCGCGCCCCGGCCGTGGCGGCCGTGAACGCGGCCCGTACGGGCAGCCACTTTGGCGACACGCCCCGGTCGCGGACGTCGCATGGCTCGAGCGGGTCAAGTAGAGGCAGGAGCCGATGCCCGGACCACTGCGGGACCTCCTGACCCTTGCCGGTCTCGTCCGCGAGCGGGGCTTGCGGCACGCCGGCCGCCTGTCCGCGCTCGCCGTCCGGGGTCGCTGGATGGCCGCCGCCGACCGCCGGCGGGAGGCCGCATTCGGGGTCAGTAGTGACGGGCCGGTCGAGTTGCGGGAGCTGACCATCGACAGCGAGAACCGCGCCCTCGGCTTCTCCTACGTGCCGTCACCCGGGCTGCTGGTCGACACGCTGCTCGGCAGCCTCGACGAGGACCTGAGCCAGTTCTGCTTCGTCGATTTCGGCTCGGGCAAGGGCCGGGTCCTGCTGGTGGCCGCCCATCATGCGTTTCGCGAGGTCGTCGGCATCGAATTCTCGCCGGAGCTGCACGAGATCGCGTCGGGCAACCTCCGCGGTTACACCAGCCCGGCGCGGCGCTGCTGGAACGTGCACTCGATCTGTGCCGATGCCGCCAGCTACCCGATTCCCCAGCGGGATCGTGTCCTCTACTTCAACAACCCGTTCGCCGGTCCGGTCTTCGCGCGGGTGCTCGCCAACATCCGGGCCGCCCACGAGCGTGCCCCGTACAAGAGCTACGTGCTCTATCAGCAGCTCGCCGGCGACCTGGAGGCCGACCGTACCGACAACATCGCGAGCCTGCAGCGTGCCGCCTTCCTGCGCGAGCGGCGGGTCCGGTTCCCATCTCGCCGGGCCCGCTTCCTCCTCGGGTCCTACGAGCTGCGAATCTTCGAATCGGTCGACTAGCTCCCCTCGTCACCCCGGTACGGTCAGCTCGCCTTGGGGCGGGCCCCCGCCGTGGCGGCCGTGAACGCGGCCCGTACGGGCCGCCACTTCGTCGGACACGGCCACCTCGATGTGCTCGGCCACGGGCGTGACGGCGCGAACCACCCAGCGCAGCGCCCGCTCCAGCAGGCCGGGACGGTTCCGAGTCGGCATCGCGATCGACAGCGGGAGAGGTTGCATGTGGTTCATTTCGTCGCCCGTGGCCCGCCGGGCCGCTACCGTCCAGGCATGGCGCGCGCTGATCGCCCTGTGGCCGGCCCGGCCGGCTCGGCCCCGGCTCTCGCCCCGCCATGGGCCGCCCCGGTGGCGGCGGTCGCCCTCCTGGTCGGGACCCTCCTCGCCGGGATCGTCTGGCACGCCACCCGGCTGGACCCGGTCGACGCGTGGGTGATGCGCTGGCAGGAGCTCGCTTACTCCCACGCCAGTGGGGTAGCGGCGATCGTCTCCGGCATCTTGCCGCCAGTGATGCTCATGACCATGATGGCTGGCGCCGCGCTCGCATGGGGCGCCGGGCGGCGCGACGCGGTGGTGCTGGCCCTCACGGCCGCCCCCGCCACCCTGGCGGCCGACATGCTGCTCAAGGAGCTCGTGCACCGCCAATGGAACGGCGACCCGGCGCTGGTGTTCCCCTCGGGCCACCTCGCGGTGGCGACCGCGGCGGCCACGACCGCCGTCCTCGTGCTCCGGATCGTTCCCGCGGCGGTACCCGCCCGCAAGGCCGCCGCCTGCCTGGGCGGCGGCTTCGTGCTGGTCATCGCCGTGGCCCGCCTGGTCGAGACGGTGCACTCGCTGACCGACGTCGTGGGTGGGGTCACCACCGGGCTGGTGGTGACCCTGGGCGCGGCGTCGGTGATTACGCGGTGGTGCCGGCGGGCTCAGCTTCAGGCGTCCTCGGGTGCCTCGTCGAGATCGACGACACGCCCGTCCCCGGTGCGGAGCCGGTCGTAGGCGGCCTACAGTCCGGCGAGCGGGTTCGGGTCGAGCGCAGGCAGCCAATGCCCCGCGCGCCAGCTCCCCGACTGGCGGGAGATCCTGGCCGGAGCGGCTGGAGTGAGCCGCTGTCGGTTCAGCTCGCCTTGGGGCGGGCCCCTGCCGTAGCGGCCATGAACGCGGCCCGTACGGGCAGCCACTTCGGCGATACGCCGCGGTCGCGGACCTCCGGCAGCTCGAACAGCCGCAGCACCGCGCGGGCCTCGGCCCGCCGTCG
>JBKOUY010000132.1:0-15708 GCA_046723645.1 Actinomycetota bacterium | reverse complement strand
TCGTGCGCATCGCCACCTGGAACGTCAACGCGCTGACCGCCGAACGCGTGGTGCGCATCTGGGAGTGGCTGGACACCGTGCAGCCCGACATCGTGTGCCTCCAGGAGACGAAGGTGGCCGACGCCGCCTTCCCTGCGCTCGACCTGCACGGCCGCGGCTACGCGAGCGTCCATCACGGGCAGGGCCGCTGGAACGGCGTGGCGATCGCGAGCCGGGTCGGGCTCGACGATCCCGTCTCCGGCTTCGGCGACGGCGGGCCCCCCGACGACGAGGCCCGCCTCGTGTCTGCCACCTGCGGCGGCGTGCGGGTGTCGTCGGTCTACGTCCCCAACGGCCGGCAGGTCGGCCACGAGCAGTTCCAACACAAGCTCCGCTGGCTCGCCCGCCTGCGCGCCCACGTCGAGGCCGAGTCCGGCCTCCACCCGGCGGCCGCCGGCATCGCGGTGTGCGGCGACTTCAACGTCGCGCCCGAGGACATCGACGTGTGGAACCCCAAGGCGGTGCACGGCGCCACGCACGTGACGCCCGAGGAGCGGGCCGCCCTGGGGGAGCTGGAGGCCTTCGGGCTGCGCGATGCGTTCCGCGAGCAGTATCCGGGGGAGCCCGACCTGTTCAGCTGGTGGGACTACAGGGCCGGCGCCTTCCACAAGCACCAGGGCATGCGCATCGACCTGATGATGCTGTCGTCGGCGCTGGCGGACCGGGTGACATGGGCGTTCATCGACCGGAACGCGCGCAAGGGCCACAAGCCCAGCGACCACGCACCTCAGTTCGTGGACGTGCTCTAGACCTCGAGCACGCCTCGCAGCTTGTCCAGTCCATCAGCGAGGGTGTGCCGGACCCGCTCGCGGGAGAGCCCGAGCTCCTCGTGCAGCTCTTGGAGCGTGCGTGGCCGGTGGCCGTCGAGCCCGAAGCGGGCGCTCACCACCGTGCGCTCCATGTCCGTCAACCCCGTCAGGGCATGGGTCGGCAACGCATGCAGGGCGACGAGATCGTCGTCGGTATCGGAACGCAGGTCGATGGGCTCGAGCTGCTCGGCATCGTCGCCGTCATCTCGGTAGGGCCACCCGTCCTCGCTGATGAAGTCGAAGGGATCACCCATGCACCACTTGTCGCGCGGTCGGGGTCGCCGGTCAACGGGAACTTCAGGCCCGGAGCGCGGCCAGCAGACCGGCCCCGATCCGGCCCGCCAGCAGCCGGCCCATGCCGGGGACGGCCGCCAGCTCGTCGGTCGTCGTCGGCCGCGCCTCCGCGATCGCCTCCAGGAGCCGGTCGTCGAGGAGCGCCCCTGGCTCGACCCGCGCCGCCCGGGCCTGCTCGTCGCGCCACGCCAGCAGGGCGGTGAGTGCGGCGGACGGCGCCCGTCCGACGGACGCCTCGGCCAGCTGGGCCCGCTGGTCGGCGAGGCGCTCCCGCCAGTCGGACGCCGGCTCGGGGCCGTCGTCGCCGGGTCGACCCCGCCGGCGCTCCGCCAGCCCCGCCAGCCAGGGGGTCAGGCGGCGCTCGCCGGTTCGCCCGCCGAACGTCCGCTCCGCGGCCCACGAGCAGCGCAGTTCGTCCTCGGCCCGGGTCATGGCCACGTACAGCAGGCGGGCCTCCTCGGCGCGCTCGGCGGCGGTGCGCGCGTGGGCGATCGGCACGTAGCCGTCCTCCAGCCCGGCCAGGTGGACGATCGGCCACTCCAGTCCCTTGGCGGCGTGGAACGTGGCCAGGGTGACGGCATCGCCCCAGCCGTCGGCGCCCTCGGCCGTAAAGGTCGCGACCAGCCACGTGGCGAAGTCGGGGGCACGCGCGCCGGGGTTCAGCCGGAGGTGATCCTCGGCCAATTCGATGACGAGGTCGAGCTCGGCGCGTCCCCTGGCGGCGGGCTCGCCTGCCGTCTCGCCGCCGCCGTCGATCGGGTCCGCCAAGGTGGCAAGGTCGGGCAGGCGCCCGGCCAGCGCCGTGTCGTCCCGCCGTAGCAGGTCCAGGGCGTCCCGGACCGATCGGTGGCTCAGCAGGCTGTCGGTGCCCCGCACCGTGTGGGGGATCCCGGCGCGCCGGAGGGCATCGGCGATCGGGGGAATCTGTGCGTGGGTCCGGACCAGCACCGCCTGTGACGACCAGGCGGCGCGTGGGCCGCGCCGGTCGCGCACTGCCCGGGCGATGGCCCGGGCCTCGTTCAAGTCGCTGGCATGGCGCTCGAGGCGGGGCGGAACCCCGTCGGGCCGCCGGGCGCTCACCCCACGGCCGGAGACCCCGGCGGCGCGGAGGACGTCCCCCGCCGCGGCCAGGATCGAGGGGGTGGAGCGGTAGCTGCCCACCAGCTCGATCACGTCCGCCGGCGGGTAGAGCCGGCGGAAGCCCGCCAGGAAGCCGGCGTCCGCACCGTTCCAGCCGTAGATGGCCTGCTGGGGGTCACCGACCACGCAGAGGTCGTAGCTGTCGCCGCGCCACGCGTCGAGCAACCGGAGCTGGAGCGGGTTGACGTCCTGAAACTCGTCCACGAATAGGTGGCGGTACCGCCACCTCTGGGCGGCGGCGAAGCTCGCGTCGGTCTCGATGAGGTGGCTGCACAGCCGCAGCAGGTCGTCGAAGTCGACCATGCGCGCCTCGCGCTTCGCCTCCTCGTAGCGGCGGTACAGGTCGGCGATGCGCTTGGGCGGCGACGGCGTGCGGCGGCGCGCGGCCGCCACGGTGTCGGCGTAGCCGTCCGGACCGGTGAGCCGCGCCTTGGCCCACTCGATCTCCGCGGCGAGCTGGCCGGCCGAGAGCTGGCTCTGGCCACGCGACCCGCCGACGATGTCCTCCAGCAGCCGACTCTTGCGGACGAGGAGCTCGGGCGGCGGGCGCCCGTCGTCGGCCCATCGGCCGCGGAGCTGCGCGTAGGCCACGCCGTGGAACGTGCCGGCGGCCACACCGTCGCGCAGCCCCAGCGCCCGGAGCCGGTCCCGCAGCTCGCCCGCGGCCTTGCGGGTGAAGGTGAGCGCCAGGACATGGCTGGCGTCGGCGTCGCCCGTCTCGACGCGCCAGGCGATCCGCCTGGTGAGCACCCTGGTCTTGCCCGACCCCGCGGGGGCCACGATGGCGAGGGGTCGCGCCGGTGACGTGACCGCCCGCCTCTGCGCCTCGTCCAGGTCGTGGAGCAGGCGATCGGCGGCCACCGGCGGTGAGGTTATTCGCACGTCACCCGGGCCGAGACGCCTGCCTGTCGGCGCGCGCACACTCTTAGGCTGCCCCCGATGATCGACGTGCCGCTGGACCGCTTCGAGGAGCTCGTGGGCGAGGCCCTCGACAGCATTCCCGACGAGCTGGGCGACTACATGGAGAACGTCGCCGTGCTGGTGGAGGACGGCGTGCGGCACGGTCGCCTGCTCGGGCTGTACGAGGGCGTGCCGCTCACCAAGCGTGGCGAGTGGTACGGCACCGGTGGGCTCACGCTTCCCGACCGGATCACGATCTTCCGGCTGCCGATCTGTGCCCGCTGCCGCACCGAGCAGGAGGTGGTCCACCAGGTGCGGGTGACGGTGATCCACGAGGTGGCCCACCACTTCGGCATCGGGGACGCCCGCCTGAGGGACCTGGGCTGGGCGTGACGGTGCGTCCACTCGCAACCTCTGCGCCGGACCGCCGCCGTGACCAGGTGGTTGGTCCCTCCCGCTGCGGCGGTGGCAGGGATACGCTCGCGGCGTGCCATTTCCGCGGAAGCTGCTGAACGAGCGCGAAGAGATCGTCCTCGACCTGCATCCGCACTGGTGGTTCTTCGCCCCACCGCTCCTCGCGCTGGTCGGAGCGGTAATCCTCGGCATCCTGACGCTCGTCAACGACCTCCACACGGCCATCAAGGTTCCCGTCGGGCTCATCGTGCTGGCGTGCCTTGCATGGTTCGGCTGGCGCTACCTCCGCTGGATCACGACCAACTTCGTCGTGACCACCGATCGCCTGATCTACCGGCACGGCGTGCTGTCGAAGCACGGCATCGAGATCCCGCTCGACCGCGTCAACACCGTCTTCTTCCGGCAGTCGATCTTCGAACGCCTCGTCGGCGCCGGGGACCTGGTCATCGAGTCGGCGAGCGAGACGGGCCGGCAGCGGTTCTCCAACGTGCGCAAGCCCTCGGCCGTGCAGAACGAGATCTACCGCCAGATCGAGGCCAACGAGAACCGCAAGTACGACCGCGTCGGCGTCTCCGCCGCGGCCGGCACCTCCGCCGCCCAGAGGGCCGACGACACCGAGTCGATCCCCGCGCAGATCCGCGAGCTCGACGCGCTGCGCAAGCAGGGCCTCCTCACCGAGGAGGAGTTCGCGCGCAAGAAGCAGCAGCTCCTCGACCGGATGTGACCCGGCAGCGAGTCGTCAGCCTCGTCCCGTCGGTCACGGAGACGCTGCTGGCGTGGGGCGTGACCCCGGTGGCGTGCACGCGGTTCTGCGAGCAGCCGGACCTCCCGCACGTGGGCGGCACCAAGGATCCCGACGTCGCTGCCATCGCCGAGCTCCGCCCCGACCTGGTCGTGCTGTGCGTCGAGGAGAACCGGCGCGAGGACGCCGACGCTCTGAACGCGGCCGGCATCGCGACCGCGGCCCTGTCGATCGACGGCGTCGCCGACGTGGCGCCTGCGCTCCGGACCCTGGCCGCACTGGTGGGCGTCGATCCCGGCCGCGTCGAGGACATCGAGAAGACCACCCCGGACGCGCGGGGCGACGGGCGGCTGCGGGCCTTCGTCCCCATCTGGAAGCGGCCGTGGATGAGCCTGGCCGGGGGGACCTACGGCTCGTCCCTGCTGGCCGCCATCGGCGTCGACAACGTCTTCGCCGACGCCGACGACCGCTACCCGACCGTGACGCTGGATGAGGCGCGTGCCCGCCGGCCCGACGTCGTGCTGGCGCCCAGCGAGCCCTATCCCTTCCGCGAGCGCCACGTTCCCGTGCTGGACGAGGTGGCCCCGGTGGTGCTGGTCGACGGCCAGGACCTGTTCTGGTGGGGCGTGCGCACGCCCGGCGCCGCGGAGCGGCTCCGCCGCCGGCTCTGGGGCTGACCCCCGCGCTTCGTCGCGGGATCGGCCGCCGCACGACAACTTTCGCCGATAGACGTCAGCTGACCCTGCTCGAGGCACCGCCGGCGGGCCGGCCGCGCCACAGGACCGGGAGCCTGAGCCGGGTCTTGGGCTGGCACAGCGCCACCACGCAGCCGCCGAAGCCGGCGCCCGTCACCCGGGCGCCGTACACCCCCGGGACGCCCCGGAGCCTGACGACCAGCTCGTCGAGCGCCGGAGTGGTGACGTCGAAGTCGTCGCGCAGGCTGGCGTGGCTGGCGACCAGCAGCTCGCCGGCGTAGCGCAGCTGGCCGTCGGCGAGCGCCGCCGCGAGGGCGTCGACGCGGTCGTTCTCGGTGGTGACGTGCCGCGCCCGCCGGCGCAGCACCGGGTCGTCGATGGCCTCGACGGCGAAGGGCGATGCGTCGCGGAGGGGGCCGACGATCTCCTCGGCCGCCTCGCACTCCTTGCGGCGTTGGGCGTATGCCGACCGGGACAGCTCCCGGGGCTCGCCCGAGTCGACTACCACGATCTCCGCCTCGTCGGGGAACGGCAGGGTCTCGATCGTGAGGCTCCGGCAGTCGATCCGCAGGACCTGATCCGCCGCGGCGGCCACGGCGACCAGCTGGTCCATGATCCCGCACGGCACGCCCACCGCCCGCTGCTCGGCCCGCTGGCACGCCTGGGCGACGCCGACGGGGTCGCCGAGGTCGGCGCCCAGCGCCGCGGCGAGCGCGACCTCGAGCGCGGCGCTGGAGGCCAGGCCACTAGCGGGCGGCAGCTCCGAGTGGACCATGCCGACGAGCCCGTTGTCCGGCCGCAGCTCGGCGACCACGGCCGCGACGTAGCGGGCCCAGGGCGGCTCCACCTTGGCCGGGTCGTCGCCGCCGTCGAGCGCGATCTCGGCCACGCCGTCGAACCGCTCCGACCCGAGCATGACCCAGTTGCCGCCCCGGTCACCGGTGATCTCGGTCCCGAGCCCGATCGCCAGCGGCAGGACGAGCCCGCCCATGTAGTCGGTGTGATCCCCGATCAGGTTGACCCGCCCCGGCGCCCACGATCGCAGTCCCATCATGCTCCTCGGAGTGCGGCGGCGGCGTCCTCGGGCACCACCGGGTTGACGAACACGCCGCTGCCCAGCTCGCCCGCGGCCACGTAGCGCTGCACGCCAGGCGATCGCATCGGGGAGACGATATGCACATGGAGATGGGCCTCGGGCCACGACCCGCCGTCGGTGGGCCGCTGGTGGATCCAGAGCATGTAGGGGAGCGGCGCGTCGAACAGCCGGTCCAGCCGCGCCAGCACGTCGACGAGCAGGTCGGCCAGGCCGTCCCGCTGTGGTCCGTCGAGGGCCGGCAGGTCGGGACGGTGGACGTCGGGCGCCAGCAGCATCCCGTACGGATAGGCGCTGGCGGCCGGCACCCAGGCCCGCCAGTCGGCGGCCGTAGCGACCTCCAGTGCGGGATCGGGCAGGGCGCACAGCGGGCACTCGCCCCGCGCCGTCCGCCGCAGCTCCGTCAACGGGACCGCCGGCACGTCGCCGTAGGCGTAGATCTGGCCGTGGGGGTGGGAGATGGTCGCGCCCACCTCGTCGCCGCGGTTCTCGAACACCAGCACGTAGGCGACGTCGGCGCGGGCGCCGAGGGCTTCCGTGCGCTCGGTCCACAGGTCGACGATGCGCCGGGCGCCCCGGGCGCCGAGGTCCGGGAAGGCGGCGTCGTGGTCGGGCGTGTACAGGACGACCTCGCTGCGCCCGTCGGGGAACGACGGCCAGCGGTTGACGAAGGCCTTGACGTCGTAGGGCTCGGGCGCCTCCACGCCGCCGACGCAGAACGGGCACGCAGTCGACGGGCGGTGGGGCCGCTGTTGCCGGCCCCCGGCGACCACCACGGTGGACCCGCTCATCTCGTCGATCCGTTCGTCGGCCATTGCTGCCTCTTGCGCTGCCGCCGTCGGGCGACGTCCGGTGTCCGTCCCTAGTGGGCCCTCGCGGAGGTCATCGTGGCGTCTCGCCGGCCAGATCCGCCGCTGGACATCGTCCTCGTCGTCGCCGCAGCCGCTGGCTGCGCCTTCCTCCTGCGTCCTCGCCAGCGACGAACCTGGCACGGCGATCGATCCACGGAACCTCCGCGAGCGCCCACTATCGCCGCACCGAGGCGACGGCCTCCGCCGCCCGATCGAGCGCTCCGTGGTCCCACGGCGCACGGAGGGCCACGTTGACCTGGTCGGCGCCGGCGGCGAGGTAGCGCCCGAGGGCGTCCGTCGCCTCCTCGACGCTGGTGCCCACGACGGCACCCGCTCGCACCGCCGCGGCCCGAGGGCCGAACTGGGCGTTCAGCGACGCCTCGTCGTCGCTGAAGACGACGTTGACGCCGAGCAGCACGTCGCCAGGATCGCGGCCTTCGGCCCCGCAGTGGTCCTCGAGGACCCGGCGCTTGCGGGCGAGCACGTCCGGGGCCACGAAGGGCACGTTCCAGCCGTCGCCGTGGCGGGCGGCGATGCGGGCCGTGCGCCGTTCGCCGGCGCCCCCGATCCAGATCGGCAGGTGCGCCTGGACGGGCCGGGGTTCGAGCCGGGCGTCGCGCAGCCGGACGTGGGCGCCCGCGACGTCGGCCTTCCCGTCGTGCAGCAGGGCGCGCACGGCGCCGGCGGCCTCGTCCAGCAGGTCGAGCCGCTCGCGCGTGGACGGAAAGCGGATGCCGAACGCCGCGTACTCCGCCTCGGCCCAGCCGGCGCCGAGCCCGATCTCCGCTCGCCCGCCCGAGAGATGATCGATGGTGGCCGCGGCGTTCGCCAGGACGCCGGGGTGCCGGTAGCCGACGCAGTACACCAGGCAGCCACAGCGAACCCGGGCGGTGGCGGCGACGAGGGCGGTGTGCATGGCCACCGCTTCGTGGCACTCGTACGAGCTGAGGTCCGACGAGTACAGGTGGTCCCACACGCTGATTGCGTCGAAGCCGGCGTCCTCGCCCCGGCGCCACAGCCCGCGGAGCTCGGCCGCCGACGTGTTCTGCAGGCCTGTCTGGACACCGAAGGTGGGCACGACGCCGATGGTGGCACGAACGTCGCTTGACCCGCCGGTCAAGAGGCAACACCATGGCGCCATGCGCGAGCTGCCGACCGCCAAGGCCAACGGGATCGACATCTGTTACGACACGGCGGGCGATCCGTCCGATCCCACCGTCCTGCTGGTCATGGGCCTGGGCGGCCAGCTGATCCAGTGGGATCCGGACCTGTGCGGCCTCATCGCCGAGCGCGGGTACCACGTCGTGCGCTTCGACAACCGCGACGTGGGGCTGTCGACCCACCTCGAGGGGGCCGTCGACGTGTTCGGGCTGTTCGCGTCGGAGGCGTCCGGCTCGGCGCCGCCGTCCGTGCCCTATTTGCTGTCCGACATGGCCGACGACGCCGTCGGCCTGCTCGACTGCCTCGGGGTCGACCGGGCGCATGTCGTGGGCGTGTCGATGGGCGGCATGATCGCCCAGGCGATCGCGCTGGGGCACCCGGACCGGGTCATCACCCTGACCTCGATCATGTCCACCACCGGCGACCCCGACGTCGGCCACCCGACGGCCGAGGCCATGGCCGCGCTGGTCGCACCCCCGGCGCAGACGCGCGCGGAGGCGGAGGACGGGGCGGTGAGCCAGGCCCACGTGTGGGGGAGCCCGGGCCTGTTCGACGAGGGTCGGCTCCGCAGGCTGGCCGGCGAGTCCTGGGACCGCTGCCACGAGCCGCTGGGCGTCGCCCGGCAGCTGGCCGCCATTCTGGCGTCGGGCAGCCGGTCCGCGGCGCTGGCCACGCTGACGATCCCGTCGCTGGTGATCCACGGCACGGCCGACACGCTGGTCCAGTCCTCGGGCGGCGAACGCACCGCCGAGGTGATCCCCGATGCCAAGCTGTTGCTCGTCGATGGCATGGGCCACGACCTGCCCCCGCCGCTCTGGCCGACGCTGGTCGACGCCATCTGTGGCCACTGCGCCGAGCACCAGCCGACCGCCTAGATCAACGCAACGGAGGACGCCCCGATGGGACCCCTGGCCGGAATCACCGTCGTCGAGATCGCCGGGATCGGCCCCGGTCCGTTCTGCGCCATGATGCTGGCGGACATGGGGGCCGAGGTGATCAGGGTCGACCGGGCCGAGAACGTGTCCGGCGGCGATCCGGCCAACCCACCCGCCGACCTCAACAACCGGGGCCGCCGGTCGATCGGCGTGGACCTCAAGAACCCCGATGGCGTCGCCGTGGTGCTCGACCTGGTGGAGCAGGCGGACGCCCTCATCGAGGGCTTCCGTCCGGGGGTCGCCGAGCGGCTGGGCATCGGCCCGGAGGACTGCCTGGCCCGCAACCCCAGGATCGTCTACGGCCGGATGACCGGTTGGGGACAGGACGGCCCGCTCGCCGGAGCGGCCGGGCACGACATCAACTACATCGCCCTGGCGGGCGCGCTCGAGCCGATCGGGCGCCGGGGCGAGGCCCCCATGCCGCCGCTCAACCTCATCGGTGACTACGGCGGGGGCGGGATGCTCCTCGCGTTCGGCGTGGTGTGCGGCGTGCTCGAGGCCCAGCGCTCCGGGCAGGGGCAGGTGGTGGACGCAGCGATGGTCGACGGCGCCGCGGTGCTCATGACGATGACCCATGCGTTGCGGGCCATGGGGGTCTGGAACGACGAGCGGGGCACCAACCTGCTCGACACCGGCGCCCACTTCTACAACGTCTACGAGGCCGCGGACGGCAAGTACGTGGCGATCGGGTCGATCGAGCCGCAGTTCTACGCCGAGCTGCTGCGGCTCACCGGGCTCGAGGGCGAGGAGCTGCCCTGGCAGCACGACCGGCAGGAGTGGCCGGCGCTCAAGGACCGGCTGGCGGCGATCTTCAAGACCAAGACGCGCGACGAGTGGCGCGAGCTGATGGAGGGGACGGACGTGTGCTTCGCCCCGGTCCTGTCCATCCCCGAGGCGATCGAGCATCCGCACAACGTCGATCGCGGCACGTTCGTCGAGGTCGCCGGCATCCGCCAGCCGGGCCCGGCGCCCCGGTTCAGCCGCACCGCGCCCGAGATCTCGTCGCCGCCGCCGCACGCCGGCCAGCACACGGACGAGGTCCTGGCTGCGGCGGGCTTCGACCCCGACCGCGTGGCCAAGCTGCGGGAGGCGGGCGCCATCGCCTGACCCCCGGCCCGAATCTGCGGTGGAAACGGCCCCCATAGGGCCCCCTGCCGCCGCAAGTTCGTGTGGGCACCGGCAGACTGCTGCCATGGCAACCCTCGTCGCGTTCCACGCCCACCCGGACGACGAATGCCTGCTGCAGTCGGGTTCGCTGGCCAAGGCCGTGCACGACGGCCACCGCGTCGTGGTGCTGTACGCGACGCGGGGCGAGGTGGGCGAGGTGCCCGACGGCCTGCTCGAGCCGGGGGAGTCGCTGGTCGAGCGGCGGATGGCCGAGGCGATGCGGTCGGCCGAGGCGCTCGGGGTCCACAGGGTGGCGTGGCTCGGCTACCGGGACTCGGGGATGATGGGCACGCCCGACAACGACGATCCCCGGTGCTTCTGGCAAGCCGACGTCGAGGAGGCTGCGGCTCGGGTCGCAGGGATCCTGCGCGAGGAGTCCGCCGACGTCCTCACCATCTACGACGAGAACGGCACCTACGGCCACCCCGACCACATCCAGGTCCACCGCGTGGGCAGCCGGGCCGCCGAGCTGGCCGGCACGCCGCACGTGCTCGTGGCCACGATCAGCCGCGAGCACGTCAAGGCCCTGATCGCGAGGGCGGCGGCCGCCGGCCAGCAGGTCGGCGACCCGCCCGATCTGGACGACGAATCGGTCGTCTTCGGCATGCCCGAGGAGGCGATCACCACCGTGGTCGACGTGGGCGACTTCCTCGACCGCAAGCGTGCCGCGATCGCAGCCCACGCCAGCCAGGTCCACGACACCGGCCTGTTCCTGGCCATGCCGCCCGAGGCCTTCCGGGCCGCCATGGGCACCGAGTTCTACATCCGGCGCGGCGTTCCGGCCGGTCACCGCGATCACGACGTGTTCGCCGGCGTGGAGTCCGCCGCGTCCCGCTGACCGGCGCGGCGCATTGCACGCGACCTGCGGCGGAACGCAATGATGGGCCGCGTGACGATTGTGAAGATCAACGCGATCACGGTCCCCGAGGACTCGGGCGACGAGCTGGGCCGACGTTTCGCCGCCAGGGCGGGTGCGGTCGACGACCAGGACGGGTTCGAGGGCTTCGAGCTCCTCAGGCCGACCGACGGCCGCACGACGTGGCTCGTCGTCACGCGATGGCGCGACGAGGAGTCGTTCCAGGCCTGGGTCAACAGCCCGGCGTTCGGGCACGGCCACGCCGGCACCGACAAGCCGCACCCGCACACCGGCGGGCCGGTGTCGGTGTCGAGCGAACTGTGGTCCTACGAGATCTCCACGACCTCGCCCGGTCAGTCGCCGTCCGCCCCGTCCTGACCACGACGCACCGTCCGTGGACCTGCATGACGTCCACGTCGTCGGGGCGTGGGTCGTCGTCGTGGGCAACGCCATCGCCGGCGTGTGGGCCCTCGGCGCGCATCGCTGGGCGGCGTTGCGCCACCGGGCGCTGTGGTGGTTCACGGTGGTGGCGGAGGTCGCGATCGCCGTCGAGGTGGTGCTCGGCGTGCTCCTCGTCGCCCGCGAGGATCGCGAGACACCGCAGTTCCACGCGTTCTACGGCTTCGTTGCCCTGGCCTCGGTGGGGATCATCTACAGCTACCGCAACCAGCTGGCGGGCCGGCGCTACCTGCTCTACGGGCTGGGCGGCCTGTTCCTGATGGGCCTCGGGATACGCGCGATGGTGATCGGCCCCAACCGCTGACGAGGCCCGCTGGCGTCCAGCGCTAGAGGTGCACCACGGGGCAGGTGAGCGTCCGGGTGATGCCCTCGATCATCTGGACCCGGCTCACGACCATCTTCCCCAACTCGTCGACGGTGTTGGACTCCGCCCGTGCGATCACGTCGTAAGGCCCGGTCACGTCCTCGGCCGATACCACACCGTCGATGCCGCTCACCTCGCTGGCCACCTGAGCGGCCTTGCCCACCTCGGTCTGGATGAGGATGTACGCGCTGACTGCCATCGAGCCTCCCTCGTGCCGGCGGGGCGGGGACGCATCGTAGTGCGCACGCGCAGGCGCACCCTCGATAAGCCTCCCGGCCGGAATCGCTGGGACTGGGGGGACGCATGCGAGCCGCAGGGCGGGGGACGATTCTCATCCCACCGCCGATGGTCCACGTTTGGATCGTCGACACCCCGTGCGGCCGCTTCCCCGGCGTTGACGAGCACGGCCTGATCCGCGATCCCGAACACCCTGGCGGCCACGGCTGACGCAGCGGCCATCTTTGTCCCGAGGGCGCCCAGCGGGCGCCCTCGGGCGAGAGGTTCTACGACCCGAGCGATCAGGCCTCGGTGCTCGCGGCCTCGGCCGGCTCGTCGTGTGATTCGGCGTCGATCGCGGTGGGGGTGTGGCGGCCACCGACCGCAATCTTGCGCGGCTGGGCCTGCTCGGCCACGGGGATGGTGATCGACAGGACGCCGCGGTCGTAGGAGGCCTGGAGGCGGGAGGTGTCGAGGCTCTCGCCCAGGAGCACCCGACGCGTGAAGGTGCCCTGCGGCCGCTCGTTGGCGAGCACCTCGTCGCCTTCTGACTTCTCGAGGCGACGGGCGGCGGTCACGGTGAGCACATCCCGCTCGACCGTCAGGTCGATGCCATCGGGATCGACACCCGGCAGATCGAAGGTCACGAACACCCGGTCCCCACGCCGGATGGCGTCCATCGGGATGCCGGAACTGGCCCGCCGGAACACTTGGTCGACCTGCTCGGCCACCCGGTCAACCTCGCGGAACGGATCGAAACGCATGAGCATCGGACTGACCTCCTTTGAGCTGCTCAGCTGACGACTGTGACGGAGAGCATACAACAAACCTGATGCTTATGCGCTCAACTTTTGGTAGACGGCTCAAGAGGCATGGGGGAACCGAGCGATGGAGGCGAGACAATGGCCCACGGGTGCCGCGGTTCAGCCGGCGGCCAGCCGCTTCTCGAGTTCGGTGAGCTGCTCGCGCAGGTCTGCTGGCACGTGGTCGCCGAGGCTCCGATAGTGCTCGTCGAGCTGGGGGAGCTCCTGGCGCCACGACTCGGCATCGACCTCGACGAGCCTGGCGAGCGCCGCCGCGTCGATGTCGAGCCCGGTGGTGTCGATGGCGCCGGGTGCCGGTACCCGGCCGATCGGGGTGTCGACCGCGCTCGCCTCACCGGCGACCCGCTGGACGACCCAGGCGAGCACGCGGCTGTTGTCCCCGAATCCGGGCCACAGGAAGGAGCCGTCCTCGCCACGGCGGAACCAGTTCACCCAGAAGAGCTTGGGCAGCTTGTCGGCGTCCGTCGCCTCGCCGATCTCCAGCCAGTGGGCGAAGTAGTCGCCCATGTTGTAGCCACAGAACGGCAGCATGGCGAAGGGGTCGAAGCGCAGCTCGCCCACGTTGCCGGCGGCGGCCGCCGTCTTCTCCGAGCTCATGATGGAGCCGAGGAACACGCCGTGGGTCCAGTCGAACGACTCGGTCACCAGCGGCACGTTGGTCGCCCGCCGGCCGCCGAAGAGGATGGCCGAGATCGGGACGCCGTCGGGGTCCTCCCACTCGGGGGCGATCGACGGGCACTGTGACGCGGGCGTGGTGAACCGGGCGTTGGGGTGGGCGGCGGGGGCGTCGGACGACGGCGTCCAGTCGTTGGCCCGCCAGTCGATCGCGTGGTCGGGCGGCACAGACAGGCCCTCCCACCAGATGTCGCCGTCGTCGGTCTTGGCGACATTGGTGAAGATCGAGTTGCCGTACAGGGTGGCCACGGCGTTGGGGTTGGTGTCCTTGCCGGTCCCCGGGGCGACGCCGAAGAACCCCGCCTCGGGGTTGATCGCGTAGAGCCGGCCGTCGGCACCGAACTTCATCCACGCGATGTCGTCGCCGACCGTCTCGACCTTCCACCCCGGCAGGGTGGGGATCATCATCGCCATGTTGGTCTTGCCGCACGCCGAGGGGAACGCCGCGGCGATGTAGCGCTTCTCGCCGCGGGGCGGCGTGACCCCCAGGATCAGCATGTGCTCGGCCAACCAGCCGTCGTCGCGGGCCATCGTCGACGCGATCCTGAGGGCGAAGCACTTCTTGCCCAGCAGGGCGTTGCCGCCGTAGCCGGACCCGTAGGACCAGATCTCCCGGGTCTCCGGGAAGTGGACGATGTACTTGCGGTCGGCGTCGCAGGGCCACGGCACGTCGTCGCGGGCGTCGCCCTCGGCGTCGACGAGGGGATAGCCGACCGAGTGCAGGCAGGGGACGAACTCGCCGTCGGACCCGAGCACGTCGAGCGGACCCTGGCCCATGCGGGTCATGATCCGCATGCTGACGGCGACGTAGGGCGAGTCGGTGAGCTGCACCCCGATGTGGGCGATTCGGGATCCGAGGGGACCCATCGAGAACGGCACGACGTACAGCGTGCGGCCGCGCATGGCCCCCGTGAACAGGTCGGTCAGCTCCGCCTTCATCTCCGCAGGGTCCCGCCAGTTGTTGGTGGGACCCGCGTCGACCTCGCGTTCGGAGCAGATGAAGGTCCGATCCTCGACCCGCGCCACGTCGGCGGGGTCGGACCGTGCCAGGAAGCTGTTCGGCCGGAGCTCACCGTTGAGGCGCTCGAACGTGCCACTCTCGACCAGCAGCTGCGTCAGTCGCTCCCACTCCTCGTCGGACCCGTCGCACCACTCGATGCGGTCCGATTCCAGGATCCGGGCCCAGTGAGCGACCCAGTTCTCGAGCTTCTGGTTGGTGGTGGTCGCGGCCATGGTCCTCCGCGGCGATGTCGGTCCGTCTGGTCAGTGCGAGGTCGCGTCGTCCCCCACCGGGAAGCGCTCGGGGTCGAGCCCCGGCGTCCCCATGTCGACCTCCGAGCCCAGCCGCAGGTGTGTGGCGCGACCCTCGCCGTCGAGGTCGAAGATCACACGCTGGCCCTGGCGGAGCTGGCGGAAGACGGAACCGCGGAGCGCATCGGGGGCGAGATCGATCTCGGCGAGATCGGTGTCGCGCATTACGATCCCGTCCCTCGATCCGGGGTCGTACGACTTGATCACGCCTTGCACCGTGGGCTCCTCGCTGTGATCCGCCTCCGCGGCCGGTCCGGCCGGGCTGGCTGCGGTGGGTCCCCCACCGTATCGGACAGGTCCGGTGGTCACCCAAGGCGACGGCACGCGGCCCTCATCCGGGCTGGGCGTCGGCTGCGAAACCAGTCCGGACCACGACCACCGGAGCCCGACCATGTACCAGCGCAGGCCACCCCTCGGAGCCATGCTCTTGGGCCTCACCGGCCTGCTCGCGGGCTGGTCGATGGCCGCTCTGGCGGGAACCGGGGCCGACCGCGACCCGGCCCGCGGCGACGCCGCGCCCCGCGACGTCCCGATGGTCGTGGCGCCTCCCGGCGGGTCCGGCACCCAGGACACGCCGCCGTCGCCCCTCGCCACCCGGCCCCGACCGACGACCGAGGCGCCCCGCCGCACGACGAGGACGACCACGCCGTCGCCCCGGACGCCCACGACCACGGCCGCGCCGACACCGCAGGCAAAGCCGGCGGCAGGGCCCGCAACGGCGCCCACCGCGCCTCCACCGGCTGCCCCTCCAGCGCCCCCTGGG
>JBKOUY010000023.1:0-3304 GCA_046723645.1 Actinomycetota bacterium | reverse complement strand
GGGTTCGGCATCGACATGGGTTCGGCGACGGCGTTGACTGGAGCTACCTCCACCACGTAGAGCTACCGGAGTCGCCATGATCGTTCTGATCGGGTTGGTCATCCTCGTCGCTGCCGTGGTGGTCGGGGTGGCGGGTGTGCTGACCAATGGGGGTAGCGCGCACACGCTGACCGACCAGTTCGCCGTGTTCGGCTACCACGTCACCGGCTCCACCGGCCTGCTGTTCCTCTACGGCATCGTGGTCGGGGCGGTGGGCCTGTTCGGGTTGTGCCTGCTGCTGGCCGGTGCCCGGCGGACCGCGCGTCTCGGCCGCACGGCCCGCAGCGAGCTCAAACAATCCCGTCGCGAGACGGCCGCGGCCAACCGGGACCGCGACGACCTCGCCCAAGCGTGGCAGGAGGAGACCGCACCCGCCGACACGGACCACCGGGAAGGACCACCGAGCTAGCGGGAACAACCAGTCAACCAGGGCCAACGGCAACACCAAGCAGGCCGGCGCAAACACGAAAGATGCCATCAAATACTGACCCGGCCAGCGTGAACGAGAGGAACCGTGATGTCAGCACCGGGATCGCCGGAGGTAGTTCCTGGAACTACCGGAACCGCCCACAGCACGGGGAACCACCTGAACGGCGATGACTCACCTCAAGGAACACTCCCAGCAACGCCCACCCAGTCGACACGCGGCACCCGCCAGACACCCGAAGGGCGCCGGCTGACCCAACGGATCTCGCTCCTGCTCGGCCAGCGGACAAGCCTCAGCCAAGTGATGCTGGTCGTCCTGAGCGCCGCACTGATTCTCGGGTTGATCGGCTTCGCCGTTCACGCCCTGTGGGTCGTTGCCATCATCGTCATCGCACTCGGCCTCGGTTACACCGCCGCCAACAGCCGACGTGATCGCACCGACGCCGTCAACCAGCGCCAAGAAGACGAGCTCGACACCGAACGACGCGGCTGACGAACAAAACCCGGCGCCGCCGTCTGGAGCCCAGGTCAAGTACGAGCAGCACGAACGCGCTTTGAGCGCTGCTGTGGCGAGACCGAGGCACGGGTTGCCGCTCAATGACAAGATCCACGGTCGCCGGGGGTGCCCTGCGCGCCGCTCCAGGTGGGGAGCCCGCCCCACGACCCACCACTGTTCCTGTCCGGTAGACCGTTTGCGAGCCCTTCATGAACCTCGGCAGTGACCATGCCAGACCACCACGGCGGGAACCCGGAACAACACGCAGCGCAACAATGGTGGCCACTGGGTCGCGCGACCCGTCGGCCTCCGAGCCTCGGCTTCGCGAGCCGCTCTGACGAGGAGCCGGACCGCAAACGGATGCGGAGTCGCGCGCACTTTCATGCATCGGTTCGTCGCCTCATGCGCCCGAGCGGTCGATCTGCGTGCTAGAGGGCGACCCGTCAACGAGCGCAGAGGCGCCGTTCGGTGCGCAGCAACGGACATCGAGCGGACGTCGTTCTGCCGCGGCGCTCTGTGCCGATCGTCGTCGCGTGGGGCGACAGGTATGGGTGAGGTGGCGAGACCGGCGGCGCCGAGGACAACCTGCGCGGTATGAATGCGAACACGGTCAGGGCGATGTTGCTGCGGAACCTCGGGCGGGAAGCGGATGATCCCGTCGGCTCGCACGACATGTACGACGACGATGCGGTGCTCGAGTTCCCGCAGTCCGGCGAGCGATTCGAGGGCGTCGCCAACATCCGGGAGTGGCGCAGCCGCTATCCGGGATCGGTCACCTATGACATCCGCCGCATCAGGGGTGCGGGCGACATCTGGGTGGCGGAGATCAACGTCAGCTATGACGGCGGCGAGCCGCACTACGGAGTCGACGTCCTCGAGATCAGGAAGGGCAAGATCGTGCGCGAGACCGTCTACGTCGGCGAAGCGTTCGACGCGCCCGAGTGGCGGGCGCAGTGGAGGGTCGCGCCCTCACCGACCCGCTGGCCGACGCGATCGAGGAGCCTCTGGATAATGGTCGGTCCATATGTGCGCCGAGCGATCGGAAGCGCCGGCGCGCAAGTCGGCGCCGGCCGCCGAGGCCGGATCCGGGCCCGCTGACGGGGACCGCCGGGGAGGATCGCGGCGGACGTGCGTTAGGCCGGGGTCGGTGCCGGGTTTGGGTCTGGGGTCGGCTCGGGAGCGACTGGCAGCACGTCGGAGAGGAACCACAGCAGTGCGTCGTTGACGGCGTCGGGCCGTTCCTGGTGCACCCAGTGGCCGGCGTAGTCGATGAGCACGGTGCCCCGGTGGTCGTCGACCCAGCCCTCCATGAGGGCGGGCGGGCAGACGATGAGCAGCGGATCGGCGGCGCCGGTGAGGTACAGGGTGGGGACGGCCAGCCGGGCGCCCGCGAGCTCGGGGGTGAGGGTCCAGTTGCGGTCGAAGTTGCGGAACCAGTTGAGCCCGCCGGTGAAGCCGGTGCGCTGGTACTCGGCGACGTAGTGGTCGAGGTCGTCGGCGCCGAGCCAGTCGGGCAGCACCTGCGGCTCGGCCAGCCGGTCGACGAAGTTGCGGGGTTCGCCGGGGTGCTGGGAGCCGACGATCGCCTCGAGGCGCAGCCCGCCGTACAGGCGCCGGAGCGTGCGGCGCACGTCGCGCTCCAGGTCGCGTTCGGCGACGCCCGGCTCCTGGACCCACAGCAGCAGGAACCACTGTTCGCCGGCGAACTGGCGCAGCATGCTCGTGGGTGGCACCGTGCCCCGGGGGAGGAACGGCACGCCGATGCCCACGGCGCCCGCGACGCGCTCGGGTGCGAGCAGCGCGAGCGCGTACACGATCAGCGCACCCCAGTCGTGGCCGACGAACACGGCGCGCTCGACCGCCGCGTCGTCGAGCAGAGCCACGAGGTCCCCGATCAGGTGCTCCACGTCGTACGCGTCGACGTCGTCGGGTCGGCTCGACCGGCCGTAACCCCGCCCGTCGGGTGCGAGCACGTGGTAGCCGGCGGCGGCGAGCACCGGGATCTGGCGGCGCCACGTGTAGGCAAGGTCGGCGAAGCCGTGCAGCAGCACGACCGTGGGAGCGACGCCCGCAGCTCCGGCCTCGGTGACGCTGAGCCGGACGCCGGCCTCCACCTCGATCGAGCGCACCCGCTGACCCTGCGCCCCCGTCATCGCCCAGTCAGCCGCCTCGTGCGGCGATGCCCACCACAGTAGCCAGCGCGGGCCGGGAGGTCCGCCGCCAGTGGCGATCGGCCGGCCGCCGACCTTCCGGCACGGCGGGCGACCCAGACGTAGCGACGAAGCACTCCCCGAGCTTCGCGCTCACGATGGCAGGGTGGCCTGACCAAGGCGGGTTCGGCCG
>JBKOUY010000080.1:0-6820 GCA_046723645.1 Actinomycetota bacterium | reverse complement strand
GGTGGCGCGGCGCGTGCGTCACCTCCCCGCCCCGGGTGTAGACGGGGTTCACGGACAGGGGGGTCGAGTCCTCGGCGAGCTTGCGGTGAAGTGCCATGGGGTTTCGCCTTCCGCTGGGCCTGCCCCGACCGTACGGAGCGGAAGCGTCGGCCACGTCCCCCCATCGGGGTGAATTCCGGTGTCCGGCCCCACCAGCACGGGTTGCGTAGCATCGCCCGCGTGATCGGCGACCTTCCCCGTTAGCCATGCGCGCCTGGCTCTCGCGTGTGGTTCTTGCGATCGCCCGCGTCACGCGGCTGCTCGCCGTCACCGTCGTCGTCACACCCCTGTTGCTCGTCCGCAACCTGTTCGGGCCCGCCGCCGGTCCGCGGCTGTTGCGGTGGTACTTCGAGGCGTGCGGCGGCGGCTACGTGAAGATCGGGCAGTTGCTCGCAACCCGGTACGACCTGCTGCGGGTCGAGTACACCGAGGAGCTCGGCAAGCTCCTCGATTCCCTGCGCCCTGTGCCCACCCCGAAGATCGTGGCGGAGATCGAGCGCGGCCTGGGCCGGCCGGTTCCCGAGGCGTTCGCGTCGTTCGAGCCCGAGCCGCTGGCCACGGCCTCGCTGGCGCAGGTGCACGGCGCGGTGCTCGCCGACGGCGACGAGGTGGTCGTCAAGGTGCTGAAGCCGGGGATCGGCGACCGGGTCCGGGTCGACCTGCGCTTCCTGCGCCTGAGCACCCGGGTGCTGGACCTGCTCCCGGTGCTGCGCGGACTCGATGTCAGCGGAGTGGTCGACGACCTCTCCCGGACGGTCATCGACGAGCTCGACCTGGGCCGCGAGGCGATGTACACCGCCTACCTCCACGAGCAGATGGCCGCCGACCCGATCGCCCACTACGCGCCACGGGTGTACCGCGAGCTGTCCAGCCGTACGGTGCTCACGCTGGAGCGCCTGCGCGGCGTCACCGTGAGGGAGATGCTCACCGCCACCACCAACGGCAACGGCGGCATGCTCGACGCGTGGGCGGCGCGGGGGATCACGCCGCACCGGACCGCGGTGATTCTGCTGCGGTCCGTCCTGGAGCAGACGATGCGCTACCGGACGTTCAACGCCGACCCCCACCCGTCCAACCTGATCGTCAGCGATGGCGGCACCCTCAACTGGGTCGACTTCGGTTCCGTCGGCTGGATCGACGAGCGCCAGTGGGAGCTGCAGCTGCGGCTCAGGGATGCGATCGCCAACGAGCAGATCCACCAGGCGTACCTCGCCCTTCTCGAGGGCATGGAGCCGCTGCCCTACCGGAACCTCAGCCGCTTCGAACAGGAGATCAAACGGATCCTGAGCGACTTCCTCATCGCGTCGCGCGACCCCACGGCGCCGCTCAGCCAGAAGAGCACGGGCTCGTTCCTGGTCAAGACGTTGGCGACGCTGCGGCGCAACCGGCTCCCCATGACGTCGAGCACGATCCAGCTCTACCGCACCATCGTCGTCGCCGACATCGTGATGCTCGGCCTGTATCCGGCGATCGACTGGCGGGGCCACCTCCGCCGCTTCCTCCGCGACCTCTCGATCGACATCCTCCAGAAGGCCGTGCGGGATCCGCTCACATCCCCCTACACGGGGTTCCGGCTGGCCCGCGCGCCGATGGCCGCAGCCGACACCATCGAATGGGTGGTTCGCCGCCTGCCCGACGTCGGTCGGCAGACACTGCGCACGCTGACAGCCGCGGAGCGCCTCATACCCCACGCGCTCCGGTTACTGCGCCGGGCGTCGGTGCTGGCGATCGTCGGCGCGCTCGGGCTGGCCGTGATCAAGCCCGACGCCTCCTCGGAGAGCGCGCTGGGAAGGTTCGTGCTGCGCATCGCCGACAACCCCTGGCCGGTGGTCACCATCGGTGCGATCACCGCCCTGGTGCTGACGTCGTTCATCCGGCGGCTCGAGGCGTGACGCCCCCCGGGCGGACTTCGTGCCGGCCAGTGGGCGCGAGGGTCCACTAGGCCTTCCGGGCGCGTCCCGTGGATTCCCGGGACTCGGCGGTCGCCTGCCTCACGTCCATCGCGCTGAGCCGCTGGGCCACCAGGTCGGCCAGGCGCTCGTAGTCGATCTCGTCGTTGGCTGGCCGGGACCGCACGCTGAGCCCGTCGGACATCTGGCGGACGACGGTCGCGAGCTCGTCGAGCAGCCGCGCATTGGCCCGGATCACGCCGGCGACCGACCGCCCCATCAGGTCGGGGAATCGGTTCGTGCCCTCGAGCTCGTGCGAGAAGGCCTCCGACGCCTCGGTGAAGCCGTCCACGACCCCGCGCGTGAGTCGCGTCGGTATGTCCTCATCGAGGGGCACTCCGTAGCCCTCGCGGATCGGCTCGCCGTCGGGCGCCGTGTTCGTCGACATGCTCGAACCCCCGTCGCGGATTGAGACCCTTTGAGTCAAGAAGTGGCCCGGTGCGTGCACATCGCCCACACCGGGTGATTCCAACACGATGACGAGCCCCACGATACGGCTCGGGACACGTCGGCGCCCCTCATCCGGATCGGGTGATGCCCGCGCGTGAACCGTGCGGCATGATCCCCGAGTTCACTGGCCCAAGGAGGCGTAAGTGCAATCTGTGCGAATTCGCAGCGGTTGGGTGACGTTCGCAGCCATCGTCGCCGGCATAGTCGGCGTCTTCAACGTCCTGAGCGGCATCGCCGCCATCACGGAGGACGACCAGACCGAGCGGCTGAACGAGGTGCTCTACGGCGTCAACATCACGGCGTGGGGGTGGTTCTGGCTCATCATCGGGGTGCTGCAGGTCATCACGGCCTGGCTGATCTACCAGCGTTCGCCGCTCGGGCAGACGCTGGGGCTCATCTGGGCGTTCGTCATCGCGTCGCTCTCGGTGTTCATGATCTTCGTAGCCCCGATCTGGGCGCTCGTCGTCATGGGGCTGAGCGTCACGGTCATCTGGGCTCTGACGGCGTTCCCCGAGGAGTTCGACGAGGCGTGAGCTACCCGGGGTAGCGGCCAGCTTCTGCGCGCCGGATCGGTTGCCACGGCAAGCGATCCGGCGCCCGAATCGTCCACTGTGGGCGATGCGTGAGGGGCACGGATCCGCCTGACTGACGGTGCGTCTCGAACCGGAGAGGCGGGCCGTGAAGGCTGAGCACGAGGATCTCCTGCGGAAACTGGCCCTCAACGACGAGGGTGTCCTCGCGCCACTGCTCGGCGGCGGTGTCGCGGATGCCGAGCCTGGGGGGCTGGACGCCAAGACGGCCGCATTGGTCCGACTTGCCGGCCTCGTCGCGATCGAATCTGCGCCGGCCAGCTACCAGTGGATCATCACGCGTGCGCTGGCGGCCGGGGCCAGCGACGCCGAGGTGGCAGCGGTGCTCGTGGCATTGGCACCCATCGTGGGCAGCGTGCGGGTGAGCTCGGCGGCCCCCGACGTCGCGCTCGCCATCGGCTGCGAGTTCGATCTCCCGCTGGACGGGTGAACACGAGGTGAATTACCGGCGAACGCGTCCGGTGGCGCCGCCGCCGCCCATTGAAGCCATCCTCGGTCCGACTTAGCCTGACGCCGGTGGGCGTTGTCGAATCCCCCGGCACACCGGCCGCACAGTCCGACGCGGCCACCAACTGGTTCGCGCCGTCGTTCCTGCTCGAGGAGTCGAAGCTCCGGCCGCCCTCGTCGCGGCCGGGCACGGTGCGCCGGGCGGGCCTGCTCGATCGGCTCCATGCCTCGTCCGACACCTCGGTGGTCACGGTCGTCGGTCCGCCCGGCTACGGCAAGTCGGCGCTGCTGAGCCAATGGGTCGAGGAGGCGCCGCGGGCCGTGGCCTGGGTCTCGATCGAGGACGAGGACAACGACCCCGCCGTGCTCCTGGCCTACATCGCCGCGGCGCTCGACCGGGTCAAGCCGATCGACGTCGACATCCTGCGGACACGGGCGCCGCCGGGCGCGTCGGTGGCAGCGACGGTCGCGCGTCGCATCGCCGCCACGATGTCGGGGATGGTCGAGCCCGTCGCGCTGGTTCTCGACCACACCGAGCTCCTGCACAACCACCAGTGCCGTGACGCCATCGCCGAGCTCGCGGTGCACGTGCCGCCCGCCGGGCAGCTCGTCTTGGCCTCCCGGGGGGCGCCGCCGGTCCCCCTGGCGCGCCTACGCGCCCAGGGCGCAGTCCTGGAGGTCGGTGCCGAGGACCTGGCGATGGGCGAGTCGGAGGCGCTCATGCTCCTCGACGGAGCTGGCGTCGGCCTGGGCGATGCGGAGGTGGCCGAGCTCGTCCGGAACACCGAGGGGTGGCCGGTCGGCCTGTACCTTGCCGCGCTTGCCCTCAAGTCGGGGAAGGGGAGGCGCAACGGCGCCCTCGTGTTCAGCGGCGACGACCGCCTGATGGCCGACTACCTGAGGACGGAGTTGCTGGCCCGCCTCCCCCGTGGGCGGGTGTCCTTCCTGACCCGAACCTCGGTGCTCGAGCGGATGAGCGGTCCCCTCTGCGACGCCGTCGTCGGGGGAACGCACTCGGGCCGCCTCCTGGAGGCGCTCGAGGGTTCGAACCTGCTCGTCGTGCCGCTCGATCGCCGGCGCGAGTGGTACCGGTACCACCGGTTGTTCCAGGAGCTCCTGCGCGTCGAGCTGGGCCAACGCGAGGCCGGTGCGGTCCCGCAGCTCCACGCCCGCGCAGCCGCGTGGTGCCAGGAGAACGGCCTGGCGGAGATGGCCATCCCCCACGCCCAGGCCGCGGGCGACGCCGACCAGGTCGCTCGCCTGGTCACCGCCTGCGCGCTCGCCGCCTATGCGGACGGGCGCCTCGAGACCGTCGATCGGTGGTTCCGCTGGTTCGACGAGCGCGGCTTGATCGAGCGCTATCCGTCGGTCGCAGTTCTCGGTGCCGTGTTGCGGGCGGTCATGGGCCAGCCTGCCGCCGCCGAGCGGTGGGCGGCCGTGGCGGAACGCGCATCGATCGTGGCGGCGCTCCCCGACGGCAGCTCGATGGCGAGCTGGCAGGCACAGCTGCGCGCCTTCCTGTGCCGCCACGGCGTGGACCAGATGCGGCGAGACGCGGAGGCGGCTCGCAAGGGCCTCGCCCCCGGCAGCCAGTGGCGGGCGTCGGCGCTGGCCCTGGAAGGGGTGTCGTGGCTGCTCGACGGCGAGGCCGGGCGCGCCGATCAGATCCTGGCGCAGGCGGTGGACGTGGGGATGGACCTGGGGGCCTCGCCCGCGACCGCAGCCGCGCTGGCCGAGCGCGCCATCGTGGCCATCGGGCGTGACGACTGGGCCGAGGCCGAGGCCCTGGCGCAGCGAGGCCTCGGCATCATCCGCGACGGACGTCTCGAGGACTACGGGCCGGGCGCGATCGTCCATGCCGTCCTGGCCCGGACCGCCGCCCACCGTGGCGACGTGTCCGGCGCGCGGGAGAGGCTCGGGCACGCCGCCCGGCTCCGGCCGCAGCTCACGTACGCGATGCCCGCCCTTGCGGTCCAGACGCTGCTCGAGCTGGCGCGTGCCTACCTGGCGCTCGCCGATGCCGCCGGTGCCAGGGTGGTCATGCGCGAGGCCGGGGCCGTCCTGCGGGTCCGCCCCGACCTCGGCAGCCTGCCCCGTGAGGCCGCCGAGCTGCGAGCCACGCTCGACACCCTCCGTGTCGGATCGGTCGGGGCTTCGTCGCTCACGGCCGCCGAGCTGCGCCTGGTCCCGCTCCTGTCAACGCACCTCTCGTTCCGCGAGATAGGGGAGCGGCTGCACGTCTCGCGGCACACAGTCAAGACGCAGGCGATCTCCGTCTACCGCAAACTCGGCGTCTCCTCCCGCAGCGAGGCCATCGATCGCGTCCGGGCGATGGGCCTGCTCGCCTGACCGGATGCCGGAGCTCCGCAACGGTCGCCTCCAGGGCGGTCGGTTCATCCCGTCGGGGCGATGTGCTCGGCGGTCCCTCCGTGTCCCAATGCTGGGGTGGAGGCCGCCACGACGGGCCCGATCGGCCGGCACGGGTTGGACGACAGAACGGCCGCCCTGGCCGGCCTCGCCGCCCTCCTGGCGTTGCGCGCGTCGGCGGAGGCGTATCGCGACTGCGTGGATCGCGCGCTGGCCGCCGGGGCGAGCGTCGACGACGTCATCGACACGTTGAAGGTCGTTGCCCCCGCGGTCGGGCTCGGACGGGTGGTCTCGGCGGCGCCCGAGGTGGCGCTTGCGCTCGGCTACGACATCGACGGGGCGCTCGAGGCTCTGGACGTCCCTGGGCCCGGCCCGCCGGACTGCTTCTGACCGCTCGTCACGCTCACCCTCTCAGTCGTCGGGGGTGGCGTCGGCGCCGGCCGACGGCTCCTGCCAGCGCCGCGGGCGCCAGGCGGTCACGACCTTCGCCACGGCGGTGACCAGGAAGAGCTGGCCGGCGAGGGCCTCGAAAACGGCGAAGCTCTGGCCGGGATTGCCCGCCGGCACGAGGTCGCCGTACCCGGTCGTGGTGAGGGTGACGAAGCTGAAGAACAGGTCCTCGCTGATCGTCCCCTCGCCCTCGGCTCCGAAGAAGGGGCCTCCCTGTGCCGAGCCCAGGAACCGGTACATGAAGGCAAAGGCCATGCCGATCAACAGATAGGCGGCGAGGGCGCCCAGCATCGTCTCCTGGTCGACCTGACGGCGATAGCCGATGTGGCGCACGATCGAGATCGGTGCTACGGCGTAGAGGGCACACGCGGCGACGAACACGAACGAGGTGAGGGCCGAGCGCTCGGTGAACAAGTTCGCCACCGCGACCGCCGCCGCCAGGGCGAAGAGCACGTTCGCCAGCGCCAGCAGGCCCCGCCGGGCCCCGGATGTGTGCAGGGACAGCCGCACAGTGGCGATCTGGACGAC
>JBKOUY010000019.1:0-7430 GCA_046723645.1 Actinomycetota bacterium | reverse complement strand
AGCGGATAGCGGCGGACCACGTCGGCGAGCGCCACCAGCACGGCATCGTCGGGGTCAGCGGCCGCGCGCTCGGCGAGCGTGCGCGTCACCCGGTCCTGCAGTGCGTCGAGGGCCCTGGCACGCGCGTCGGCCGGGCCGGGCTCGTCCACGATGTCGTCCACGTGCCGCGCCAAGGCGTACACCGCCGCCATCGCCCGCCGCTTCGGTGGCGGCAGGAGGGCGATGCCGTACGCGAAGTTCCTGGCCTCTCGGCGGGTTATGTCCGCGCACGTTGCGTAGGCCCGCTCGAGCCCCGGCTCGCCGCCCACGTTGCGCTGCGCTGCCGGCGCCGGCGCTCCCGAGGCCAGAACCCGGAGCGCGTGGCGCAGCGTCCGGCGCCGGCTGGGTCGGGGCGGGCCCCCCAACACGTCGTAGCCGGCGGCCTCGATCGCGTCTGCCGCCGCCAGGCCCCCGGCGACGTAGCCGGCGACCGCTACCCGGGACCAGCCCCGCAGCGACCGCGACAGCGGGGTCCCCGCCGCGAGCAGCTCGCGGGCGCGCGCCAGCTCGTAGGCGACGACGGCGCGCAGGGCGGGGGAGGCCACGGGCGCCGTCAGGTCCGCGTCGGCCACGCCGAAGCGCCCCAGGTCGTCGGCGGGCAGATAGACGCGGCCGGCGGCGGCATCCTCCCGCACGTCCTGAAGGTGCTCGACCACCTGGAGGCCGCTGCACACGAGGTCGGACAAGGCCTGGCGCTCGGGGGTCAGGGCCCCGGCGATCGCCAGAACTGCGGTGCCGATCGGGTTGGCCGACAGGCGGCAGTAGTCAAGCAGGTCGTCCCAGCTCGCCTGGCGCACGTCCGACTGGTCCCGCCGGTTGGCGGCGATCAGGTCGAGGAACGGTGCCGCCGTCAGGCCGGTGGCGGCGATCGTCCGGCTCAGCCGGGCGGTGACGCCATGGCTGGGCCGGCCGTCGATCGCCGCCCGCAGGTCCCCCTCCAGCCAGTCGAGGGCCGCCGAGCGGTCGCCGGGATGCTCGTCGCCGAGGTCGTCGGTCAGCCGGGCGAACGCGTACACGGCGAGCAGGTGCGCCCGGGCCTCCCGGGGCACGAGCCGCGTGACCACCGGGAAGTTTTCGTGGTCAGCCCGGCCGAGGAGCTGGGCCTCCGGGGGCAGGCCGATGGGGTGGTGCGTGACGTCCCCCGGTTGGATCGCCACCGCGGTCTCGCCCATGACGCCGATAGTCCCCGCTTTCGTACAAGAATCTGACCCGACGGTCAGAGACGTTGTACGTAACTAACAGCATGAGCACCCGGCTCCGCAACCCCCCGGATCAGCCAGCGCCGAGGACGGCGCGCATGGTCTCGCGCGCCAGCTGGACGATGAGCGCGACGGCCCGCTCGCGTGGCGTTCCCGGTCCCGCGAGGACCGGTCCCACCCCGTCGACGAAGCAGGTCAGCGCCGCGTCGGCCAGCTCCCGGTGCCCCGGCTGCCCGCGCAGGCTGCCCGCCGTCAGCTCCAGCAGCAGCATGAAGCCGGGCCTCGCCGACATGACCAGGGCCACCATCGCCGCCGACGGGTCCAGCTGCCCGCCGGCGCGGTCGGCCGCCCCCCTGACGTCCCCGACCACGCCGGCGACGACCGACTCGACCGCCGCCGCGAACAGCGCCTCCTTGGACTCGAAGTGGCGGTAGACGCTGCCCTTGGCCGTCCCCGCCCGGGCCGCCACGTCGCTGACGGCGACCTCTCCGTAGCCGCGCGCGGCGAACAGGTCGACAGCCGCGGTCACGATCCGCTCACGGGCCGCATCGGGCACGTCGGACCGGCCCGTCAGGGCCGCCTCCCAGGTGTCGCTGTGGAACGCCTCCTCGTCGCCGCTGGCCAGGAGCTCGGGCAGGACCTCCCGGATCGCGGCCAGCGGCAGCCTCCGCCGGTCGCGCAGCACGCGGATGAGGCGGAGCGCCTGGACGTGCCGGTCGCTGTAGCGGAAGCGATTGGCGCCCACCCGCTCGGGCGCTGGCAGCAGCCCGGCGTTGCGGTAGTGGTGGATGGTGGTCGCCGGGATCCCGGTCCTCTCGACCAGCTCGCCAATCGTGTAGCGCGTGGCGCCGGTCATGCGGGTACGTTCCGCATGGCGGAGCTGAGACGCTGGGACGATCGAGGAGGCACCGCAGCATGCGGACCGTGGTGATCACCGATTCGACAGGGCGGCCGTCGCGGCCCCCGTCGGCCGGACGCGTCGTCGTGGTGCCCGTCACCATCCTGCTCGCCGACCGTCAGGTCCCCGACGACCAGATCGACCCGAGGGCCGTGGACGAGGCGCTGGCGCGCGGCGAGCCGATCAAGACCCGGGCTCCGGGCGTGATCGACTACCTCGACGCCGTAGAGAGCACCGACGCCCAGGCCGCGGTGATCCTCACCCCGGCCGCCGAGCTCACCGCCATGTGGCGCCACGCCTGCCACGCCCCCTGGCTGGCGGACCGGCCGGTCGCGGTCGTGGACACGCGCACCGCGGCGTCCGGCCAGGCGCTGGTGGCCGAGGCCGCCGCGCAGGCGGCGATGGACGGCAGCGGCTCGCTCGCCGATGTCGTGGCCGCCGCGCAGGCCGCGGCGGCCCGGGTCCGGGTCATCGGGGCGGTCGGGACCGCCGAGCCCCTGGTGGCCGCGGGCATGGTCGAGATCGAGCGCGAGCGGGGGCGGCCGACGATCTTCGAGGCGCGCCAGGGGACGATCGAGCCGCTGCGGGTCCTCGACGGCGACGATCCGGTGGCGGCGCTCGCGGACCTGTACCGCCGCGAGCGCGGTGCCGGCGACCCCGTCGCCTTCACCGGCGCCGGCGCCGGGCGCGGGGTGGAGGCCATGGCCGAGCGCCTGGCCGAGCTCGTCGGGTCCGAGCGGCCGCCCGAGGTCTGCAGCGCGGCGATGACCGTCTACACCGGCCGGGGCGTGATCGGGATCGCCTGGCTCGACCGCGCCTGACGCGTTCACGCCGGCAAGTTACGCGTTCTCGCGCCCGGATTGGCCGTTGGAGCGGCCAATCCGGGCGCGAGAACAGGAAGCAGGCCCCGCCGGGCCGACCGCACCGCCTCCACCACCTCGACGGGACGGTGCCACACCTGCTCCTCGGATACCTCGACCACCACAAACCCCGCCTCGCGTAACGCCGCGAGCCGCCGTGCGTCGTGCTCACGGTCGACCAGGGCCGAGTGGTAGTGCTCGCTCTGCACCTCGACGATCAGCGGCAGGTGGGCGTCGCGAAAGTCGACTCGGCCCACCCAGTGGTCACCGCCTGAGTCGACCTGTCGGCGCATGGGCGGCTCGCCGGCGCGCTCGAGCACGGCCTCGAACCGGCGCTCGAGGTTGCTAGCCGCGGGCACGTAGTCGTCGCCCCGTCGCTCGAGCAGCTCCCGAAGCAGGCGCACACTACCGCGCCCCTGGATCGCGACCTCGTCCAGCGTGCGGCGAAGCGACCGTCCCGACAGCAGCCGCCGGCGCCACAGGTTGTCGAGCACCCGCTCCGCCCGAGCCGGATGCTCGCTGGCGCAGAGGTGCAGCACCACCACCTCGGGGCGAACGATCGGCACCCGGTCGAGCACCGTGACGTGTGCGGACCGCAGCCCGCCCATCGCGTGGAGGACGTCGGCGAGCCCGGTGCGCCGGCCAGTCACACCCCTTGGCCGCACGACGTGCACGGGCGAGAGTCGGTATCCGGGTACATCCCAGAGCGCCGCGGCGGTGGGCCCGCACGCGAACGCACCCGGCGAAGCGTCGAGGACAGCGGCCAGCACTGCTTGGACGTCGGAACGTGGGGCTCCGGCAACGCGAAGGACGCGAGCGCCCACGGGCTGGAGCTGACCGGTCTTCACTCGGTGGCGCAGCGCCGAGCGGGTGAGGCCGGCCGCGCGTGCTTCGGCGGTGAGCACCAGACCGTGATGGCGTTCGCTGATCCGGAGGATCGCGTCCATCGCGTGCATCGCCCGATCCTCCCCGCGCACTGTGACATTCGAGGAGCGCCCCAGGACCCCCTGGTTCTCGCGCCAGGAACGGTCGTCCCGGCGACCATTTCAGGCGCGAGAACGCGGCAGGCCCAGCACCTTCTCTGCGTTGTGGCGCAGGAACTTGGGCCACACATCGTCCTTGAACCCCACGCCCGGCAGCTCGCCCATGATGCGCTCGAGCGAAAGGCCCATCGGGAAGTACCCGGCGTAGATGACCTTGTCGGCGCCCCGGGTGTTGGCGTAGTCGATGATCGCCCGGGGGTAGTACTTCGGCGCGAAGGCGCTGGTGGAGTAGTACAGGTTCGGCCACTTGAGCATTAGCTTCACGGCCAGGTCGGCCCAGGGCTCGCAGCCGTGCCGGGTCACGAAGACCAGCTCCGGGAAGTCGTAGCAGACCTCGTCGATCAGCTCGACGTGCTGGCACGCGAACCGCAGGCGCGGGCCGGGGATCCCGGCGCAGCAGAACACGGCGATGCCCAGCTCCACGCACTTGGCGTAGATCGGGTACATCTTCTTGTCGTTGATCGGCACCTGGGGGAAGGTGCCCGCGGGGAACACGCCGATCGAGCTGATCCCCCAGGCGTCGTGCGCCTTGGCGATGGCCCGGAGGGCGTCCATGCCGTCGTTGGGGTCGACCGAGAGTTGGGGGATGAACCGGTCGGGGAACTCGCGCACGGCCCGCTCCCCGATCTCGCCGTTCACGCCGATGACGCCCTTCTCGACGCCCCAGAGGTCCATCTCCCGCAGGGTGACGCCCAGGGGGTCGGCCTCCTTGTCGAGCCGCTTGTCGGGGACGTCCTTGAACATGTACTCGACAGGAAACTCGAAGTCCTCCTTGGACTCCCGGTCATGCGTCTGCCTGGTGATGAAGGCGTACTGCTTGCGCATGTTGCGGGACGGAAACCCGATCATCGTGTCGATGATCCCGATGTCTAACGGGGGCGTCATGTCGCTGGTTCTAGCAAGGGTGCGGCGCGGATGCCGGGTCGAGGCTAGGAAGTAGCCATGTCGCTCGATCCCGACACGACCACCGGCACCGAAACACCCGCCGCGCCCGAGGGCGATCCCCCGGCCGACCGCCAGCGGATCGTCGTGGGCGTTGACGACTCCGCGCAAGCGGCGGCGGCGCTGCGCTGGGCGCTGGCCGAGGGGGTCCTCCGCCAGGCGACCGTGGAGGTCGTGCACGCCTGGTCGCCACCCGTGTCGGCCCTGCCCTTCGGCGCCACGTTGCATCTGCGGGCACACGATGAAGAGATCGACGCGGTCGCACGGGCGTCGGTGGACGAGCTCGTCGACGGCGCCTTGACGGAGATGGACGCGCAGCCCCCCGAGGTCCTGCGCACGATCCTGCCCGGTGCGCCGGCCCTGACCCTGGTCGACGTGGCCGAGTCGGCCGATCTGCTGGTGGTCGGCTCGCACGGACGCACGGGCCTGAGCCGGCTGGTGATCGGCTCCGTGGCGATGGCGTGCGTGCAGCACGCGCCCTGCCCGGTGGTGGTGGTCAGGACGCCGCCCGAGGACTGAGCCGCCGCCCGCCGGCCCGCCGCCGTCATCCGGCCCCGAGGCGGGGGCTACCTTTCGGCACATGCGGACGACCAGCCGGCGGAGGCTCGACACGGCTCTCGTGGCCGGCGGCAGCCTGGCCATCGGCGCGGTGGCGCTCGTGGGTGGCGTCGTCGGCGACACCGAGAGCGTGGAACGACTGTGGGCGACCGCGGAGGTGTCCGACAACGGATCGGCGCAGGTCACCGAGGTGATCGACTACAACTTCGGTTCCTTCAACAACAAGCACGGCATCTTCCGCGTCGTCCCTGACGTCTCGCCGGACGCACCGATCACGGTCGACTCGCCCGATGCCCCCGATGCCATCCAGGTGACCCCCGAGACGACGAACGGCCGTGCGGGCGCCAGGATCCGGATCGGCGACCCCGGCGTCACTGTCTCGGGCCGCCACCGCTACCGCATCGAATACCCGCTGCCGGGGGTGGCCCGTGGCACGACGCTCGACTGGGAGGCGGTCGGCACCGCCTGGGAGGTCGGCATCGACGAGGCCGAGATCCATGTGGTCGCCCCGTTCGAGCTGCTCGACCCGATCTGTTCGATGGGGGTCACGCGGTCGCAGGGAGGCTGCGACGTCACCGAGGTGGCCCCCGGTCACCTGACGACCACCGTCACGGGCCTCGACGCCGGCGAGGGCGTCTCCATCGAGGCCCGCACAGGAAGCGACCTCGTGACACCGCCAGCGGCGCCCGAACCGCCGGCCTCGCCCCCTGCCGACCCGGGGACGGGCTTGGCGCCGCCCGCAGGCTCCGCCGCCGCCGGGGCGCTGGTCGGGGGGTTGTTCACGGGGTGGCTGGTACGTCGCGCCGGCCGGGAGCGGGTGGGCGCCGGCGGGCCCGCCGACGCCGCGTGGGCCGGTCCGGACGCGTCGACGAGCTGGACGCGCGTCGACCAGGACGAGCTCGAGGCCATGGCCACCACCGAGTTCGCGCCGCCGGCCGGGCTCGACCCACCCCATGGGGGCATCGTGCTGACCGAGGAGGTGCGGCCCGAGCACAAGGTCGCCTGGCTGATCCAGATGGCGATCGACGGCACCGTCGACATCGGCTCCAACGGCGCCGACGGCACCGGGAGCGCCGGGATGGGCGCCGGGATGCCGTGGAGCGATGGCGGAGACCTCCGCCTGGTCCGCACCGGGCACGGCACCGCTGACAACGCCGCCGTCCTCGACACGGCCTTTGCCGGCCGCGATGCGGTCGAGCTCAGGGCCTACGACCCGAACTTCGCCGCGGCGTGGAGGCAGCTCCAGCACCAGCTGCTGGCGTGGCGCGACACCAGCGGCATGTGGGATCCCAGTGGCGGCGGCCGCAAGGCCACCGCTCGCGTGCTGGGCATCATCGGCGCGGTGGCCGGGGCGGTGGGCGCTGGGGTCGGCGGTGCGCTGGCCAACCAGCGGGGCCCGGCGTGGCTGGTCCTGGCCGCGCTGGGCGGCGCGGTGGCCGGCGCCGGCCTCGCGGCGGCCCTGCGGGCCTGGGAACTGCGCGTGCGCACCCCGGCCGGCTCGGCGGCGTGGCTGCGGGTCGAGTCGTTCCGGCGCTTCCTTGCGGGGTCCGAGGCGTACCACGCCGAGGAGGCGGCCAAGCGCGGGGTGCTGCGGGAGTACACGGCCTGGGCGGTGGCCGTGGGCGAGATCGACCGCTGGCAGCGGGCGGTCTCGGCGGCGTCGATCGCCCCCGAGACGGCCGGCCTGGCCTACGCGTACATGGCGCCGCTGTTGTTGTCGTCGACGACGTCGGCCGCCACCGAGCCGTCGTCGAGCGGCGGCGGGGGATTCGGCGGCGGCGGCTTCGGCGGCGGCGGAGTCGGCGGCGGCGCCGGTGGGGGCGGCGGCGGCAGCTGGTAGCCGCCCCGAGCGGCGACACTGCGCTCCAGCGCGCCCGCCGGAGCCCCCGGG
>JBKOUY010000032.1:0-11181 GCA_046723645.1 Actinomycetota bacterium | reverse complement strand
CCCGCCGCCCAGGCGTGACAGGTATCGAGGCAGAAGCCGATGTCCCTGTCGCCGATCGCCTCCCACAGCCCGGCGATCGTGTCGAAGTGGCGGGCCATCGCATGGTCGCCCCCGGCCGTGTTCTCGAGGTACACCGGCACCTCGGTCTCGAGCTGGTCCAGGCCCTTGCGCCACCGGAGGAAGCCGGCGCCCGGCTCGTCGTCGTCGGTGACATGGCCGCCGTGCACGATCACCGCTCGGGCGCCGATCTCGGCGGCGGCGTCGCAGGTGTTCTGCAGGATCTTCCGTGAGGGGATCCGGATGCGGTTGTTGGGCGACGCCAGGTTCACCAGGTAGGGCGCGTGGACGTAGACCGGCACCGGCGATGCCCGCAGTTCCTCCACGTCGTCCCGGGGTGGCGGCTTCTTCCAGCTCTGGGGGTCACCCAGGAAGATCTGGACGAGATCGGCACCCTCGGCGGCGGCGATGGCGAGCGGGTCGGCCTGGTTGACGTGGGATCCGATGAGCACACCACCAGGCTACGCCCGCGGTCCGCCGGGCCGGTTTCGGTTCCGTTGATACCCCGTTAGGGTATATGCGTGGCTGGCTACAGCATGACCAAGGACGACTACCTCAAGCGCCTGCGCCGGATCGAGGGCCAGGTGCGGGGGCTGCAGCGCCTGGTGGAGACCGACACCTACTGCATCGACGTGCTGACGCAGATCTCTGCCTGCACGAGCGCCCTGCAGAGCGTGGCGGTCGGGCTCCTCGACGAGCACCTGCACCATTGCGTCACCGACGCGGTCGCCGCGGGCGCGCCCGATGCCGCCGACAAGGTCACGGAGGCCACCCGCGCCATCGAGCGCCTCGTCAAGAGCTGAGGCGGCCAGACCGGCCGCGGTCAGGGGCCGATTTCGACGTCCAGCTCGCCGGGGTCGGCGCCGTCGAGGCCGTCCAGCCCCTCCTCGTCGGACAGCGTCGTCGGCGCCCAGGTCTCCACCAACGGCACGGCCTCGTTCCAATCGCCCACGACGTCGCCCGGCCCGATGCCCCGGGACTCGAGGGTGGTCCACAGCCCGCCCAGGGCAGCCGTCGGGTCGACGTAGAACTCCGACTCGCGCACCCGCCAGAACCGCCAGCCCGCCCGGTGCAGCTCGAGCTCGCGCTCGAGCTCGGCGAGCTGCGCCTCGCGCCCGGTGTGCCAGTCGTCGCCGTCGCACTCGACGGCCAGCCGGCCCTTGGCGCCGCTCACCACGAGGTCGATCCGCCGGCCGTTCACGTCGACCTGCGGCGTCACGTGGAATCCCCGGTCCCGGAGCGCGACGAACACCCGCTGCTGGAAGCGCGACTCGAACGGATCACGCGTGTCCGAGTCCCAGGTCACGTCGTCGAAGCGGCCGACCGCCACCGGCGCCGGCGGGCCCGACATGTACGACAGGAGCGACCGCCGGAGGTCGGCCGGAGACAACAGGTCCGGCGTCACCGAGTGGAACAGCCACATCTGGTCGCGGCCGCGGCTGGCGGCAACGTTGAATCGGCGCTGCCACTCGCGCGCGGTGACCGCGCGGCGGCGGTCGGCGACGACCATCGAGAGGAACACGACGTCACGCTCGTCGCCCTGGAAGTCGGGCGGGGTGCCCACCCGGAGCCGCCGGCGCTCCCACTCCTCGGGTGACACCCGCTGCTGGAGTAGGTCCTCGACCAGCCGCACCTGGCCGCTGCCCTGCAGCACCACGACGCCGAACGTCAGGTCCTCGTAGGCGGGGTCCGCAAGGCAGGCGACCAGCCTCTCGACCAGCGCCTCGGCCTCGAGCGGGTTCCGCAGCCGGGTCGAGCTCCCGTCGGTCAAGGCGCCGGCGACGTGGACCGTTCGCAGCGGCGGAAGGCGCTCCGCCCCGAACTGGCGTAGCGGGACCAGCGGCGCATCGGCGTAGAACTGGAGCGAGGACCACCCGACGATCTCGGGCATGCAGCGGAAGTGCTCCCGCAGGCGGATGACCGACCCGAACCGCGTCTGCAGGAGGCTGAACAGGTTCGACTTCGGCGTGAATGCCAGCTTCAGGTAGTCGGGCACGTCGGCGAGGTAGTCGTCGAGCCGGTCGAAGATCGGCTGCAACTCGCCCCTGATCACCTGGGACGGCGCGCACTGCCGCTCGTCACCGACGACGATCACCCGCGGCGCCAGCCACAGCAGGAACAGCGACTCGATGCTCGCCTGTGAGGCCTCGTCGATGATCACGACGTCGAAGCTGTTCCGGTCCGGTGGCACCGTGTCGACGACGTCGCGGAGCGGCATGATCCACGCCGACACCGCGTCCCGGGCCTCGATCATGGCCGCCCGGGCGGCGGCCGCGTAGCGGGGCGCCCATCGACCGGTGCCCTTGCCCCGGTCCTCGATGTTCGACCGGTACGACCGCAAGGCCTGCTCCTGATGGGCCGACATGCGCAGCAGGCACTCGCCCCACGCCTCCTCGGCGGCGAGCTCCGCGGTGGTTCGCCCCACCCGATCGACCGCGTCCCGAAGTTCCGCCGCCAGCCGGTCCTCCAGGCCGGGCTCCCGGGCGCCGTCGAAGAACGTCTTGGCCCTGCCCCACGCCCACGCCGCCGGGAAGGAACCGATCCGGCTGTCCCACTCGTCCCCGCAGGTGCGGTGGAGGAGGTCGGTTAGAACCGGGTGCGCCGCATCCAGCCGGCACCGCAGCTCGTCGCAGCGACGCTGCTCGGCCCGTTCGGCGGGCGCCCCGGCCAGCGCCCGCAGCGCCGACCCGTAGGCGTCGACGTCCCGGGAGGCGACCGCCGCTCCGAGCCGGCCGATCTCCGGAGCGGCCGCGGGTGACTGCGCCTCGAGCTCGAAGCGGGCGGCGAGGTCGAGCAGGACCTGCGTGGCGCGCTCGGCCTTCAGCCGGGCCTGGACGGCGTTCAGCACGCCGGCGAAGTTCACCCAGTCGCCTGGCGACGCCAGCGGGACCCGGACGCCGCGGGCGGCGAGGCGCCCCTCGACGGCGTCGCGGGCGGCCACGAGCGCCAACACGCTGTCGAGCGCGGTGGCCAGGTCGACGAGCTGGGCGACGCGCCGCGGGACCGGCAGGCTCCGGTCGAGGTGGACTCCGACGAGCGCCCAGTGCGCGGCGAGCACGCCGGCGGTGTGCTCGCCTTCGAGTGTGGCCATCACGCAGTCGAGCTGTGCGCCGCTGGTGATCGGGGCACCGTCGACCGCCGCGCCCGCGAGCAGACGCGCGGCCCGCTTCTGCACGGCCGGCCTGAAGCGCCTCTTGAGCTGGTGGCCGGCCGCCACGTGGGCGGCAAGCGCACGTCCGGCCTCGAGCTGGCCGACGAAGCTGCCGGGCCCGTGCGCATCGAACGGCGGCAGCACCACGGTGCGGAGCCCGATCGAGTCAAGGCGCTCCTGGGCGACCGCGGCGTGCCGGCCGAGCTGCGCCAGCTGGTGCCAGACCCCCAGCTCCCGCCGCGCTAGCGCGTCACCGACCGCGCGCCGGCGCCAGTCGTCCGGCCACTCGCCCGGGTCGGGGGCGAGGCCCAGTGCGTGGATCGCCGCCTGCGCCCGATCGACCTCGGTACGGATCGCCGCGAGGTCCTCGCGGTCGAGGGCCGACAGCGCCACGGACAGCTCGCTGGCCGCATCCCTGGCGTCGGCGGCGGCTGCGGTTTCGGCATCGACGAGCGCCTGGATCGCAACGCCGGTGGGGACTGCGGCCATGTCCGGGAACAGCTGGCGCAGCCGTGCCTCCCGCTCCGGCGTGCTCGACGCCAGGAGGCGCCGCAGCTCGACGAGCTCGTCGACCGTCAGCGGCGGTTCGAAGGGCGCGTCCGCGGGGAGCGGCGTCGGCATCCAGTCGCACGCCCGAGCGTTGCCGCGCAGCCGCTCCGCAATGCGTGCCTTGGTGCCCTCGTAGCCATCGGCGACGGGCGGATGCATCTCCGTCTCGGCGGCGCGGAGCGCGCGGATCCGCTCGGTCAGCTCTGCGACGCGACGGCGGGCCGCGTCCCGCGCTGCCGTGCGCCGCTGCGTCTCCCCCTCGTGGCGCGCGACCGAGAACGTGGAGTAGCGGTCCGACAGCGCGGCGACGCTTTCGTCCAGCTCGCGGGACCCGCCCCGCGCCACGTCGGTCATCGAGACGCACAGCTTCTGGATCTCCGGCGGCAGCTTGTCGCGCAGCACGCGGAGGGCCTGTGCCTTCTGGCTGGTCACGAGCACGCGCTGGCCGCGAGCCAGCAGCGCGGACAGGAGGTTGGCGATCGTGTGCGTCTTGCCGGTGCCCGGCGGACCGAGCACGACCACGCCGTTGTCGGTGCGCAGCCGGTCGATGATCTGGCGCTGCTCCGGGTTGGCGGGCAGCGGGAACAGCGGATCGCCACCCACGGTCCCGCCGTCGGCGGCGCCCTCACGCTCGAGCCAGGCGAGGCGGTCCTCGGGCTCCAGCGCCGCCAGGAGTTGTGCCAGCCCGAGCGGCGCCACCGCTCCCGGGCCCGACAGGGCCTCGAGCATGCGGTCGAAGTAGTCGATCAAGCTGGTTCGGTCGCGCTCGCGCAGGATCAGCACCGGCGCGAAGCGCAGGTCGGGCCCCCGCTCACCCGCTTCCGAGGGCTTCCACGAATGCTCGTAGGGGAGCGCCCGCCGGAGCGCGAGCGCCTGCCAGCGGGCGAGCAGCTCCTTGTTGTGGTCCCCGAGCGGCACGGCGGCACCCGAGCGGATCTCGTCCCGGACCAGCTGTGGCAGGTGGGACTCGAATTCCGGCTGTCCCTCCAGCAACGCCCGGTCGCCGAAGCTGGTGGTCGCCTGGTCGGGGACGACGACGTCGACCCGCCCGCTGGCGGGGTCCGTCCTGACGTCGACCCGCGTCGTCAGCAGCGGATGGCGGATGTCGCCGGTGGGCGTGGACCAGGTGAGCAGCCCGGTGCCGATCACCAGCTCGTACACGTCGTCCTGCTGTTCGAGCTGGCGGCCCGCCCGTGCCAGCTCCTCGTACCACGAGCGGCGGGGCGCGAGCAGGCGGTCGGCCTCCGCCCACACCTGCCAGCGACGGACCCATGGCCAGTACAGGCGGACGTCGTCGCGGGCGTCGTCGGGGATGGCGTCGGCGAGGCCGGGCGCGTCGAGCGTCGAGTCCTGCATGTCGGCTCGGCTGAGCCAGGGCTCGAGCTCCGCCGGAGGAGGCGGCGGGGGTTCCGAGACGACCGGATCGATCGACAGGACCGTCTCGCCCGGCCCGGCCTCGGTGTCCAGCGTGAGCTCTGGGGGGAGGTCGAAAAGCCACCGCACCACCGGGTGGCGGTCGACGCTGCGGACGATCGGGCGGCCGGTCCTCGCCAGCTCGCGGAGGAACTCCACGAGTCGGGCCGTCGGACCGACCATCCGCGTTCGTTGCTCGTCGATGTTCACGTGTGTCATGGCCGTCTGCGCATCCTGCCGATGCCTCGATCCCGCCGATCCCAGCCCCGGGCACAGGGTAGGTGCCGCGCAGTGGCGGATCACCGCGGGTTACCGAGCGCGGAGGCCGTCGAGCAGCGCGGCCAAGCCGCGGTGGAACTCCACATCGGGTGGGAGGCGCCGGGCGTGCCCGGCGGTGTTGGCGAGGAACGGGCCCCGACGGCCGGAGCTGATGCGGTTCTTGTGGGTTGGGCTCGGCGGCGCGTGCGGATCGATCGCCCGGTATGCGATCGGCCTCAGCATCGACCAGTCGCACTTCCCGTGGGCAACGCTCGCGATCAACCTGTTCGGCGCGTTCGTGCTGGGACTGTTCCTGACGCTGGGGCTCGGTTACCTGTCCGTGGCGCTGATGACGCCAATCGCCGTCGGCGTGATCGGTGGGTTCACCACTTTCTCGACGTTCATGTGGGAGGGCTTCACGTTCGGCCGCACCGGCCGCGCCGGCGTCGCGCTCCTCTACATCTTGGTGTCGATCGTCGGCGGTCTGGTCGCGGCGTCGGGCGGCTATGCCCTTGCGCGGCTGTTCCGCTAGCTCGGCCGCCGGCGGCCGGATCCGGTACCGTCCCCCGCCGGTATGACCGGCATGTCCGATCCCGTGCCCCGCCGCCGCGTCATCCAGGGTCTCGCCACCGGCGCGGGGCTGATCCTCACGGGATGCCATCCGTTGCTGAGCCGGCCGGGTCATGGGCACCGGCTCAAGAGACCGGGTGACCGGCCGGACCCAAGCAAGCCCGAGGGCGTCGACCTGCTGCCGCAGATCGAGCACATCGTCGTCTACATGCAGGAGAACCACTCGTACGACTCCTACTTCGGCACGTTCCGGCGAGGCGACGGCTACCGGCTGCGGGGTGGCGAGCCGCAGGACAGCAACCGGCTCACGACTGGCGAGCCGGTGAGCGTGTTCCACGCGCCGGACACCTGCCAGAGCGGCCGCGGTGTCTCCCAGCGGTGGGAGAACACACATCTGCAGATCAACGGGGGGCGCATGGATGGCTTCCTCTACGACGACAACACCAACGCCATGCGGTACTGGGACGGCTCCGACGTGCCGTTCTACTGGTCGCTCGCCGAGACGTTCCCGTTGTGCGATCGCTGGTTCGCGTCCGCGCCGGCGCAGACCTACCCGAACCGCATGTACCTGCAGGCGGCCACATGCCAGGACCTCACCACCACCGACGTCGGCCGGGTGTTCGCCATGCCCCACCCGGCCGGCGGCACGATTTGGGAGAAGCTCGACGAGTTCGGCATCTCCTGGGTTGACTACGCGTGGGACCTGCCGGACATCGCGCTGTTCCCATCGCTGTGGCGGGCGCGGCTCGATCGGGTGCGTGCGTTCCCGAGCTTCCTGGCTGACTGCCAGGCGGGCACGCTGCCCGACGTCGCCATCGTGAGCCCCGGCGTCACCGCGTACACCGAGGAGAACCCGCGCGACATCCAGCTGGGCGAGGCGTACAGCGCGTCGGTGATCAGCGCGGTGCTCGCCAGCCCGGCGTGGCCGCGCACGGTCCTTGTCTTCATGTATGACGAGCACGGTGGCTACTACGACCACGTCGCGCCGCCGCGGGCGGTGCCGCCCGATGACATCCCGCCGGACGTCGAGCCCACCCCGGACGCGCCCGCCGCCTGGGACCATTACGGCCTGCGGGTGCCGGCCTTCGTCATCTCCCCCTTCGCCAGGCGGTACTACGTGTCACACGTCGTGCACGACCACACGTCCGTGCTGCGGCTGATCGAGACGAAGTTCAACCTCGGCGCGTTGACCCGGCGCGACGCCAACGCGTCAAACCTGCTCGATTGCCTCGACTTCCGGAGACGCCCGGCGTTCCTCGACCCGCCCGAGCTCGCCGCCCCAGGACTGCCGCCCACCGGCAGCGTGTGCCAGCCCGAGACGCCCCCACCGCCCACGCGGCCAGCGGTGGACGCCAGCCCGGCCGTCGCGGGCCTTGGGATCCTCGCCGGCACCGACGCGCACCTCGCGGTGAGTGGCCGGGCGCTGACCGAGTCGCAGGACGAACGGCTCCGCCACCTCGACCTGCTCGCCCGTCGCTGACCACTCGCCGCCCGGCTGCCGGCCCGAGATGGCCTCCCGGCGCGACCCCGCCAACGTTGTGCCGGCCGGCCGTCCTCGTCGCCGGCCGCTCTCCGCACACTGCTTGGTAGAGCTAATGGGCATGTGGACTGCTGGTGCTGCGAAAGGACGCCATCATGGCCGAGCTACCCCGTCCCTCTGAAGGCATCGTGTTGACCCACTTCATCGTCTCCGACGATGTGCAGCGATCGACGGCTTTCTACTCCGACGTCCTGGGCGGCGAGACGGTCATGAGAGGCGAGCCATCGATCGTCCAGCTCGCGAACGCCTGGATCATCATCAACGTCGGGGGCGGGCCGACGATCGACAAGCCCGACGTCATCCTGGAGACGCCGGCTGACCCGAATCGGACGAGCAGCTTCCTCAACATCCGGGTCGCCGACATTCGGGCCGTCTACGACGAATGGCACGGCCGGGGCGCACAGTTCCTCACCCCACCCCAGGACCTCGGCAGCGAGCTGCGGTGCTACATCCGCGATCCCGACGGCCACCTGATCGAGGTCGGCCAGTCCCTGGGCTGACCAGCAAAAGCGACAATGCCGGATGGCGATGATCCGTCCGGGACCCGTGAGCGGAAGGTGTGGGATTCGAACCCACGGTGACCCGGAGGCCACAACGGCTTTCGAGGCCGCCCCATTCGTCCGCTCTGGCAACCTTCCGGGGCTGCAAGCTACCAGCGAAACCCGGTGGCTCCGACCGGGCGACCGGACTCAGACGACGACCGTGCGCGGCCTCGCGCCGGTGGTTTCGCCGGGGGCGTACGCCGCCCAGGCCTGGGCCAGGCGCCGCACCGTCTCCTCCAGGACCGGGGGCTCGGCGGAGTACGGGAACCGGAGGTAGCGCAGCTCCTCGCCCGTGGGCGACATGACGTCGCCCGGGATGACCTCGACGCCGTAGCGCAGGGCGACCTGGGCGAACGCCGACGCCGTGCCCGCGGGCAGCCGAACCCAGAGCGACGGCCCGCCCTTGGGACGCCGCCACTCCCAGGACGGGAGCACGTCATCGAGCAGGCGGCCGACGAGCTCCAGGTTGCGCCGGAGCATCGCGCGGTGGTCGTCGCGGAGCTGATCCAGCTGCGGTAGCAGCCTGGCGGCCACCGCCTGGTCGAACAGAGGCGATCCGAGGTCGTTCATCGCCTTGAGCTCGGCCAGGCGGCTGACCAGCGACCTCGGTCCCCGCAGCCAGCCCATCCGCAGCCCGCCCCAGGCGGCCTTGCCGAGCGACCCCGCGGTGAGCACGGTGGCCTCCGGACCGGCAAACGCCGCGATCGTGGGCGGGTGATCCTCGTCGAGTGGGCAGTTCTCTAGCGCGTTGTCCTCGATGATGGCCACGCCCGTCTCGGCGGCCAGCTCCGCCAGCTCGCGCCGGCGGTGGACGGCGAGCAGCGCCCCCGTGGGGTTGTGGAACGTCGGCATGAGGTACAGGGCGGCCGGCCGGGTGGCCGCCACTGCGGCGCGCACGCCCCGCACGTCGACGCCGTCGTCGTCTACCGGCACCGGCGTCAGGCGAGCGCCGCGGGCGCGGAACACATCCAGCGTGCCGGCGAAGCTGGGCGACTCGACCACCATGGTGTCACCCGGCCGGACGAGGAGCTGCGTCGCCAGGTTCACCGCCTGCTGGGCGCCGGTGGTGGCCAAAACCTCGTCGGGCTCGGTCGGCGTGCCGTCGCGGGTCAGCATCGCCGCGACCGCCTCTCGCAGTTCTGGTAGTCCGGCGGGCGCATAGCCGATCTGCGTGAGCAGCTTGGGCCCGTCGGCAGTGACGACGTCGACCATCGCCTCGGCCACGGCCGGATGCGCCGGGAAGATGGCGCACGCCAGCGAGATCACCTCGTCGTGCGTCTCGATGAGCGACCGGTACACGGGGCTCAGCGCGAGGCCGGCCGCGGGGACCGCCCGGCGCGTCGATCGCTGCTGCCGGACGCGTGTTCCGCTGCCTTGTCGGCTCTCGAGCAGGCCCTCCGCCCGCAGGGCATCGAACGCGGTGACGACGGTGGATCGGCTCACGGCCAGACGGCTCGCGAGCTCCCGTTCGGCGGGCAGGCGCTCTCCGGCCGGCAGCATCCCCTGGTCTATCGCCCGCCGGATCGCCTCCCCGAGCTTGCGATGCAAGGGACCAGGACCGTCCGACCAGGCGCCTAGTACCGCTTCAATGGACTGGTTCATACCAATGCTCTCCGAATTGGCTATGGAACCCGGCGAGATTGAGGCCCAAAGTACATTCCAATCGAGGCTCTATCCAGGGCCAATGCCACGAAATTGGACTGCTACCGCAGGCCAAATGCTCGGATCGAAGGAAGGAGGCACAGGTGGAGCCAATGACCTCGTTCTTGGCCGAGGAGCGAATGCACACACTGCGACGTGACGGGGCGCTGGTGCATCGGTCCCGCCGGCGTCGCCCCCGGCGCCGGCTGACCGATGTCCTGACGTCTCGTGTCGACGACCGGAGCGCCCGCGATGTTTGACGTCTACTGCTCCAGCCACCGAGCCCGGGTCCTGCTCGACGCATCCCGCATCGATGCGATCCACAACACCGCACAGGGCCCGGTGGTCATCTGGCGCTGCTGGTGTGGCGCCAGGGGATCGCTCCGCGGTGGGGCGGCATCGGTGCCGCGCCGCCGTGGTGTCCTCTCGCCAGCCTCCGACGCCGCCTGAACCACCGCCGCGGCTGCCCGGGCTGCAGCTGGCCGTTCAGTCAGCGCCGCGGCGTTCCTCGAAGAAGCCGGTGAGGAGCATGGCCGCCTCGTCCGCCCGTACCCCGGACACCACCTCGACCTCGTGGTTGAGTCGCGGGTCCACGGCCAGGTTGTAGAGCGACCCGCATGCGCCGGCCTTGGGGTCGGCGGCACCGAAGACGACCTGATCGACGCGGGCCGCCACCAGTGCCCCGGCACACATCGGACAGGGCTCGAGCGTGACCACCAACGTGGTGCCCTCGAGGCGCCAGGATCCAACCACTTCGGCGGCGTCCCGCAAAGCCAGGAGCTCGGCATGGGCGGTGGGATCGCCGGCGCGCTCCCGCTCGTTGTGGCGCTGCGCGATCACCTCACCGTCGCGCAACACGACTGCGCCCACCGGCACGTCGTCGTGGGTGACTGCCAGAGCGGCCTCGTCGAGGGCAAGCTCCATCGCGGCATCGAGATCCACGGCGTCCGACGCTACCGGCTCCTACGCAACGGTCCGGCCGGCCGTCGCGCTGGCTGGGCGCCGGGCGGCCGGCCGGGGACCAGGGCGCGCCCCGGGCGGTGTCACGATGGAGGGTGAGGGCCGGATCGCTGCAGGTGTGGCGTGACCGCGAGCGGTTGCGGGACCTCGTCATCGCAAGTACGTCTTCGGGGGTGTGATCGGCGGGGCCACCGAAGTGACCGGCTTTCCGCTGATCGTGCGCCTGGTCCGCAAACTCTCTGGACCGCGCAGCCCGCGCGCTACCAGGGCAACGGTTGTGGCGTCGATCTTCGCCGCACTGGGTGCAGTCGCCATCGCCGCACTCCCCAGCCGGTACGGGGGCGCATACAACGAGGCTCTGGATGATCAGGTGCCCGGCTTCTCGGCAGGCATCTTCGCCGGCGCCGTTCCGCTGCTGATCCTCGGACTGGTGATCTGGATTGGCAGCAAAGTGCTGGCCTGGCGAGCCCCGCGAGACAGAGAGCGCCAACCCCGAATCG
>JBKOUY010000013.1:0-8331 GCA_046723645.1 Actinomycetota bacterium | reverse complement strand
GCGGCCGGCGAGGGCGCGGTCATTGGCCCCGGCGTTGCAGCCACCGCGCGCGGCGCCACAGGTGGTCGAGCGCGGTAACCGCCCGGTTGGCGGAGGCGTAGCAGAGCCGCCCGCTGGCGCGAACGCCGGCCGGCGCCGGGTTGACCGGCGAGGTGAGGGCCAGCTCGGTGGCGCTGAGGATGGGCTTGCCGGTGGCGTCGCTCACCGCCGCGGCCGCCTCGGCGAAGCGGGCGTCCTGCCGCTCGTGATAGGCGACGATGCGCTCCAGCCCGTGGTCCGGCCAGAACGGCCCCTCGCGCATCAGCTTGGCCTGGTTGCCCTGGATGCCCATCCCCAGGAAGATCACGGCGTCGACATCCGGGTGGGAGGCCGCCAGCTCCAACACCTTGGGCACGGTGTCGCGGGTCTCGCCGCCGGCCATGTCGATGGGGTTGTTGCGGCTCCAGCGGGGCGGCAGCTCGGCGTCGATCGCCGCCCGCAGGTCGTCGGGCAGGTCGACCAGCACGAGGCCGGTGCCCGCCAGCGCGTCAGCCGTGACCACGCCCCAGCCGCCGGCGGTGCTCACGACCACCACCCGGTTGCTCCGTGGCAGCGGCTGGGTCGCGAACGTGGCGGCGATCTCGTAGGCCTGCTCGATGGTGTCCGCCCGCGTCACGCCGGCCTGGCGGCAGGCGCCGTCGAACACCCGGTCGTCGCTCGCCAGGGCGCCGGTGTGACTTGCGGCAGCTCGCTGTCCCCCGGTGCTGGCGCCGCCCTTGACGAGCACGATCGGCAGGCGGCCGGCGATGTGCCGCAGCCGCTCGGCGAAGGCCCGACCGTCGCCCACGCTCTCCACGTACGCCAGGGCGACATGGGTCTCGGGGTCGTCCGCGTAGTAGTCGAGATAGTCGGGGATGGTGACGGCGGCGGCGTTGCCGGCCGACACCGCACGGCTCACGCCCACCCCGCTCAGCTGGGCGTAGTTCTCGAACGAGCTGACGAAGTTGCCGGACTGGCTGGCGATGCCGATGTGCCCGCGGGGCGGGAACGGCGCCACGATCTGTGCGCACAGCTTGGCCGGCGGCGACACGACGCCCTGGCCGTTGGGGCCGGCGAGCAGGATGCCGAGTTCGTCTGCCAGGGCGACCAGCTCGGCCTCGGCCCGGCGTCCCTCGTCGGTCTGCATCTCCCCGTAGCCGGCCGAGGCGATGAATGCCGCGGTGATGCCCTTCTTGGCGCATGCCCGCAGCAGTTCGGCGTTGGCGGACGCCGGCGTGCACACGAAGACGAGGTCGATCTCGCCGTCGGGCAGGTCATCGACCTCGGCCACCGTCTGGACCCCCAGCACCTCGGCCCCGTCGCGGTTGGTGGCGAAGATCCCGCCCTCGTATCCGCAGGCCAGGATGTTGTGGAGGCTGACGAAGCCGAACTTGCCGGGATGCGTCGACGCGCCGGCCACCAGCACCCCCCGCGGCTCGAACAGCGCCCGGAACCGGTCGGTCCCCGGGCGGGCGCCCGGCATCAGCGAACCTCCACCAGCGCGTCAACCGCCACCGGGCGCCCGTCGACGACCAGTAGCGGGTTGAGGTCGGCGGACGCCAGGTCCTCGCGCTCGGTGGCCGCCCGCGACAGGCCCAGCAGCACGTCGGCGACCGCCGCCCGGTCGACCGCCGGCTCGCCGCGGAACTCACCCAGCAGCGCCTGGAGCGCCAGGTCGTCGATCATCTCGTCCGCGTCGACCGGCTCGATCGGCACGAGCCGGAAGCTCACGTCGGCCACCGCCTCGGCCAGGATGCCGCCGACCCCGAGCATGACGGTCATGCCGAACTGCGGGTCGTGGTGGAGACCGGCGATCAGCTCGCGGGTGGCCCGCAGCATCGGGGCCACCAGGAGGTGGACGTCGCCGTCCTCGGGCGTCGCCGCCCCCAGGAGCGCGGCGGCGGCGTCGCGCACCGGCTCGGCGGATGCGAGGCCGAGCCGGACCAGCCCCCGCTCGGTCTTGTGGGCGATGCCGGCTCCGCCCAGCTTGACCACCACCGGGTAGCCGAGGTCGTCGGCGGCACCGACCGCCTCGTCTGCGGAGCCCACGACCCGCTCCGGAGCGAACGGCACCCCGAAGCCCGCCAGCAGCTGCTTGGATGCGGCCTCCGAGAGCGTGGGCACGGCCGGTGAGAGTACCCAGGGCCGGGAAGGGGCCCGAAGTCAGGCAGCGCCCGCTAGTCCATCGGGCTGCGCGCGACGGTGGGCGGCTCCCTGCCGGCCAGCAACCACGCGGCCGCGGCGGCGACGATCGGGAGGCCGACCGCGATGGTCAACAGGTTGGCGACCGGCACCGGGCGCAGCGCAGCCAGGTCGTCGGCGTAGCCGGCGGCGAGGGCTGCGTACGCACCGGCAGTGCCGAGCACTGCGCCGAGCAGCGCGAGCGTCCCGGCGGTCGCTCCGGTCACCGCTCGGCGCACACGCCTCGGCGCGCCGACGGCCGTGAGCGTCCGGAGGTCCCCGGCGGTCTCGGTGCGGACCAGGCCCACGGTTATGGCCAGGATGCCGAGCGCCAGTAGGACTCCAGCCGCCGTCGCTCCGGATCGCAGCTGCGACAACCCCGCCTGCTGGCTCCGGGCCTCGACCTGCAGGCGCGCGTCGGCAGCCTGCTCCCGGACGTCGACCAGCTGCTCGGCCGTCAGTGGCGCCCTGGTCTCGAGCAGCCACGCAGCCGGGACCGCCTCCCACCCGTGCCGCGCCAGCGCGTCGGGCGTGATGAACGACCTCGGCGAGGACGTGTAGGCCGGGACCTCGATCCGCTCCGGCTCATGCACCCGTATGGGCCGCGCGGCCGCCCCGACGACGTACAGCCGGCCCGCCTCGGGCGTGAGGACCTCGACGTCGGAGCCCACCGACGCCGGGTCGACGCCGGCATGGCGCAGCGCCTCGGGCGTGGCGACGTAGAGGGGCCCGACCTCCCGGTACACGTCGCCCACCGCCCTGGCCAGGGCCAGCGGCGGCCGGACGATCTGCCCACCGGTGGTTTCGACGCCGGCCGGGTCGCTCGGCACATTCAGGGCGACGACGTCAGGATCGCCGAGCGCCGTGGCGATCCGGTCGACCGCCGCCACCAGGTCGGGCGCGTCGGCCGGCACCTGCCCCGGAACGGACAGGGGGGTCCCCACCTCGTTGGTCTCGTCGATCCGGAGCATCAGCTGCCGGTCCGACAGGTTTCCCTCGTCGGGGCGGTACTCCGCCGCGGCCGCGGCGATCACGATCGCCACCGCGAGCCCCAGCCCGAGGCTGACGGCGGCCAGGGCCGCCCCTGCGCGGGCCTGGTACCGGGCCAGGTCGCGCAGGGCGAGCCGGGCCGCGATCGGGAGGCGCACCGCCGCCGGCGCGACGGCCCGGATCGCCAGCGGGGAGAACAGGGCGATCCCCAGCGGGATCGCCAACGCCCCGAAGATCACCAGCCTGGGGTCGGCGTCGTCCCTGGTCGCATCGATCCCCGCCACCAGGCTGGCGACGCCGCCCGCGACCAGGAGGGTCGCCAGCACGATCGAGCGCCGCGTCCGCAGCGGCTCCGGCGGGCGACCCGACAGGGCGCGTGTGACCGCGACCCGCGCCATCGTGCGCGCCGGCCACCAAGCAGCGGCGGTCGCAGCCGCGACCGCGAGCAACATGGCGAGACCGATCTGTGGCCAGGGAACGTCGAGCCGGCCGATCCGGTGCCCCGCCACCGCCTCCAGCCGCGGCGCGATCGCGATCCACAGGGCCAGGCCGACAAGCGCACCACCGACCGCCGCGATCACACCGACCACCGCGCCGTTGGCCACCACCACGAGGCGAAGCTGCCTCCGGGTTGCCCCCGTCGCCGCCAGCATCCCCAGCTGGCGCAGTCGGCGCTGGGCGACCACCGCGAACCCGGCCGCCGCTATGAGGCAGACGAGCAGCAGGACCACGGCGGAAGCGGCCAGTGCGGCAGCTGCGGCGGCCCCCTTCTCGGTGGTGCCACGCGCCTCGACGTGGCCGGCGCCGAGCTCGCGCCCGCTCGGGAACTCCCGGATCCGCGCGTCGGAGGCCGTCACGAGGACCACGAGGGAGTCGAGCTCGTCGCGCGACGACGGCGGCAGGAGGGCGAACTCGTCGTCGAGGTCGTGGGGATTCTCGACGACGCCGACCACGGTCCACGCCGGGCCATCCAGGGTCAGCGTGTCACCCACGCCGACCTGGAAGGACCGTGCCACGTCGTCGGTCACCGCCACCTCGCCGCGTCTCCCTGGGTAGCGCCCGTCCCGGAGCCGCAGCATGGTGGCTCCCAACTCGCCGTCGGGGTCCTGGGCCCGGAGCTGGATGGACTCGGCCGACCCCGGCACCGGGACGCGGCGCTCGCCGATCGCATCGACAGGACCGAACCAGTCCCGCGCCGCCGCCAGGTAGGCGTCGATCGCGTCTCGCTGGGTGCCGGACACGTCGAACACCAGCCGGTGGTCGGCCTTGCCAAACACCGCATCGCGGCGCGGCGCCATGTTGTATGCGGTGGAGGAGCCCCCCACCGCGATCGCGACCGCGAGGCCGAGCAGCGCCAGCACCAGGACCTGCTGGCGCCACTCGCGGCGGAACATCCGGAGCGCCCACCGGACCAGCGCCCGTCGGGCGGGCGCACCGCCGGTGAACGAGATGCTCACCGCGCCGGACCGGGCGTGAGCAGAGACTCGGGACCCGCGAGCGGCGCGGTTTGATCGACGACGCGCCCGTCGCGCAGGAACACGATGCGGTCGGCCCACGAGGCCGACTGCGCCTCGTGGGTCACGACAACGCCCGCCACCCCGCTCCGGCACGCGGCGCGCAGCAGTCGCATCACCGCCTCGCCGTTGACCGAGTCGAGCGCTCCCGTGGGCTCGTCCGCCAGCAGCAGGTAGCGGTCCCCGACGATGGCGCGGGCGATGGCCACCCGTTGTCGCTCGCCACCGGACAGGTCGTCGGGGAACCGCTGGGCCTTGTCGGCGATGTCGAGCCGCTCCAGCGCCTCCATGGCCGCGCCCCGGGCCTTGTGGGCGGCGACGCCGTCGAGCTCGAGGGGGAGGGTCACGTTCTCGATCGCCGTGAGCCCCGCCAGGAGGTTGAAGTCCTGGAACACGTAACCGATCGAGCGCCGCCGAAGGCGCGCCCGCTCGTCGCGCGACATGGCCGAGAGCCGGGCGGCGCCGACGCTCACCTCACCCGCGCTCGGTTCCTCGAGGCTCCCTGCGATCGTGAGCAGCGTGCTCTTGCCCGAGCCGCTGGGGCCCATGACGGCAACCAGCACGCCGAGCTCGACCGACAGGTCCACGTCCACCAGGGCCCGCACCTCGGCCGCGCCCTCGCCGTAGACCTTGGACACGCCCTCCAGCTCAAGGGCCGTCATCGCCGCACCCCCATCCTCCTGCGCAGCCGCTCCGGCGCCGATCGCGACCGGGCCGTGGGCTCAGCGGCGGGCAGGTTCGGGAGCCGGCCGTCCACCGCGTCGAGCCAGCGCACCACCGCGTCGAGGCGGAAGAGCTCGGCATCCACGACCAGCGCCAAGCCGATGTCGCCGTCGGTCGTCTCCGCCTTCAGCCTCGTGTACTGCTGCATCAGCTCGACCAGGTGCCGGCGATGGGTCTGGACGAGCTTTCGGACATCGATACCCGGGACCCGCAACGCGACGAGGACCTTGATGACGAGCTCGTCGCGGGGCGGCGATGGCATGTCCGGCGGCGTCCGCAGCCAGTCGTCCAGCTCCGTCTCTCCCGCCGCGGTGATGCGAAAGCCCTTCTGGGGCCCGTCCTCGCCGGTGTCGTCGGACTCGATGAGCCCGTCACGCTCCAGCCGCTGGAGCGTCGTGTACACCTGACCCACGTTCAGCGGCCACACGTCGCCGGTGCCCGCCTCGAACTCCTGGCGGAGCTGGAGCCCGTACTTCGGCCCCTCGCTGAGGAGCGCCAACAGTGCGTGCCGGACGCTCATGGGTGACTCGATCCCGGTAGCATACTTCGTATACTACTTGATATCATCGCGGCGGGCAAGCGGCCTGCCGAGCCACGGGAAGCGTCGGAGGCTCAGCGCGTCAGGGCTCGAGCGCAGCCCGGAAGAACTCGCGGACCGCTTCGATGCGGGCCTCGATGGCCTCCTCGGTCATCGGGTCCCTGCCGAGCAGGCTCTCGAGGAAGTGCACGTCGCTGAAGTAGTTCAGCACCGCGCCGTAGCCGCTGATCAGCAGCTGCTCGGGATCGTGCTTGCGAAACCGGCCGGCGCCCATCTCGCGGTCGAAGTGGTTCACCGCCCGCTCGAACCACGGACGGATCGCCATGCCCAGATCGAAGCCGAGGTGGTCGCCGGCGGTCAGGGACTCGTGGCGGACTAGGCGAACGAACTCGGGGTTCTGGGCGAACCACCGCACGGCGGCGGTGAGCACCTGGTCGACGTAGTTCCAGCCCTCGCCGACCGGCCCGCTGACGGCCTGCTCGATGCACTCGCCCCAGTCGGCCACGGCGCGCTCGCACACCGCCTGGTAGATCGCTTCCTTCGAGTGGAAGTGGTGCAGCAGGCTGGCGCGGCGGATGCCGACACCCGCGGCGATGTCGTTCAGCGACGTGCCTTCGTAGCCGTTCTGGGCAAAGCAATGCCTCGCCTCGACCAGGATCGCCTCCCGCGTCGAGCTGCCTTCGCCCTCATTCGCCACGGGGTGGGAGGCTACCGGCCGCTGCGGGCGCTTCGTTGTCTACCGACCTGTCGGTAGATACCCTCCCCTCAATGCCCGCGCCCGTCATCGCCGTGCTGGTCGGCATCGTCACGAGCCAAGTCGCCAACTTCGCGACCACGGTCTACCTGCACCGCACGCTCGCCCATCGGGCGGTCACGCTGGCGCCCGCCGTAGCGTTCGCGTTCCGGGTGATCATATGGATCTCCACGGGCCTCAAGCCCCGGGAGTGGGCGGCGGTGCACCGGCGCCACCATGCGTTCACCGACGTCGAGGGCGACCCCCACTCCCCCGTCCTACTCGGGTGGGTGCGGGTCCAGCTCACCAACCCCGCGCTCTACCGGCGGGCCGCCCGGGACGGGGTGACCGTCCCCCGCTACGCACGCGACCTTCCCCCCGACCGCTGGGACCGGGCGCTGTTCGACCACGGCTGGCTCGGGCTGGGCATCGGCATCGCACTGCTGGTCCTCCTCCTCGGGCCGATCTGGGCGGCCCTCGCCGCCGCCGTCCACGTGGTGCTGTACCTATCGCTCAACGCCTCGATCAACGCGGTGACGCACACCTTCGGCGCCCGGCCGCACGACAACCAGGCCACCAACCTCCAGTGGCTGGCGTGGCTCACCGGTGGCGAGGGGCTCCACAACAACCACCACGCCGCCCCCACCTCGGCCCGGCTGGCATTCCGCCGGGGCGAGTACGACCCCTCGTGGCCGTTCATCCGGTTCCTGCGCCGGTTCGGGTGGGCCCGCGTGCGCCACGACCGTCCCCCGGTGCGAGAACCAGTTCGCACCGGCTGACCGGATCGTCCCTCGCGGAGTGGCTCGACGAGCCACCCCACTAGTTTCGGGGGCATGAACATCGTCGCTGCCCTGTTCGTCGAGTCCATCGACCTGCGGCCGACGTTCGAGGGCGGACCGACCCTGATCGACCTCGCGGGTGTGCACTTCTCGGCGGTGGCGCCGTCGCCGCCGCCCGTGACGGTCGCGCCCCACCTGATCGTCGTCGTGCGGTGCCCGCCCGACGAGTCCGGTAGCGGCGTCCTCGAGGTCGTGTTCCGCCGGGACGGCGAGCAGGTGGCGCGCAACGTCCAGCCGTTCCAGGTGGAGCCGGGCAAGTTCACGTACCGACTGGTGCGGGCCGAGGTCGACTTCGCCGACTACGGCACGGTGGAGGCGCAGTGTCGCGTCGGCGCCGGGCACATCACCGTCGTTCCCTACACCTTGGTCCCGGGGCCGGACCGCGCCCCCGCATGAGGGTCCGATGACGTTCGCCAGCGCCCTGTCGGAGCACCCCGACGCCGCCGAGGCCACGGGCGAGGTCATCGGCGCGGTGCTCGAACGGCTCGGGACCGAACCCGACGTCGCGGCCGTGTTCGCGTCGCCGCAGCACCGTGACGACTTCGGCGACATGGCCGCCGCGGTCAATCGCATGCTGAGGCCCCGCGCCCTCGTGGGCACGACCGCGGTGGCCGTCCTGGGTGGGCCGCGGGAGGTGGAGGACGCGCCCGCTCTCGGCCTGTGGGCCGGACGCCTGGCAGCTCCGCCCCGTACGGTTCGCCTCGAGGCGACTCGCACGTCGGCGGGGATCGCGCTGCAGGGCCTGTCGGCCTCGACGTTCGAGCCGGGCGACGCGCTGATCCTGCTGGCCGACCC
>JBKOUY010000021.1:0-3262 GCA_046723645.1 Actinomycetota bacterium | reverse complement strand
ACCACGGCGAGACCCCGGACGGCAGGCACCTCGTTCGGAAGCCAAACCCGAAGGCCGGCAGACGGTTCAAGAGCTACGCCGCCGGGGCCCCTCGACGCTACGAACGAACCGCAACGCCGTGGTGGATACACAATCAGACGGTTCAGTTCGGGTGTCGTTGTCGCCGGCTTCGATGTGTCGGCCGAAGGTGACGGCGGTGCGGTACCCGCCCCCGCTGACCGGCCGTCAGCGGGGACGGGCGCTCGCGGTCAGCGGTTGTAGTACTCGCGGAAGAACGTGAAGTTGCGATACTCCCGGACCCGCCCGCTTTCGTGCACACGAAATGTGCTCCCGGATCGCTGTAGCGCTGGGACACGAGGCCACCCGTTCGTGGTCCGCCCCCGGCCGCCTCGTGAGACGCGGGCTGAGCCTTGGGCACATCCCCCGGAGTGAGTGGCCAGGCGGGGAGACTGGGGGCATGGCATTCGGACAGCAGGCAGGGCCGCCGGCGTCTCGGCGGGAGGTGCAGGAGCTGCTCACGCTGCTACAGGACGCCGGCCACACCGACTTTCGCGACGCCCGCGGGCCGATGGGGTTCACCCAGCGCCAGGCGGCCGGGAAGTTCACGCGCGACGAAGCGGCGGCATTCATCGCCCAACTGCAGGAGTCCGAGTCGTCAGGAGAGCTCGCCGCACCCCGGCCGCCAACCCCCCGGGTGTCGGCCGCCGAGCAGGTGCTGCGGCGCATGCCGGCCGAGCAGCTGGCAGCCGAGCTGCAACGCCGCGGCTGGGTCGTCGTCCAGCCCTGATCGCCCACACTCGTCCGACAGGGAGGGTCTGTTGGTGAGTGGGGGTATCGATGATCAGTTCGGACCGAGTAGCGACATCTCAAGGTTCGTGAACCAGCGCATCCGCCCAGAGTCCTGCACGGCCGTCCCCTAACGCCGGTGACGGGTGATCGGTTGGCTGGACCTTCCATCACAAGGACGACCAGCGATGACCACTATCGAGTCGATCACGACCGCCATCGAGCGACCCGACATCAGGTTCAAGCTCGATGAGGCGGAACTCGCGGCGGTGTCGTTCGTCGGGCGTTACAGCGGGCGGACACACGAGGCGTACCGCCACGACGTGCGGGGCTACTTCCAGTGGGCGGCCGACAACGCCGTCGAGGTCCTCAGGGCGACGCGCCCGCACATCGAGCTGTTCCGAGGGCAGATGGAGCGTCGCGGGCTCGCGGCGTCGACGATCGACCGGCGACCTTCCACGGTGTGCGGCTTCTACCGGTTCGCTCACGTCGATGGCCGCATCGGCTCCAACCCGGCCCAGTACGTCCGACGGCCACCAGTGCATCCCACCGACGCACGCGGCCTGGACCGCTCCGAGCTGGGGTTGTTCCTGTTCACGGCCGAGCGGTACGACCACGCGCACGCCGCCCTTGCCTTGCTGCATGGTCTCAACGGGCTGCGGGTGAGCGAAGCATGCGCCACCAACGTCGAAGATCTCGCTGTTGAGCGAGGCCATCGAACGCTGCGGATCGTCGGGAAGGGCAACAAGCCGGCGACTATCCCGCTCGTGCCTCGAACCGCTCGCACCGTCGACCTGGCTGTCGGCGAGCGCCACGAGGGGCCGATCCTGCGACGACGCGAGGGCCAACGGCTCGATTGTCGAGCCGCCCATCGCTGGGTCCGTTCGATCGGCAAGCGCGCTGGGCTCGGCAGCGTTCACCCGCACATGCTCCGAGCGGCGTTCATATGGCCGCCCTCGACGCCGGAGTCCCGCTCCGAGACGTACAGATCGCTGCCCACCACGCCGACCTTCGGACGACCACGATCTACGGACCGCTGCCGCCAGAACTTCGACCGCCATGCTGCCCACGTAGTTGTCGCCAACGCCTGCTCGTGCTCTCGTGGGTCGTGGTGGGTTCTGTTCTCGTTGCCGGGTTCTTTACCGGTCGAGGAACTCGAGGGTGGTCTCGACGAACTCGCGGTGGTTCTGGAAGATGCCGCCGTGGCCGGCGTCGGGATAGATGACGAGTTCGCTGTTGGGCAGGCGGCGATCGAGGTCGACGGTGTTGGTGGTGGGCACCATCCTGTCGTTGTCGCCGTTGGCGACCAGTACGGGTTGCTCGATGACGGACAGGTCGGCGGGCTGCTGCAGACCCCAGCGGTGGATGGCCTTCAGTTGGGCGCGGTAGCCGGATAGGGACATGGCCTTGTCGCGGTTCTCGGTGCGCTCCTTCAACCGGGCCAGGAACTCTTTGGCTGATCGTTTCCCGTTGGGGGTCCTGGTGAAGAACAGGTAGGTCTTCGGGTCCCGGAGGGTGAGCAGCGCTCGTGCGAGGTCGAGGTTCGAGATCCGGGTCACCTTGTCGATGCCCTCGCCGCCGGCCGGGCCGGTGCCGGTGAGGATCAGCTTGCGGACGAGCTGCGGTTCTTGCAGGGCGATGACTTGGGTGATCATGCCGCCGAGTGAGAACCCGAGGATGTCGACCTTCTCGAACCCGAGCGCCCGGATGAACGTGACGGCGTCGTTCGCCATTGCCTCGACCGTGTCGGGCACCTTGCCGCTGGAGGCGCCGACGCCTCGGTTGTCGAAGGTGATCACGTGGTGCTTCGCGGCGATGCCGTCGACGACGCGTGGGTCCCAGTTGTCGAGGTTCGCCGCCAGGTGCGTGAGAAATATCACCGGGATGCCCGTCTTCGGGCCGAGCTCTCGGTAGGCGAAATCCACGCCCCCGGCCGTGACGGTGCGGGTGGGGGCGTTCTTGTACGACGTGGTCGCGCCGCGCTGGGGCTTCGTGTCGTTACTCATGTCAGCTTCCTTCTGTGTTGGTTGGTTATGGCTCTTAGGTGGACTGGGCTCGGCTGGTGACGTCCTCCAGCCCGGCTGCGGCCGCCCCGTGCAGAAGTGCGTCGAGTCCCAAGGCGGCGACGGGGCCGTGCGCGCCGGGAGCGAGGGCGGTGTCGGGGTCGGCGGCGCGCACGGCACCCCAAGCGAGCAGCGATCCGGTCATCTCATAGGGGTTGGGTCCGGTGAGGGCGGTCTTGGCGAGAGCTCGTCCCGATGCGTCCCGGGCGGTGCCCAGAACGAGAGAGCGGCCGTTGACGTCGGGTTCGCGATGGGCGCCCGGCAGCTTCTCGGCGCGCTTGGCCAGGTTCGCCTTGGCCTTCTCCGATCGCGTGAACGGTGCCGTCAACGTCGACAGCGCCCGGACCGGACGCGTCCACCGCCCGAGCCAGCCCAGGTACACGTCCACCGCTTGGAGCTGCGGGTAGCTCTCC